>JAILRG010000076.1 GCA_024698325.1 Treponema sp.
TAGGGCTGTCCAAGGTCAAAGTTGTACGAAGGAATCTGCACTTCTTTTCCGTCAAAGAGATCGACAAGATTCTTGTTCAAAAGCTCGATGTCGAGCGCTTCAAGGCACTCGTAGTCATAGTTTCCGTTCTCGTCTTTGGGATTCTTGTCGCGGCCCACATAGTAGTTGTCGAGGCTGATGACGCGCGGGGTATAGCCGAGCGCCTGCAGGTGAAGCGAAAGCTTTTTTGCCGACGTGGTTTTGCCCGACGATGAGGGACCGGCAATCAGGACGACCTTTACGCCACCCCGTTTGTGAATCTGTGTTGCCGTTTCGGCAAAGTTCTGTGCCTGGAAAGTCTCGGTGATGTCGATAAAGTCGTTGATTTTGCGGTTTGCAATCAGCTCGTTGATTGCTGCAATTGAAGTCACACCGACCTGCTTTCCCCAGGCCTTGTATTTCTTGTAGGTCTGGACAATCTTGGGGTGGTCGGTGAATTCCGGCACCTGGTCAGGGAATCGGCTGTTGGGGAACTGGAGCACAAAGCCGTCTTCATAGGGAAGCAGCTTGAATGTCTTGATTTTTCCCGTGCGGTTCACCAGCGGTCCGATGTTCATGTCGCTGTAGCCGTCGAGCGTGTTCACAATCATCTTTTCGGGATTGATGTAGTCCAGCTGCTTGCGGGTCTCGTACTGGCGGTTTTTGTCCATCAGCACTTTAGCCTGCGCATAGGAGATGACGTTGCGCTCGATGGGCTTGTTTGCGGCAACAATCGCGTGCATCTCTTTTTCCAGCGCCTTAAGCTCCTTTTCGGTCACGGGCGTGTCGGACTCAAAGACGTAGTAGAATGCGTAGCCGATACTGTGGCCGACAATCAGGCGCTTGTCGGGATGCAGCTTGTTTGCCGCCGCCGCAAGGATAAAGCAGAGCGTGCGCCGGTAAGCCGCCGCGCCCTCCGACGAGTTGAAATAAATCGGCTCGATATAGGAGTCGAACTGAATGCGTGCATTGAGAGACGTTACCTTGTTGTTCACCAACAGGGCAGCCAGCTTTTCCTCGCCGCCATCAAAGTGCTCGGCGAGCGTCAGGGCGAGCGTATTGGGCTCGCAGGTGATAGTCTTACCTGTTGAAAGTTTCAGTGTAATCATGCTGAAATTATACTACAGGTTTACTTAAAATACAAAGAGATTTTTAGAATGAGGGGAGGCTCGGTTCGTGTCTGCTGCTACTCTTCGTCCAGTTCGGGAATGCGCACTTTGAGGGCGGCCATGAAGTCTTCGCCGGAGACGCCCTGGCGCAGGCAGGCGAAGATGCAGTTGTCGCCGGCGACGGTGCCGAGCACTTCACCCATGCTCATGCTGTCGAGGGCGTTGGAGACGCTGCTGGCAAGTCCTGAGAAAGTCTTTATGACGACGATGTTGTCGTTCCATTCTATGCTGACGTAGCCGCGCAGAAAGTCCTGCACGAAAATCTGCTCGTTTTCGGGGTGCTCGTCTTCGCCGGGCAGGGTGTAGACGTAGCCGTTTGAACCGTCGGAGACTTTGCCGACTTTGAGGCGCTTTAAGTCGCGCGAAAGGGTCGCCTGCGTCACTTCATAGCCTTCCTGCTGCAAGTGGTTCAAAAGCTCTTCCTGGCTTTCGATGCGGTTATTCTTGATGAGCTTGCGGATTGCTTTTAGGCGCGACTGGCGTTCTTTCATGTCTCTCCCCTGCGTGTGCGAGTTTAAGTAATTTTTATGCATACATTATGCATAAAAATGCAGATTGGGTCAATGCAGTGCGAACTCGGGGATTTTCAAGGGGCAGAGCCCCTTGAAGCGTGCCGGGAAGAGGTGGGGGCTAAAATATATGCACGGACGAAATTGCGCAGCAATTTCGTAGTTGAGATAAACGACATGGAGGTCGTTTATCTCATACTAACATATGTCTTCCCGGTGCCGCCTTCTTCGGGGCGTGCAAAGTGGAACTCGGCGACGCCGGGGTAGCTGGCCAGGTAGTCCTGGACGGCCTGCTGCAGGACGCCGGTGCCTTTTCCGTGTACGATGCTGAATGATTTGAAGTTCTGGAGCGTGCACAGGTCAAGCTGGCGTTCGAGGACTTTGACGGCTTCTTCTGCCCTCATGCCGAGGAGCTTTAACTCGAAGACGGGGCGTGCTTCCGCACTGCTTTTCATGAAGATGGCGTTCTCGCCGTCTGGTGCGGAGGAAAGCTCTATGCTGACGCTTGCTTTTTGCGGGGCGCTTGAGCCTTCCGTGGGAACGAGTACCATGTCGCGCTCTTTTACAGACATGCGGATGGCGCCTAGCTGTACAGTCCACACGCCGCGGCGCTCTTCGCGAATAAGGGTACCGCGTGTGCGGGAGGGGCCTGCAAATACTTCAGCTCCAGGTTCCCATACGGGCGTTGGCACGGCTTCTTTTTTGCGTGCGTCTTTTGGCGTAAGCTGTGCAATAAGCGCATCGCTGTAGGTGCTTTTTGCGGCGGCGAATGCCTCTTTGTTGCTTGCGCGCGACTTTTTCTTGCTCTTTCCGGCAGTGCGCCTGCCGCTTTCGCCGGGCAGGATGAGTATGCCGTTATCGCTCCTGACGCCGCGCTCTTTTTCGGCCGCGGCAGAGCGTGCCTGTTTTTCCAGCGCGGCTTTGCGCGCATCGAGTGCGGCTTCTTCATCTTCTAGCAGCTTTTCTGAAGCTTCTTCGGCTTTTCCCAGCTCTGTGATAAAAGCTTTTGCGCGGAGCGTTTTCTCGCGCGTAATCTCACCTTCACGCAAGGTCCGGATTAGGTTTTCAAGACGGCGGCGGGTTTCGGCGACAAAGCGCGAGTCGGCTCTCTTTTCCCGCTCTTTAATTTCATGCTCGTTCTGCTTAAGGCGAAGCTCTAAAAGATCAAGCTTACGCTGCTTTTCGTTCTGTGCTCTTTCCCGGTTTTTGTGCTCTAAGAGTATACGGTCAGCTTCGGCGTGCTTTTCGACAAGGCCGTTAATCAGCTTGCTTACGTCTGCCTGCTCGTTTACCAGATAGCTCTTTGCCTGCGAAAGCACATCGGCGGGAAGGCCGCTGTGTGTGGCGATGTCGAGTGCGTGACTTTCGCCGGGAATGCCCATGCGGAGGCGGTAGGTGGGCTTGAGCGTTTCTGCGTCAAAGTCGACCGAGGCGTTTATGCAGGCGGCGTTTGTGTAGCCGTAGTTTTTTAAGATGCCGTGGTGGGTCGTCACAAGCACAAAGGCACCGCGCGCGATGAGTGCGTCGAGCACGGCCATGGCTATGGCGCCGCCTTCCTGCGGGTCTGTGCCGCTTGCAAGCTCGTCTAGGAGCACAAGGCTTTCGGCGGTCGCACCGCAGGAGATGTCGAGGGCGGAGGCAATGTTTTTCATGTGGGCACTGAATGTCGAAAGCGATTGGTCGATGCTCTGCTCGTCTCCGATGTCTGCGAATACGTTGTCAAAAAGCGGAAGACGGGTGCCGTCGGATGCCGGGACGGGAAAGCCTGCCTGGTTCAGCATGGCAAAAAGCGCAAATGTTTTTAGCGTGACAGTCTTTCCGCCTGTGTTCGGCCCGGTGATGATGAGCACGCGCTTTTCCGGCAGGCAGCGTATGTCAATCGGGACGGCCTTGCTTCCTAAAAGCGGGTGCCGTGCCTGCAGCAAAAGCGGGGGCAGGACCTCGCCGCGGTTATCTCTGCTTCCGGTGCATTCGAGCGCATATACGGCGCGGTGTGCTTCTCCCCATCGTGAAGCGGCAAGCGTTGTATCTAAAAAAAGCATGATGGAAAGCGCTTGGCGCAAATCTTCGGCAAGCGGCTTAATCTGTGCGGTCGTCTCGGCGCAAATTTTTCGCGTTTCTGCGAGCAGGTGAAACTCTTCCTGCACAAGCTCGTTGTTTTTGCGCACGACTTCTTCCGGCTCGATGTAGACGGTCTGGCCGCTTTGGCTTACCTCATGCACGATGCCATGAACGCGCGACTTTTGCGAAGCCTTTACTGCAAGCACCTGCCGGTCAGCTCGGTATGCGGGTACGTTCGCCTCGAGCACATTCGTTAAAAGCGAGGTATCGCTTGTGTAGCGCTTTATCTCGCGTTCTATGTCGGCGTGAATCTTTGCGATTTTTGCGCGGATTTCGCGCAGGGCGGGAAGGTCGCGCAGCTGGCCGTCTTTGTCGAGGATGCGGTCGATTGCGTTCACGGCTTCTAATGCCGCCTGCGTGGGAAGAAGCGCCGTTTTTTCAGGCAGGCGCTTTAAGGAAAGCAGCGGCGAACGGGATTCGACCATGTGTCTGACCGAAAGCACGCTGCGCGAAAAAGTGAGCACGTCGTAAAGCTGGGTGGTGTCGAGGGCTGCTCCCTCAGCACTTGCAAGGTACAGGCTCTGCCTTACCGGCTGCCAGCCCTCTAAAAGCGTGCCGCTCCTTGCTGCCTGCGCGCTTTGCGCGTCGTTCATGAGAGCCATCCAGTCTTCGCCGGTCTCTTTAAGCTCGATTATCGCCTCGTGGTCAGCGGGAGGAAGCGGATCCCGATGTAAAAGTGCGTCTTTTCCTTCAGGGCTTACGCACCATCCGCTTATGTCTTCTCGTATCGTGTAAAAGGCAAGTTCGTCTAAGGTCTTCGTGTTCATAGTGAGTCAGTATCTAAAAAATGGATGAAGAGGAGCGTTTAGTCGCTCCAGCTTCCCGTGCGGATTTCTTCGGCGATGCGCTTCCAGCTGTCGTAGCGCTCTTCGCTTACAGCGCCAGCATAGACGGCCTCGAGGATTTTGCAGCCGGCCTCGCTGTTGTGGGTACAGCTTAAGCCGTAGGTGCATTTTCCTACCAGCGGCCGCATTTCGCGGAAATACAGTGCTAAATCAGTTGATTCGATGTCGTGCAGCACAAAACGGCGTACGCCGGGTGTGTCGATTATCGACGCATACACGTTTGAAAGTCCGTCTACAAGCGACTCATTCAAATGAATGTGCATGAGTGAGCCTTTTGTCGTCGTGTGCGTGCCGCGGCCGTATTTTTGAGAAAGGCTTCCCGTGCGCAGTACACATGCGGAGTCCAGCACATTTATCAGACTTGATTTTCCAACGCCGCTTTGTCCCACAAAGGCAGAAAGCTTATTCTGTAAAAGTTCTGCCAGTTCCGTCATGCCCTCGCCGGTTTTTGCCGAAACGCGGATGACTCGGTAGCCGATGTCCTGCCAGATGGAAAGCCTGTTTTGAAAATCCATGTCCTGAGAAGAATCCAGGTCGTATTTGTTTACAAGAATTATAGGATTGAGTTCCTGATATTCAGCCTGCGCTAATTCGCGGTCAATAAAGCGGGCGCGAAAGGGAGGCTCATCTGGAGTGGTTACCAGGACCAGATTGTCGATATTTGCTGCAAGGATCTGCGGACAGCGCCCCTTTACATTCCACCGCACGAATTTGTTTTTGCGGGGAAGGAGCGAAAGAATCTGGCCTTTGTGTGCATCCAGTTCATCTTCTTCTATTTCAACCCGGTCGCCGGGCGCAAGCGGATTGTAATACTTTATGTCGGTAGTAAGCCGCTTGCTTTTGAGCGTGCATGAACGTATATGAGGGCCGCTCGAAGCGTCTCCTCCCGCGTCGTCACATTCCACATCGAATACATTGTTGCTGCCGTCTAAGACGGTGCCGGTAACAGTTCCCATACGGCTTTTATGTTAAACGAATACGCTTTTTTACGCAAGAAGCACGGGCAAAGGTGTAGGCGGAAGGGCTTGCAGGCGTGGAAAGAGGAAGTATAAAAATAGTCTTGACGAAACGGGGGGGGGGTATATTCTTGTCCTCTATAAATTCAAGGAGAGACAGTATGAAAAAAACTTGTTCTGTATTGAAAGGGCTTCTGCTTTTAGGCATAGGAAGCCTCTTCTTCTCCTGCGACGGAATCGTTGCAGGAGACACGATTAACAGCTATGTAACGACAAAAGTGCAGGCTGTCAATATAACGGCAAACGCCTATCCGGGCGTTAACCTGCTGACCTGGAAAGCCGTAAATGATGTGGACAGCTACACCGTGTATCGTACGGTTTCTGGCGGACACATAGAGGAAGATGTGACCGAGAACGCTTCTCTGCGTTACTATTATGATACGGATATCCAGGAAGGAACGACCTACACCTATCGTATCGTTGCCCATCCTGCAGACAAAACGGTGCATGATGATTCTGAGAAAACCGTGACGCTGACCACTGCAAAAACTGCTGCAGAAGGTGAGAATCTGCGTGGTACCTGGGCGCCGGAAACAACGGTATTCAGAGAGCTTGCCAACTATGAGGTTTGGGATGGAGATTACACCGGCTCCACTGATGTTTCTGCACAGCTTCTGAAGAAAGCTGGAAACATTGTGCGGGCAAGCTTTGCGGTAAAACCTTATGCAAAATACACCGTATATCTGAGCACGGCCGGTCAGTACTACGGTGTATACCTTGGTAACGAAACGCTTTGCGAAGACAAAGTCTCTTTCTTTGGTTTTGAATATGATAAAACTGCAACCGTAGACCTTACGGCGCTCTATGGCAGCCAAAAGGTGGTGACGGTCGTTGCAACTCCACTGAATGAAACGCTCTATGGAAGCTCCTATTTTAATTCATCAACGATAACCGTTCCTTTGTTTGCTGATACGCCTACTGCTGTTGCCCTGGATGACAGTGGAAATCCGCTTATCAGTGCTATGTGGACGAACAGTGGTTCCTATTCTGCAACAGCCCGTGTGTCTTTTTCTCCCTATGTGTCTGGTGGAGAAGAATGTCCAGTAAGCGAGTACAGCATTTATACGGCATGTTACACAAGCACTGGAGAGCTTGTTATGCGTGAGTCCCCCATCGGCGAAGGGAGAACAATAGTGCATGCAGAAATATCGTCTTATAACCCAATTTCTAAAGATAGTGATAAAACAACGGAAAGCCAGAGTGTATATTATCGCGACATAACTGTAGATAAAAGCATTGAAGGCCTTTCGACCGTACGCATCTATGTGGTTCTCAATCATTACGGCTCTCTTGCTACCAGCACCATTGATCTGAGCCTGCCGGATACAGCAGACGCTGACTGGGGCTATAAGCCGTACACAGATACGAGCGCAGTATCAACCATTGCTATTACCGATGTTGTCATCAATACAGACGGCAGCGTAAGCATTACGGCAAAAACTAATTATTCCTACTTAGACGGGATAAGCTGTTCATTTGGTTCTTTCAGTACTAAAAATGCAGCCCTTGCCTCTGTCAGCGGAGAGCTTTCGACAGCACTGACGGTATCGAAGGAAAGTGACTATGTATGGACGGCGAAAACGTCCACAGATGCACTGGAAGGCGAAAAATACTATGTATTCCGCTGTGCATATACACACTGGGGAACTGCTGTAGATCTGTTTATTGCAAGAGTGCATTGTGTAAATCAGGAACAGAAGGTGTATTACTGGGAAGTTGTGCCGGGCTATGAACCGGAAAACTATGAGGAGCTGGGAACGCTGTCGGTAGCCTTTGAGCCTGACATAACGGATGCAACATATAATGCCATCACCATACGCTGTGAGGCAGAGAATGCGGTCCGTTATTTTTTAGCAGCCAGCCGGTATTCTTATAGTTCTTCTTATGATTGGACTCAGATTATAACAGACGCCGGGTACCGGGATGAATCTGTTGCTGGAAAAAGCTCTGCCTCCTTATACTACACTGTTGCTGCTGTCGGTAATTACGGCGGTGCCACGGTAAAGTGTTCTAACGGTACGATTAAGGTTCCGGTTGTATCGTTTGACAGCGCAACAAAAACGCTGTCATGGGACGCTGTTTCAACTGCAGCCGGATACTATGTCTATTGTGCAGAGTCGGAAGCAGAACTTTCCTCATGCTCACTGACAGATGAAAACGTTGTCCTTGTAAGCGGTATAAGCTATACTATTCCGGATAGTGCTTTGACTGCTGGCGACCGCTACTTTGCAGTAAGGGCATACAAAAAAATTGATGATGCATATGTGTATTCAGCGTTAAGCACTGCATATCACGCTGAAAACTAATTCCGCCTGATAAAGGCTTGGTAAGGAGAAAAAGAGCCGCTTCCTTTTTACAGGAAGCGGCTTTTCTCGTTTACCGAAAAACGAGTTTATTTACGTCCGATAACAGTTGCTTTCTGACGTTCAAGGCTTGCTTCCGGGTTTCGGTAAGCGGTGAACAGGAAAATCGCAAGGAAGACGACTGCAGCTACAATGCCGACAGTGTACGATACGGTAAGACCTGTTGCTCCTTTTGCACCGAGGTTAAAGCATTCAGGTGCGTACATCAGATAGGTGATGGAAACAGCAGACATGAATGTTGCAGGGCAGGCTGCAATCCAGCAGCGGTTCTTGTTCTCGTAGTTTGTAGCAAGATACACAGCACCAGCCCAGAGGACAATCATTGCCAGTGTCTGGTTAGACCATGAGAAGTAGCGCCATACGACGTTGTAGTTGATGAAAGAAATGCCGTAGCCGATAAGAAGCAGCGGAATTGCTGCGCTCAGGCGTACTTTGATGTTCTTTTCGTCAAGCTTGAACCAGTCGAAAATGGTCATGCGGGCGCTGCGGAATGCGGTGTCGCCTGAAGTAATCGGGCAGACGATAACGCCGAGCAGGGCAATCGGACCGCCGACTTTTCCGAGCAGGGCAACGCACATCTCGTATACAGAGCTTGAGTTACCGCCGCCGATTGCCTTAAGGGCGGCCAGGCCGGTGCCAGAACCGTCTTTGTTCCAGAAGAATGCGACAGCAGCGCTTGCCCAGATGAGGGCGATGATGCCTTCTGCAACCATGGCGCCGTAGAAGATTCTGCGGCCGTCTTTTTCACTCTTGATACAGCGGGAAACAATCGGAGACTGCGTTGCGTGGAAGCCTGAAATAGCGCCGCACGCTACGGTAATGAACATGAGCGGCCAGATCGGCTTAACGCCGGTGCCGTCAACGTTACCCGGATACAGGTTCTTAATCGTCATTTCCATCATCGGGCGCTCGCCGGAATGGATCATGGTGCCGATGATGATGCCGAATGCCATCAGAATCAACAGGATGCCGAACAGCGGGTAGACGCGGCCGATGATTTTGTCAATCGGAAGCAGTGTTGCAAGGAAGTAGTAACACAGGATGATGATTGTCCACATTTTGACGTCGAGCGGAGTGATTTTTGCAAGCAGACCGGCCGGGCCTACCATGAATACAACGCCGACGAGAACCAGCAGGATGACAGAGAACACGCGCATGACGTTGTGCATGACCGGGCCAAGGTACTTACCGGTTACTTCGGAAATGGAAGCTCCGTCATTGCGTTCTGACAGCATACCGGCTGTAAAGTCATGTACAGCACCGGCAAGCAGCGTACCAAGTACAATCCAGATGTAGACACTCGGTCCCCACATGGCGCCTGAAATTGCGCCGAAAATCGGACCTAAGCCTGCAATGTTCAAAAGCTGGATTAAGAACGCTTTTGCTGCAGGAATCGGAACGTAGTCAACGCCGTCTGGATTTGCCATAGCGGGAGTCGGAGCTTCGGTCGGTTTAAAGATTTTCTCGACTAGAGCACCGTAGATGATATAGCCAACGATCAGGATGGCTAACGCGACAAAGAATGTAATCATGGTACCTCCTTAAAGCCGGAGGGGAAAAATTGCTGATTTATTTTTGCATATTTCTCTCTCGACTTTTTTTATCATTTTAAGTGTAAATCCATTTTTTGAAGTTGTCAAAAAATCTTTATGTTTTCTTAGAATGCGCTTCCCGAATGCGGCTGCTATTTATCAACTCTGAAAAATTGTATATACTGCAACTCGTTAAGGAGTAACACAATGGCAGATACAATGCACGCATTGGAAAAAAATCCTGCTTGGAAAGGCAGAAGAGGCCCGGTTGTCCTCGTGATTATGGACGGCGTGGGATACGGCAAATACGAAGAAGGGGATGCGGTAAAAGCATCTAAGATGAAGTACCTTGACTGGTTTACGGCTAACTGCCCGCACACAAAGCTCAAGGCTCATGGAACGGCAGTCGGTCTTCCGTCTGATGATGACATGGGAAACAGCGAAGTCGGACACAATGCAATGGGTTGCGGCCGCGTCTTTGCTCAAGGTGCGAAACTCGTTGGCGAGTCTATCGCTAACGGCTCAATGTTCGCTGCTGACACCTGGAAAAAGCTCGTCAAGAACGTAAACGACAAAGCAAGCACGCTGCATTTTATCGGCCTTGTGTCTGACGGAAATGTTCACTCACACATCGACCACCTTAAAGCGATGGTTACACAGGCACACAAAGACGGCGTAAAAAAGCTTCGCGTTCATGCTCTTCTTGACGGCCGCGACGTTGACCCGACTTCAGCCTTGAACTACATCACACCGCTTGAGGAGTTCCTTGCAGGATTCGCCGGCGTTGACTACCAGATTGCTTCTGGCGGCGGACGCATGTACCTGACGATGGACCGCTACAACGCAGACTGGAGCATGGTAGAGCGCGGCTGGAAGGCTCATGTTTTGGGCGAGGGACGCATGTTCGAGAGCGCAACAAAGGCTATCGAGACATACCGCGCAGAGAATGCAGGCCTTCTTGACCAGGATATGCACGAGTTCGTCATTGCAAAAGACGGAAAGGCAGTCGGCACAATTGAAGACGGCGACAGCGTGATTTACTTCAACTTCCGTGGCGACCGCGCTCTTGAAATGACACGCGCATTCGAAACCCCGAAAGGCGGCGAGCTGCCGTTTGACAGAAAGCGCGTTCCGACGGTTGAGTATGCCGGCATGATGGAATACGACGGTGACGCACACGTTCCGGCTCAGTACCTCGTAAACCCGCCGAGCATCGACCGCACGATGGGCGAGTACCTGACAAAAACTGGCGTAAAGCTGCTTGCAATTTCTGAAACACAGAAGTACGGACACGTAACTTACTTCTTCAACGGAAACAAGCAGGGCAAATTCGACGAAAAGCTCGAAGATTACATCGAAGTTCCGTCTGACGTTGTTCCGTTTGAGCAGCGCCCGTGGATGAAGTGCGCTGAAATCACTGACAAAGTAATCGAAGCAATCAAATCTGGTAAATACGACCACATCCGCCTCAACTTCCCGAACGGCGACATGGTCGGCCACACTGGCGTATTCAACGCTGTTGTCTGCTCAATGGAAGGCATGGACCTGCAGCTCGGCCGCCTTAAGGCAGCAATCGACGAGGCTGGCGGTATCTTGTGCTTGACTGCAGACCACGGTAACTCAGACGATATGTACGAGCACGCAAAAGACGGCTCTGTCAAAAAGGACAAGAGCGGCGAGCCAAAGGCAAAGACATCTCACTCTTTGAACCCGGTTCCTGGCATCATCTACGACCCGGAGTACAAGGGCGAGTATGATACTGAGCACTTGAACGAGGGCCTGGGCATTTCTTCTTGGCCTGCAACGCTCATGACATTGATGGGCTATGTTCCGCCGACAGACTACGACAAGTCAATCATTAATTTGAAATAAGGCTCGATCCTTATAAAAGCAAAAGACCGCCTGTTTTGAAAAACAGACGGTCTTTTTTTTATGTCCTTGAGTAGTTGCTGGAGAAATAATAAAAAAAAGAACCGACACGAGGTCGGAATGTATGCGCCCATGGATGGGCGTCACAATAAAGCCAGGACGGAAGCTATGCTTCCGTTAATAAAAAAAACGGCAGGGATGCCGTTTTTTTTTATAGCCACTACGGGAGTCGAACCCGTCTCTCCGCCTTGAGAGGGCGGCGAACTAAACCGATATTCGAAGCGGCCGATTACCTGACGAGCAGGTTTTCTAAAAAAAATGCTGACCGCTCTAGTCAGCATTTAGTTCCCCAAGGAGGATTCGAACCCCCACAATCAGAACCAGAATCTGAGGTGCTACCATTACACAATCGGGGAATGCAACGTGAGTAGAATATACATCAGGTATATTTTTTTGTCAACAAGTAATGCAAGAAAAATAAAAAAAAATCGAAAAAAAATAAAAAAAAATGAGAGTGATTTTTGCCTAAAAACGTATGGCCGCTCCTATGCTTGCCGTTGCCTGCAGAATCATACTTTTCCCCTGGGTGCATGTGTAGCCGCCGCCTAAGGAGGAGCTTACCGTAATCATCTCGGTCACAGCTATGTCCAGCTGGTGATTGAGGTTTCCGCTGTATGAAAGCACCGGGCTTTTTTCTGTCGAAGGCTGCGTGGATGAAGCTGAAAGGTTTATGCTGTCGGTACGGGTGAGTTTTGCCTTTGAGCCGTAGTCTTTTCTGAAGACAGCTATGAGGCCGAGCATTGGAGAGACGCTTCCTTTCCGCTTCCAGACAAAGGTCATTTTCCCGCTCCAGTCAGCGGCGGTTTCCCAGCTTCCTTCCAGGCCGGATTTGAACGTGGTGTCTCTGTTGACGAAAAATGCAGCCTGCAGGTAGGCGCTGTACAGCATCGAAAGATTGTATGCCTGTTTGCGGGGAATCTTTAGCGTCGCAGAACCTTGCGCGGAGTATTCATCCTGCTTGAACCAGCGTGCGATGGGAACGGTTCCGGCACGCCCGAAAATGTTTAATGCAGTGTATCCTGTTACCGCTTTTATCTGGTAATAGTCGCTTACAGAGGAAGCGGTGTGAATCGAGCGGGAAAAGGTCGCGGTGACAAACGCTGGAAGCATGAGATCCATTGCGGTGCCTGTTAGGGACCGTTTCCAGCTGGCGCTGTAGCTTCCCTCATAGTATGCATATTCTGTGTTGCTGCCAGTGTCCGACGAGCCCTTGAGTATGCGCTTTGAAAGTCCGGAAGACAGCATGTCGTAGACGGGGTATGCGGTGAAAAACCAGTTTTTTTCACAAGCGGCATCGCGTAAGTCGCCTGCGTCCCTGCGGTAGTTTCCTCCGCTTTTTGCGTAAGCGGTGCCTCCGGCTTTTTTTGTCCAGTTTACCGAGAAAGAATGATCGTGTACTCTAAACGGAAAGTCAAAGGCGATAGTCTCTGTGTCAGAGAAGAGCAGGCTTGATGAATCCTTCCAGCTTCCTTGTGATGAAAACTGTACTTCCGGCTTACTCGTGAGAAGTGGTAGCTTTATGCCGGAGGAAGCGCTGATTGCTACTGTCCGCCGGGAAGCATCTTCTTTTCCCGTGTTGAAAGACAGGGCGGTGATTTCTTTCCAGCCAGAGCCATACGACGCAGTGGAGAGGCTTGTAATGCCTGTCTTTGAAAGCTTTTGCTCTGCAGAAACATTCCCGCGTAAGAAAAAGCGGCCCGGAGTAAAGGCAAGCGTCGATTTTATGTTCTGTGACTGTACGCTTTTTTCTGCGCTTGCGGTGCTTTCTGCCGACAGGGTGAGGGGAAAGCCTTTTTGGTCGAATGATATGGCTGCGGAGTTTGCCTTGGAAAGTGTTTTTGCGTCTGCGTCGATGCTGTAGTTCTCGCTAAAGTTCAGAATGTTCCAGAGGGGGCTCGCTGTTTCTGCACGGTGGCTTCCTTTTGTCAGAATCCTGAGTGAATCTGCGTCATGGGCGAGGCCTGCGGAAAGTGAAATGCCCAGAGCGGTTACCTCGGCCTTTGCGCTGGCAGAAAAAGCGCCTTCGGGGGAGCCGCCTGCAGTGGGTACGGTTGAGGAGCCGCTGCTTTTTGCCTCGAAAAGCAGGTCGCTCAGAAGCGCATTTCCCGTCTTTGTTTCGATGACAGTGCCGGCCTGCTTCCACTGAAGTTCAGCTGTGTCTGCAAGGTGCACGTCCGGGCTTATGCCGGAAAGACTCAGCTCGTCGAGTTCAATGCATCCGCTTGAAAAATATGCTTTATTCCCGTCTGCGGCTTCCCATGCTGTTTCCAGCGTAAAATGCAGCCTTGTCGGAATGACGCTTGTGTCAGCCTTTGTGACGCTGACAGCGCAGGAGCCGATGGTTGCGCTTTTATCCTGAATGGAAACGCGAAGCTCCTGCCATGCGCTTTCTGTTGCTGAACCGGAAGAAGACGGCTGCAGGAGCGCTTCCACAGTTTCTGCGCTTATGCTTATCGAAAGACAGGTTTCGTAGCCGTCATTTTCGTCGGGCCTGTCGAGCGTCAGGTTTAAAACGGTCTCTGTGGGGCCGGGAAGGTCTTTTACGAACGAGTCTGGAAGCGTTTTTTTGAAAAGCTCTGAGAATTTCAGGAACAGGGAAAGGTCTGTGTAGCCGCCCAGGTCAATTTCATCAAAATAACGGCTTCCTTCAATCTGCAGGGATTCTTGCGTGGAAAGGTTTTCGTCACGGGTTTTCCAGCTGATGGTACGGACGTAATTTGTG
Organism: Treponema sp.; assembly: GCA_024698325.1. Classification (GTDB taxonomy): domain Bacteria; phylum Spirochaetota; class Spirochaetia; order Treponematales; family Treponemataceae; genus Treponema_D. The sequence continues at coordinate 14,225 of JAILRG010000076.1, forward strand.
CCGCTGTTAAAGCGCTTTACTTTTTTTGACGAAAGCGCCGCCGTTGTTTCTTCGGACTGCGTTACGGTCATGCAGGACGGAGCTGACAGCGAAAAATCAGTTCCGGACGCTTTCCAGGAGCCGGCGCATATGCTTCCGGTTGTGGCTTTTGTCGAGCAGATGATAAGCCTGGCGCCACTTGCCAGGGAAATCCGGCTTCGGTCCTCATCCCGGACGGCAATGGTAACCTGCTGCCAGCCGCTTGTTGCGGGAATAAACGGCGAAAGGACATCGGTGCTAGCTCCGGCCACGGAGTCTGCGCTGATGCACCAGGTAGGGATTTTCGTGCGCGTTTCGTAGTCAAAATCATCGGTGGCTTCGATTCCGAGCTGCAGGTACACGCTAAAGTCAGAGTCTTCTGTGTCGTTTTTAAGATACAGTGTGAGACTTGAGCTGGAGGAAAGCGCGCCGGATGATGAGGCAAGGCTGATTTGCGTTGCCGCCCAGTAGGGGCTCCCGTCGTCAGCTGTCTGCCCGGCTGCTTCCAGGCTTGAAAAATTCCATCCTGCGCGTACGGAATAGCCTTCGGGAAGGAGGCTGTCGTGCCAGCCGGTTTCTGTATCGACCGAACCGTTTTTTCCGTCTGCAAGGGCCGGCATGCTGTCGTTTTTTTCCGGCCTCGGATTCAGTATTGGATAAAAGCCTTCGGGAAGGGAGCTGGCGGCATCTTCGGAAAGCCCCTTCCAGTCGCCTGCCGTTTCATCCATGCCCAAAATTCTGTAGCTTCCGGTCGTGTTTGCTGTTTCCAGCGCCACGGATGCAACATTTGAAAGGCTGAGATGCTCTCCCTGCCAGTACGTGCCTTGCGCGAGGCTTACAAAGCCCGGAAAACTTGTGCTGCTTGAGGCGTACTCGTTTTTGCCGCCATACGTCCATCTGACGGCAGAGGCTATGTCTGCGCTAAGGTGAGGACCGAATGCCCGCCTGATGCCAGCCGCTCCGGTTATGGCGCCGGTATCTGCATCTTTGCTGTCTTCGTACCAGGTTGCGTATATGTGGTCGCCTGAATGAACGGCGCCCGAAAGCGTGATTGTGCCTTTTTCTTCGTCAAAGCGCGCGCCAGAATCGAGCATGCCGTTTTTGTAGACCCTGATGGTGCCGGGGACCGCTTTCGTTCCGATAGAGAACCGGGTGACGGACGTGTAGGTGCGTACTGAAAGCACGAGGTCTGTGGTGCGGCTGCTTCCCAGGTACAGGCCGGGATCCCGTGCTGCAAGCGGAAAGCGAAGGCGCGGGTCTGTTATTGAAAGAATCTCTTCGTCATCGGTGGTTTGTGAAATGTCTATGTAGCTTCTGTTCCCAGAAAAAAAGTCCGTGGTTGAAAAGATGCTGTCATCTGAATAGAGCGCCTGAAGCCCGGCGGCGGTGTTTTTTGTTGATGCAAAGATGACAGCTGCGTCTGTGTTTTCGTTTGAAAGCGCTGCGTCATACCGGTTTGCCCAGACGAAGGGTGAAAAGCCTGACGGATGCTGCAGGTACAGCACCGGATTTCCGTCTACCGTTCCTGAAAGCTCCTGCAGGTACGGCGCAAGGTCTTCAATCCCGCCTTCCTGGAATAATGCTTCTGTAGCTGAAATGAACGCGGCTGTGTCCGGGACGGCGCCGGTAAAGCTTACTGCTACAGCCGGAAGCTTCCCGTTTTTTCGGGCGGCGCCTGCGTCCTTGGAAAGGTACAGGCTGTTTGATGAGGCTGAGATGAGGTACTGGCTTTCATCAAGCTTTACGAACTGCCTGCCGTCCGCATCCTTGTAGCTGGCGCCGGCTTTTTCGACGTAGACCGCCCGGATTCGCAGCAGGCTTTCGCTGTCAGGAAGCATGTAGCGGCTTCCGCTGTACCAGGCGGCGAGGCTGATTTCGCTTGTCTGCACGCTGTTTTTGCCGTACCAGGTTTTCTCCTTTGATTCGAGCATGTCGTAGCGGAAAACTGCATCTGCCCGCCATGTCTCTCCACCAAGTCGGATTGAAAAGCCCGGCGCCTGACTTTCTGTCTTTGAGCCGCCGATGCTGTAGCCGGCTTTATCGATTGAGTACAGCGAGGGAAAAACGATGCCCCGGTTTGCGACGCGGGCTTCTTTTACAAGGCCTTCGCCTGCCGTGTATCCTGCCGCCACCGTGTTCGTCTCAAAGCCGTCGGCAAAATCCGCCTCAAAGTACCAGTGCCTGTTCAGAAGAAACCATAGCCCCAGGTCGACTTTCTGCGTGATGACTGGCGCCGGGGATGAGAACGCCGGGGCGGATCCGAATCCGAAGCTGTATGCTGCGTTTGCGCTGACAGTGCTCTGCCACCACCCCTGCGCCATAAACTCGACGCTGTTTCCTGCGATGGAAAAGTCTGAAAGCAGCTTTGTGTCGCTTTCAGGAAAAAGCGGAAGCTCTGTCGTGTCAAACACGATGGAGCCGGCTCCGTCGGCTGTGCGTTCTGTAAGCGTCTCTGTTTCTGAGGCCCGCACGGGCGATGGGGCGAGTGCAAGCAGCAGGGCAGAGAGGGAGACAAGCAGGATGGTTGTAGGAAAGCCGCTGTGCGTGCCGCCGTCCGGTAGCGGAGGTGCTCGCCGTGCCTTTTCCTGCGGCACATGCCCTTCTGACGGCGCATGTGCGTTTGGAGACATATGTGCGTCCGGCCGTGGCATTGGTAGCGCATGCACGTCCTGCGAAGACGGCGTTTCTTGCAGCATGTCTTTTACGGAGCTGAGCCTGCGGCCGACTTCGGAACTGCCGGTTTTCTGCACCGGCGACAGGAGCCGCGCCTTTGTAATCTGCAGGGATGGATTTTTCTGCTTTGCCTTCAGTATTGCGCTTTCGAGCTTGCGCCGTTTTTCTTCGCCAAAGTCAAACAGTTCGGCCTGATGCGGCAGGTTTGCATCGACGGCGTTCTGTGCCGAAACTCCCAGAAGCCGGATGCCGCGCCCGCTTTCATACTTTCGCCAGAAAAGCCGCTTTACCCGGTCGAACATGTCATCTGTTGACGTAACGTCCCTGTCAGAAGAATCCTGAATGCTTACCGTGGAAAAATCATCATAACGGATTTTTACGCTGACCGAGCTTGAGCGCATGTTCTGCTTAAGAAGCCGGAAAACGACGGTGTAGGATAGTTCCAGCAGCGCTCTGTCGATGGCGTCCCGGTCTGTCAGGTCAAAGGCATAGGTGTTTTCGCTGCTTAAAGAGTGTGATTTTACTTCCCTGGTGAATGATTCAGCCTCTCCGCCCCTGACAGCGTTGTATAAAAACGTGCCGCCAGATTTTCCGAACAGGCTTTGCAGAATCGTAAGCGAGCGGTTGTACACGTCTCTGGCAGTAAAAAAGCCTGCCTGCCGGAGCCGCTGCTGGGTCTTTTCTCCCGCGCCCCAGATTTTTGCAAGCGGAAGCGATAGCATGAACTCTGTTTCCCTGCCTCTTGGAACGACGCAGAACCCGTCGGGCTTATGCAGTCCGGACGCAATTTTTGCCACATAGCGGGTGCTGGCAAGCCCGACGGATACCGTAAGGCCTGTTTTTGTCCGTACTTCATCTTTAATCCGCATGGCAGTCTGCTCCGGCTGCCCGAACAGCCGCTCCGTGCCGGTCAGGTCAACAAAGGCTTCGTCAACGCTCATCTGCTGCACGTCGGGAGAGTAATTCCGGAAAATCTGCATGACTGTCTCTGACAGCTCGTGATAGCGCCTCATGTTTCCGCGCACGTATATGCCGTTGGGACAGCGGCGCACGGCTTCTGCAAGCGGCATGGCTGAATGTACCCCGCAGGCGCGTGCTTCATAGGAGGCCGTGGAAACGACGGCCCTGCGGTCGCCGGGAATGCCGCCCACGATGACAGGCTTTCCGCGCCATTCGGGATGGTCGAGCTGCTCCACCGAAGCAAAAAATGCGTCTAAATCAATATGCAGAAAAACTGGCGGCAAAGACTTTTCGTTCACTGCGCCTTCCCGCCTTTTTTACCGGAAGCCCTGCTGCCTCCATCGACAGAAACCGTCCGGGTTTCCTGCCGGTAGACGCCAGCAGTTTCTGTCAGATACAGCGCCGTAATGGTGAGCGTGCTTTGCGCCGCACTGGAAAATGCATAGTCAACAGTCATGCTTTCCGGCGGATAGTCAGGAATGTCAAAGCGGGCTTCAGTGGCGTTTTCATTCAGCGTAAAGTTGTAGCTTGCGTCATACAGCGGAACGGCGCCACCAGCCGCTTCCAGCGTCATTTCGTAGCGGACAGCCCCCTCTGCGCTTGTTATGGTGACGTGTTCTGTCGTCAGGTCGGAGAACGTCGTGCGGCTTGTCTGTATGTTCAGGCTGCCGTTGTCTCGGTGCACGATGGTGGCAGGGCGTTCGGGGCTTTCAGAAACTTTTCGGGAAGCAAGCGAGAGCGTCGTCACGACTATCGTGGTGATTAGAAGCAGGATTCCCAGTGACAGTGCATTGTGGACGATGAATCTTTTCGTGATTGTTCTTTCTGCATGCCGGAAGAGCTTTAGCCAGAGCAAGATGCGCAGCCACATAAGCTGGAACGGGAAGAAAAGTAGCGCGATCAGGAGGTTCAGGCCCGGCCCGCAGAAAATGAGCGCCGCAATGGCTTCTGTGTTGTTTGCCGTCATAACCGCGTAGATGTAGGGAATGAGGGGAATGAACATGGCGATGACAGCGAGTATCAGCGGCAGTAAGTCCATGGTTTTCCGGACGCTGTAAATGATGATGTACTCAATGAGCAGCGGCAGAAAGAACTGCAGGTCGATGGCAGAAAGAAAGAAAATGTTTCCTGCTGCAACATAGGCGCCGCTCTCCCCGTACACGAATGATTCCACGGGGGCTTTTAAAAGCTCAAATCCGGCAAAAATAAGCGAGATGACAAGAAGCGCGATAAAAATCTTTGTGCCCAGCTGAAGCATTGCTGTTGCGTGCTGCAGGGATGTGATGTTCTTTGCGACAGTCTGCCCGAACGACAGCGCCAGAAACAGAACGAGTACGGTAAGCGGAAGCATGAACCATGAGCGCTTAAAATGCCTGCGCTGCCGTTCGGCTCCCGACCCGGAAAAAGAAAAAACGCACAGGGTGAGTACTGCAAGTGTGCCCAGCACTATGGCAAGAATCACAAAGACGCGTTCTCCGATGACGGGCGTCAGGATGGGGTAGGAGAATGGCAGGACGAGGTAATGGCTGTCCCAGAATGCAGTTTCTTCAAGCGGCTGGTAGTGGTCGCAGACGGCAAGCAGTACGGAAAAGTCGTCGTTTTCTGGAATCGTAAGCTCTGCTGCAGGAATGAGCGCGGCCATAAATGCCTCCATGCGCTCGCCTGCGCGTATAAAGCCCAGACGGTAAAACGAGGTGACTGCATTCTGGAACGAAAAGCTCTTTTTTTCTGCGTACAGACCGCGGATAAGCGTTTCCAGAAGCCAGCGGGGAGTGGCCCTCCGGTAGCTTCCGGTTCCCAGTGCGTATTCTTTTCCGAGCTGCACTGCGATGACGACGGTATGGTCGGTGTCTGACACCATCGACGCATATTCACCGCTTCCGCTTTTATGCTTTGGTAAGCCCTGCGGCGGAATGTCGCTTGCGGTAAAAAGCACCGTAATGTCGTAGCTGTAGGCGTGTTTTTCCAGCTTGGAAAGAAAGTCCGCGCAGGCTTCCTGTTTTTGCCAGGCATCTTCCTGCCTGATGTTTATGATGAGGTTTGTGCGGGCATCTGCCGCTTCGGAAAGCTCCTGTGAGGGAAAATCCACCGTGATGTTGAAGGGAAACAGGTCATGCGAGGTATCTGTAAGCGGAATGCGCGAGGACGTAAAGCCCTCTTTAGCGATGCGTTTTTCTACCTCAAGGGAAAGTCCGCTTCCCCGGGGAGCTGCAGGCTGTTCATTTGCGACGGCAGCTGCACTGAGAAGTAATAGGAGGAGCGCAATGCGGGCTTTCATAGTAAACAGAATATAATTTGTCTGTTTACAATGCAAGTACCTTCATGTATAATAAAGAAAACAGGAGTTTTTTGCATGAGCGGAACGGAAAAAAAGTTTGTCCTAAATTTGCCTCTTAAGGTTATTCTGACGCAGGAGGGGGCATCACATTTTATCGGACACAAAAAAAAGCTCATGCGCTTCCGTCTGGCTGATAACACTGAGGAATATGGCATTTCCCTTAATCCTTTTTCTCCTCAGTCAGTGCAGAGCATGATTATGCTCGATTACATTTCAAAAATTGAAATTTCATTATCTGAATTTGTGTCTTCCCGTCAGGAAGTGATGGATCTTTCAAAGACCGTTGTCTATTCAATCCTTTACAAGCAGTTTGACCGCCAGATTTTCTCTGAGCTGATTAAATGTGATGTGGTTCGCAAATTCAACCGTGCAAATCCGTCTCAGCTTATTGATGACAAGACGAAAATCAGCGACGCACAGCTCAGGCTTACGCTTGCGAACAAAGACGATTTGATTCAGCATGCCCGCAAGGACATTCTTGACCCGGTGTGGGAATCAATCATGGCTAACCGTGACTACTCGCCGGAAGACAAGAACATCTATCTTCTGATGACGGAAAAGCTTTTGAATCGCCAGAACCTTATGAACTGGTACATCATCACCAAATTTTACCGGTCACAGGGCTTTGATCAGATGAACCAGGCGATTCAGGATTTGCTGTATGTGTACATGGAAAAATCCCGGGTTGCAGAATACATTTCCATCCTGCTTATGGAACTGGCGCTTTCGAGTGAAAATACGAATCTGCGTAAAGAAGCGAAGCAGATGTATAGCGGCGTAGAAGACCTTGACTCGCTGATGTTTGACCCTGAGGTGCGCACGAAAATCATCTCCGAGCTGAAACGCAAGCACGAGCAGGTTTCAATTTCCTGGAAGCTTGGTGGCGGTTCGACTGCCATCGGAAAGCAGGGGCGCCTGCAGATTACGCTGTACAACAAGGAAGACGAGTTTCAGGAAGTAAAGCACAATATCGAGCAGAAGTCTGCCGCTGACCTTGAAAAGCGCAGCCTTATTGATTTTTACCGCGAGATTCCGGAAAGCCAGGGCGGCACGGATTTGGGCATGTACTATTTCTCATACCTGGATGATGCCTGCAAGAAAGTTGGCGTAAAGTTTGAGTCGATTGTCAATCAGTTTGCTTCGAGCGACTTGACCGTTATCAATCTGGTCTTCAATTTCTAAGCCCTATGCGCCGTCTTTTTTTCTGCGCCTTGTCTGGGGCGCTGTTTTTGTTTGTCTCTGCATGTTCTAATTCTGAACCATCAGTGCTTTCGGTGACAGGTTCTGTCGTATTCGACTTTCAGGATGCGGAAAGCGCGCCGGCCTCCCGTCTTGCCGTTTTTGTTCAGACGGACACGGAAACGCAGCGGGCAGACCGTATAACTGCCGTACATGCCGACAGCGGGCTTTCGTGGCAGATTGATGCGCCGCGCATGATTTCCGGATCGGATAAAAACTGGGCCGGCTACACGAACCTGCAGCCGGCGCCCGGGGAAGCTATCTTAAAGGGCGTGTATACCTGTCAGTACGTGGATGCGGCAGGTAACGAAGCGTCCGCAAAGGTCACGGTAAAATATCCTGATGAGCTGTTGACGGCTACTGCGGAAACGGTCAGGACGTGCATACAGGGCGCCGTAACTGAGTATATCGCGCTTTACAGCGAATCCGGGGAACTGATGTTTTTTAACAAGCGGCGGAACAGCTGGCATTCAAATGCGGATATTGCAAAGGATTACAGGAACGCCTACACAATGCGCAGTTGCCTGGTTACAGCAAATAACAGTATAGTATGCCTTTTGCCGCCGGAATCACTCAAAGAAAAATCAGCGGCAGAATAACACGGAGTTTAAGGAATAATCACGATGAATACAGAAGAACCGACAGAGAACACACGAAAGCCTGTGACCGATCCCCGACATGGCGACGGCATTCACCGGGAAGTGCATACCTTCGTCATGAGAAGCGGACACTTTACCGAAAACGAGCGCCGGAATTATGCCGAGCTGCATGACAGCTGGTGCATTCCGCTTGGCGATGAGCCGCTTGATTTTGCCACAATCTTCGGAAACCAGAATCCTGTCGTCATAGAAATCGGCTTTGGCATGGGACACGCGACCGCCATCATCGCAGCCGAGCATCCTGACATCAACTACATCGGCATTGAAGTGCACAAGCCCGGTGTGGGGCGCCTTCTCGGCGAAATCCGCGACCGTTCGCTTACGAACCTGCGTATCATCGAATATGATGCGATGGAAGTGCTTAAGAAAATGATTCCCGATGAGTCTGTGAGCGCATTTCACATCTTTTTTGCAGACCCGTGGCCGAAAAAGCGCCACCACAAGCGGCGCCTCGTACAGCGCCCTCGTACCGACATGATGACGCAAAAGCTTACGCAAGGCGGCTATCTGTATTTTGTGACGGACTGGCTTCCGTATGCAGAGTTCGGCATGGAACAGCTGTGTGCGACACCGGGACTTACGAACCGCTACGAAGGCTATGCCCCGCACCAGGAGTGGCGCCCTGAAACCCGGTTTGAACAGAAAGGCATCGATGCAAACCGCGTCATCAGCGAGCTTATGTTCGAGAAAGTGTGATATGGCAGATTTGTTTGACGTTGACGAGTCGGCGCGCATAAGCGAACTGGTCTCGCTTATAAAGCGCTACCAAAGCTCTTACTACAACGGCGAAGCGGAAATAAGCGATGCCGAATTTGATGCGCTCTGGGATGAGCTGAAAGGCCTGGATCCGCAGAACCCGCTTTTGCAGAAGGTTGGTGCTGACAGCGGAAATTTTCCCAAGGCGCGCCATATCATGCCGATGGGAAGCCAGGAAAAGGCGGCTAATCCGGAGCAGTTCCTCAGCTGGGCAAAAACGCATGCCTACAGCGAATACCTTGTGGAATACAAGCTGGACGGAGCCTCGCTTGAGCTGCAGTATCGCCACGGGGATCTGGTGCGTGCCGTAACGCGTGGGGACGGAAGTACGGGGGATGAGATAACCGCCAACGCAAAAAAAATGCAGGGGGTAAAAGTCGCACTTTTTGACGCTGACGGTACGCGCATTGATTTTACCGGCGCTGTCCGCGGCGAAGTCATCATGACGCACACGGTTCACGAGCAGTTCTATGCAGACAAGGCAAACTGCCGCAACGCCGCAAACGGCCTTATGAAGCGCAAGGACGGAAGCGGAAGCGAACACCTGTGCCTTATGACCTACGATGCGCTTGCAACCGAGGGCGAAAGTCCCTTTTCCGACGAGGAAGAAAAAGTCAACTGGCTTATCCGCTGCGGCTTTAAGACTTCCCCTTTAAAAATCTGCCGGAGCGCGGATGATGTTATAGAGTATCGTGCCGAAGTCATGGAGATTCGGAAAAGCCTTGACTACGACATTGACGGGCTTGTCATAAAAGAACGCCGGATAGACAGGGAAGACGCCGCGCGCGCTCGTCCTGACCGGCAGATTGCCTTTAAATTCAGCCTTGAAGAAGCTGTTTCGGTGCTTCGTGATGTTGAATGGAGCGAGTCTGGCGCGACGTATACGCCTGTTGCCGTGTTTGACGAAGTGCAGCTTAACGGAACGACCGTGCAGCGCGCGTCCCTTGCAAATCCGGATACCATGCGTGCGCTGGGGGTAAAAATCGGAAGCCATGTTGTTGTTGTAAAACGCGGCGAGATTATTCCGAAAATTGAACGCGTGCTTCCGGAAGAGGGCGGAGAAGAAACCCGGGAAATCCGTTTTCCTACGACATGCGCTTGCTGCGGTACTATGCTAAAAGATGAAGGCAGCAGGCTTTTCTGCCCGAATAAGAGCTGCCAGAAGCGGGTGCTTCATCAGCTCCAGAAATGGGTGAGCGTCGTCGATATCCGCGATTTTGGCGACACGCTTCTGCGCGCGCTCTTTAGGGATAAGGAAATCACGTCGATTTCTGACATTTATGAGCTGACCGTAGAGCGATTGGTGCCGTATTTTCTCAACGAAGAATCAATCGAAAATCAGAAAGACTCGCTTGGCGCAAAAAAAGTGTATGAAAGCATACAGAGCCACCGCAGAATGTCGCTAGCCGTCTTTATCGCCGGGTTTGACATCGAGGGAATCGGCGAAACGATGGTGCAGAAGCTTATTGATGCGGGATCCGGCCTTACAAGCCTGGAGGCCATCCTTGAAGCAGGCGTGGAGCAGATAGCTTCTGTCTACGGCTTTGCAGACATTACTGCAAGGCTCTTTGTCGAAGGCATGGCAGAAAACCGGGATGAAATGCTCCGCCTGACTCAGTCGGGCACCATACTGCTTGAAGAAACCGGTGGCGGCGCTCTGGCCGGAAAAAGTTTCTGCTTTACCGGCGAGCTTAAAACAATGAAGCGTGCTGATGCCGAGGCGCTTGTAAAAAAAGCGGGCGGCTCCTGTAAGTCAAGCGTTACCAAAGATTTAAGCTATCTTGTCACCAATGACACCTCCAGCGGCTCAAGCAAGAATCTTAAGGCCGCAAAATATGGTGTTGAGATTATCGATGAAGAAGCGTTTGTCGCGCTGGTGGGTGCATGAAATCCTCTCGGGAAGCCGTCGTCCGCTTTGTCGCGCTCATCGCGGTGCTTGCACTGCTGGTGGGAATGGCTTTCTATGCGTGGGGATTTTTGCGCTGTTTTGGCGAGGCAAAGCTTGTACCCGATGTGGCGCAGTATCCCGTGGCGCGCGTGCTTTTTTATGGCAGCGGAAGCGGCACTGTAAGCGCGCGGTTCAGCCTGTTTGATACTGCCGGGCGCGAGTTCTGCGTGATTGACCGCTCCTGGAGCGCAGCTTCTCTTTCAGTTGATTTTGCGACAGCCTGTTTTTCCGGCAAGGAATTCGCATTCCCGTTCAAAATACGCCCGTCAGAGAGGAAAAACGGCGGCACGGTCCTTCCGCACTATTATCTTGACCATGGCCAGTGCATGCTGCTGGGAGAGCCATGCACCGTGCGGCAGAAAAAAGCCATGAATCACCTTGCGACTTTTGCCCTTGCGATGACAACAAAATTTGCCACGCGGTTTTCAAGCGTGCGCACCATAAACTTATCCCAGTGCGAAATGGGAAAAACTTACGACATCATCACTGATTCGCACGGGCTTTTGATGCTTGTTCAAATGTAAAATCACTTACGAAAAAATCCGGGCTGACAGCTTCTGTGTTCAGCCGCACTTCCCAGTGCAGGTGGGGGCCGGTTGCAAGACCTGTTGCGCCGGAAAGCCCCAAAAGCGCTCCCTGGCTTACCATGTCGCCTGTCGCGACGTCCAGGCGGCTCATGTGGTAGTACAGGCTGTACAGCCCGGGCAGATGCTCGATGCAGACGCTCCAGCCGGTAGAAACGCGGTTCTCTGCCATGACGACTCTGCCGCCGGAACAGGCCCGCACCTCGCTGCCAGTAGGAATGCCGTAGTCAATGCCGTAATGCAGGCTCGTGGAAGAGCCGCCGCCTGAGTAGGCGTAGATGCGCCTGTCGGCAAAGAAGGACGTGCGGCGCGTGGCGGGCGTCGGCGGTACGAATGCTTCGAGTGCGTACACGGCGTCCTTGTTTTTCGTGTCTAAAATGGCGTTCAGGCGCTTAATCTGGTCCTGGCGCTCCGGGCTTATGTCGGTTTTGATTGCCGTGTTCTTTCCGTCAAGCGGAATCGTCTCGTGTACAAACTCTTTAGGTGCAATGCTGACAGGAAGCTGCAGCTGCTCTGCTTTTTTTCCGAAAGGCTCATAGCGTACGGTAAGCGTATACAGTCCCGGCTTCAGGTATGAAGAAAGCGGAATCCCTGCCAAAAGCACGTCGCTCTGTTTTTTTTCCGCGGCATCTCCTCTGTTAATCAGATAGCCGGCTGATTTTCGGAGCGGTTTTGCGCTGCCTGCTTCCAGGCCCTTTTCGTAGAGCGCAATGCTTACGGTACTTTTTTCGAATGCAGAAGCAGAAACGGCATCTTTTGAGCCTTTTTTTTGAATCGGCGTGAGGATGAGGCGTACGAACAGCGCGTCCCCCGGCTGTGCGTTTTCAGTGTACATGGCTGTCAGCGAGTAGGCACCATCGGCCTGTGTCCTTGTCACCGTGGTGGCGCTCAGAGCTGTTACGGCGAGGAGTGCGACTGTCAGCAGAAAAAGTAGTCGTTTCATGGCATTCTTTCCTTTTTTTATTGCGTTAGGCGCACGTCTTTCAGAATCATCTGCGGCGTTTCCATGCCGTTAAACGTGTTCCGCCCCAGCGTATATACGATGTCTACGGTGTCACCCTTGTCAAAATCACGGTGCAGGCGCTCGGCTTCTCCCCAGAACATGGCGGGCCATTTTACCGCGCCGCAGTCAAAGGTAAGCTTTAGGTGCTGGCGCTCGGTTTTTCCCATAATCTGCGCGTCCTGAATTTTTATGCGCCGTGTCATAAAGATAAGCTCCCGGTTTCCTTCGCCGTACGGCTCGAATCGGTCTACGGTTGAAAGAATTTCGGGCTTCGCGGTCTTTTCTGAAACGCGTGAAAGGTAGGGGACTGGAAGCTCTGCGTCGATGTCTATGCGCTCGCTGCTGTCGTCCTCAAGAATGATGGCAGCTGCCCTTTCTTTTAGAAGCGCCTTAAACTCGTCAATGCGGCTTTTGTTCAGGCTGAAGCCGCCTGCAAAACGGTGGCCGCCGTGGTTTTCAAAAATGTCTCCGAGTGAGTCTAAAAATACGGTTATGTCAAAGCCGCGGCAGCTTCTGATGGAGCCGATGGCAAGCTCCCCGACGCTCGTTACCGCCATTGAGGGAACGCCGTAGTGTTGTACCAGGCGGCTTGCCACAATGCCGGACACGCCGCGGTTAATGCGCTCGTCAATGACAACGCAGAGGTTTCCGCCGTACTCCGAAAGGCTTTTTTCTGCCTGTTCCTGCGCATAGCCCCAGGCATCGCTTCCAAGCTGCTTTCGCTGCTGGTTTAATGCAAGGATGCCCCGGGCAAGCTCATCGCGTTTCTGCACGTCTTTTTCGAGGAACAGCTCCACTGCCAGTTCCGGCTTCCCGAGGCGGCCGGCGGCGTTCAGAACGGGTACGATATTCCACGAAAGGTCGCTTGAGGTAATGCGCCTGGATAAAAGCCCCTGGCAGGAAAGCAGTTCCAGAAGCCCGGGCCGTGCGGTAGTCTCGTTCATTGCGGCAATGCCGTGGAAAAGGAAAATGCGGTTTTCGTCTACCAGCGGCATGATGTCAGCAAGGGCTGCCAGCGCGACCAGCTGCAAATCCCGCTTTTCTGCCTCTGCATGCTGGGGAAACTGCGCCAGAAGCTGTTTTTCCATAAAGGTGACGAAGATATTGTAAAAGCCGTCGATTTCTGTTGCCTCGTCGAGGTTGTAGCGCGCAATTTTCGAAAGCGTCTTTACGCGGGAAAGACTCATGCCGAGTACTGCGGGAATGAGTTTTGCCACTTCCGGGCGAATGTCTAAAAGGTTGAATTCTACGCCTCGTCCGAAAAGATTTGACAGCAGCTGCTCCGTGCGCGGTCCGTCCCAGACAAAAATCTGCTGACCGGTCAAGAACGGAATCAGTCCTGTGTCGGTAATCGATTTGGTGCCGGGAACAATGGTTTCGCTTAACGAAGCGGTTTTTACCAGGTTTTCAAGCTTCAGGCAGTCGATGGTGCAGGCACCGTCAGTGCGGTTTTCTTCCTGCCGCACGGAAAGCAGGCAGATTTCCTGTTTGTACAGCTCGCTTTTTGAAAAACGAAGCGCCTGTGCTACTTTGAATGCGACGGCACAGCCGGAAATATCTGCAAAGGGATAGCCTGAATCGGCGCATTTCGGGTCGATGATGATGGCTGGCGAGGGAAGCGTTTCCGGGGCGGTGTGATGGTCAAGCACCAGCACATCCATGCCGAGGGATGAGGCGTAGGCAATTTCTTTATTGTTTGAAATGCCGCAGTCCACCGTGATGATGAGCGTGCCGTAGGCAGCGGCAAAATCATCTATGGCGGCTTTGTTAAGACCGTAGGCGTCGTTTCCTGAAGGCAGGCGCCAGGTCGTGTCTATGCCAAGGGCGGTGAGCGCATCATACAGGACGGTGGTGCTTGTGACGCCGTCAACGTCGCGGTCGCCAAAAATCAGTACTTTTTCACCTTCATCCTGAGCCTGCAGAATGCGGTCAACGGCGTCACTCATCGCTGTAAACTCAAAGGGGTTGTGCAGAAAGCGTTTGTCGGTCTCTAAGAAAAATTGAATGTCGTTTCCTGAAGTAATGCCGCGACGTGCCATGATTGAGGCGACAAGCGGCTCCATGCCGTAGGTGTCGCAAAGTGCTTTTACTGTTTCTTTGGAAATCTGCTTTTTGTTCCAGTTTTTCATCTCGTTATTCAGTATAACGGTTTTAGGTGATTTATGAAAGGAAGTGCGGAAAGTATTTGCCGAAAGCTGCTTTTTGAGACTCCGGGTTATGGTTGACGATTCTTCAGGGCCGTGGTAGCCTTCCGTGCATGAGATATGAAGCGCGTTCGATAGACCTTATTCCTTCAAAAACACTTGTCGTAAGAAGCCCGGAAGAGGCTGATGCTGCCGAGCTGTTAGACTATTTTCTTACCGCCTGCGGCGAAACTGACTTCCTGCTCTGCCGCCCGCATGAAGTGACCTTTACGGTAGAAAAAGAGCGGGAGATGATAGCTTCGCATCTCGCGCATGAAAAGCGCATGCTGATTGCCGTGTTTGACGGAAAGCGCATAATCGCTGACATTGGCATTCAGGCTGCAGGCGATTTTGAAAAATACAGCCACCGCTGCCGCATCGGCATTTCCGTGCGAAGCGAGTACTGGGGGCACGGCATTGGAAGCCTTTTGCTTTCTGAGGCAGAAAAAGCTGCCCGCAGCATGGGCTACAAGCAGCTTGAGCTTGATGTATTTGCGGTGAACAGTCGGGCTGTCAGCCTGTACAAAAAAGCCGGCTTTACCGAATGCGGCCGGATTCCGCGTGCGGCTCATATGCTTGACGGCTCGTACAGCGACCTCATATATATGATAAAGCAGCTGTAGGCCTCTTGTAACCCGCGCTGCTTCGGCCGCTACGGCCGCTATAGGCGCAGTCCCCGGCCGAAAGTGCTGCTTGCGCCTCTTACGCCTTTTTCTCCTTTTTAATCAGAATGCGCAGTGCTTCGACGGCTGTCTTTATGGCAAGCTCTGTGTCGTGGGCCTGCTTGTTTGAAAGGCCTTTTTTTGCGCGCTCCTGATTTGCAACGACCAGAAAGCAGGAACCTACGCGCACGCGCAGAAACTGTCCCGCGATAAAGAGCGCCGCGCTTTCCATTTCGGAAGCGAGACAGCCCATGCGGAGCCACGCCTGCCACTTGCTTTCAAGCTCGTAGCTAACCGGCATGATTTCAGGCTCGTGCTGGCCAAAGAATGAGTCTTTGCACTGAACGACGCCCGTGTGATGCGGTACGTTAAGCGCCTCTGCAGCCTGTACGAGCGCATTTGTTACCGAAAGGTCAGCGACGGCAGGGTATTCAATCGGTGCAAACTCACGGCTTGTTCCTTCCATGCGCACGGCTCCGGTTGCGATGACGATGTCGCCGCCCAGAACATCTTCCTGCATGCCGCCGCAGGTGCCTACGCGGATAAATGTCTTTGCGCCGGATTTTGCAAGCTCGTCAATCGCGATTGCCGCGCTGGGGCCGCCGATGCCTGTTGAAGTCACGCTTACCTTTACGCCTTCGAGCGTACCGGTGTAGGTTACGTATTCGCGCACGTCTGCAACTAATTTCGCATTATCAAAATGCTCTGCGATTTTAGCGCATCTTTTTGGGTCGCCGGGCATAATCACATATTCTCCGATGTCTTGAGGCCCGATGCCGGTGTGGTATTGTTTTCCAGAACCTTCTGTGTAATCAATCATGTCGTAATCTCCTTATGAAAGCTATTGTAAAGCGTAGTGGGGCTTTTTTCCAGAAAAACCGTGCTGGCGCTTCTGTATATCTGCCGTGCTGTTGGCAGCCGGCGCGCTGGGGACGGGCATGTCGTGCTGTTGGCAGCCGGTGCGTTGGGGCGGGCATGCCGTGCTGTAACCGTGCGTGCATGAGAGCTGGTTCCGGGCATGCTGGCAGTCCCCCTGCGTGCATGTCGGTGTACTCGCCACGGACTGCTTTCCGCTCTGCCTACAGGATGCCGATGCCCGACTGCAGCGCAGAAAGCCTGCTTCCCGCGGCTTCTTCGAGCAGATGGTATGAAAGCGCCTTTAATTCGGTGATCGTTGCCGCGGTAATGCTCAATCGGCGAACCTGCTTTGGCTCAAGCGTGGTAACGGCTTCGAGGTAGGTGAGCGCCTCCTTTCCCAGTATAAAGCTGCGCCCTGTTTCTGCCGTTCGTTCTGCTGCGGAACCGGAGAGACAGTCGGTGCAGATAAAGCCGTTTTCTGCCTCGCTGTAGACAGCCCGCTCGTGAAGTGTCTGTACGCTGAACGCTTCTTTTATGAATGATTTTCCGCACCAGGCGCAGCTGCTTGTGTGCGGCTTTACGCCTAAAAGCGCAAGGTATCGCCAGATAAAGCGGATAAGCCCGAGTCTGCTTTCTGCTTCGTCTGAAAGGTCCATGCCGTCAAGAAAGCCGTTTAGGAGCCGCCAGCATTCGGCAAAACTTCCGGCGGCGCGCGTTTTTATGACCGTTTCTGCTGCAAGCAGGGAGGCCCAGCTTTTGAACAGGCTTTCCCTGAAGCTTACCGGGCAGTGCGTTACGTCAAAGTCGGTGATTTTGATGCTGTGCTTTGTCTCGTCTTTGTAGAGCCAGATGCGCCCGCGGTTAAAGGGGCTTACCAGAGCGCGCATTTTGCTTTTTGCGCCGCCGTAGAGAGTGGCGTAATATAAGCCGTCTTCCGGCGAAAGCAGCGTAACGGAGCGGTTGTTTTCTCCCTGTTCGCGGACGGCTAATACAATGGCTTCTGCGCTTTGATTCCGGCTCATAGACTGGAAGTGTAGCATAAAGGCTTTTAAAAGGGTATACTTGCCCCATGGAAAATACGGTTCAGAAGTCACTCCCGGCCGACGTGCGCGGAGTTCACATACATTTTGTTGGCATTAAGGGCACCGGCATGGTCGCCCTCGTTGAGATTCTTGCCGCCCGCGGCGCTGTCATTACCGGAAGCGACGTGAGCGAGCGGTTTTACACAGATGAAGTGCTTGAAAAGCTCGGGCTTTCAGCGCTGCCTTTTTCAGAAAGCAACATCACCGATGATGTTGCCTGCGTCATCTATTCGAGCGCCTACAATCCCGAAAAAAATCCGGACCTTAAGGAAGCGCTTCGCCGCGGCATTCCGCTTCTGCTGTATACGGAAGCGCTCGGCGCCGTCTCCCGCAGTGCTTACAGCGCAGGCGTGTGCGGCGTTCATGGAAAGACAACGACAACCGGCCTTGCAGGCACGTTGCTCAAGGCGCTTGACCTTCCGAGCCAGGTGCTGGCAGGTTCCGTCATCTCAAGCTTTGGTGACGAAACGGCAAAAGACGCGCAAGGCCGCGGCTCCTGCACGATGACAAGCCGCTCTTTTTCTGCCGCAGATTCTTCCGCGAGGCATTTTTTTGTCGCAGAAACCTGTGAGTACCAGCGGCATTTTATGTCATTCTGCCCCCAGAAAATCATCCTGACCAGCGTCGAAAGCGATCATCAGGATTATTACCCCACCTACGAAGACATACGGGACGCCTTTGTCGATTACATCTGCCTGCTTCCGGAAGGGGGCGAGGTGATTTATTGTGCTGATGATGCAGGCGCAGTAGACGCGGTACAGAGGGCTTCCTCCCGCCGCAAGGACATCGTTCCTGTTCCCTACGGAACAAGCACTCCTGGCCCGTGGCACATTACGTTTGGCAGGGTAGAGGACGGAAAGCAGTATTTTACGCTTGGCTCTTCCGGCGATGCCAAATCCGATGCAGACGCCTTGTCCGGAGAGTATGCGCTTTCTGTTCCCGGCGCACACAATGTCCGGAACGCCGCGGCAGCCCTTGCACTTGTCTCCCTGCTCATTCGCACGGCCGGAAAAAATCCCGCAGACTACAGGGATGCGCTAAAAGCCGCATTGCTTTCATTTTCCGGCGGCAGAAGGCGAAGCGAGGTGATTTCCCGTACGGTAACTCCGAGAGGTGAGAACCTGATTGTCCTTGATGACTATGGTCACCATCCTACCGCAGTTAAGACAACGCTTTCCGGCTACCGCGCATTCTATAAAAATCATAAAATCATCGTTGACTTTATGAGCCACACCTATACGCGCACGCAGGCCCTGCTTGAAGAGTTTGCTTCCTCTTTCGGGGACGCGGACATGGTCATTATCAATAAGATTTACGGCAGTGCGCGCGAAAATGCAGCTGCGGCTCCCGTCACTGGAGAAATCCTTGCCCAGCGGACGAAAGCCCACAATCCGGCGACAGTGTATGCGGCGGAGTTTGACGAGGCATGCGATGTCGTGTACAAGGCGCTGTGCGAGCCGAGCGGCAGGTCAGACGGGTATCTTTTTGTGACGATGGGCGCCGGGGACAACTGGAAGGTCGGGACAAAGCTGCTGGAAAAATTAGACTCGCATTTACTAAAAGGCAATTAGTGATTATAATCGGGTAATTTTTAATCATAATCGTTTCTGGAGGTATTATGAAAAAGATTATGTGTTTAGTGATGGCGGTAGCCTCAGTCTGTCTTTTTGGCTGTAGCAAAAAGGCAGAGTCAAAAGAGTCTCTCCGCATTGCTATGGTAACAGACTCTGGTGATATTACAGACCAGGCCTTTAATCAGACAACCTATCAGGCATGTAAGGCGTATGCAGAGGAAAATCACCTTGACTTCAAGTATTATAAGCCTGCCGGTGACTCAACTGCAGATCGCATCGCATCTGTAGATGCAGCCTATCAGGACGGTTACAGCGTTATCGTACTTCCCGGTTTTACATTTGCAGAAGTAATCAAGAGTGTTGCATCAGATTACGCTGACGCCAAATTCATCGGCATCGACCTTGGTAAAGGCGATTTCGGTGATTATGTGCTCCCCTCAAACGTGTACTGTGCTTCCTATGCAGAAGAGCTTCCTGGCTTCTTTGCCGGCTATGCAGCAATTAAAGAGGGCTACAGACATGTCGGCTACCTTGGCGGTATGGCAGTTCCGGCTGTTATCCGCTTCGGCTATGGTTTTATCCAGGGTGTAAACGCAGCTGCCCTGAATCTGGGTGTTGCTGACAGCGTAACGATTGAGTATGTGTACGGCGGCCAGTTCTATGGCGACCAGACAATTACTGCAGCTATGGACGGCTGGTACAAAAACCGCGGCGTGGAAGTTGTCTTTGCCTGCGGTGGTGGTATCTGGACTTCTGCCTGCGAAGCTGCTGCTAAAGTAAACGGCAAGGTGATTGGCGTTGATATTGACCAGACTGCACTGATTAATGGTTACGGCGAAGGCATGCATGTCACCTCAGCTCTTAAAGGACTGGGACCGACAGTTAAAACCGTTCTTTCTGCTATTCAGGCTGGAGAATGGGATGCCTCTTATGCGGGAAAGATTGCCCGTCTTGGCCTTGTTTCTGGAACCAATCTTTCAGTTAACTACGTCGGCCTTCCGACAGATACTTGGGCGATGAAGAACTTCACTGTCGATGAGTACAAGGCTCTCGTAAACGACGTCTTCACACAGAAGCTTACCGTATCGGATGTTGTTACTGAAATGCCGATTACAGCGGTAAAGATTAATACATACCAGAACATAAAATAGCGTTCACTGACAGTCCGCGTTCAGCGGACAGCCCCACCACGAGGCGCTATGCGCCAGTGGTAAGAAAATGTTCACGACGGCAGCTCGTACTGCCGTCACATGAAAAAGCCCGCGTTCAGCGGACTTTTTTCATGCTTATTCTACGTTTTTTGCCTGTTCCCGGATGTTTTCCAGCGCATCCTTTGCGGCAATTACTTTTTGTCCTACTTCGATAAACTGATTCTTAGAACCGATGGTGTTGATTTCGCGGTTCGCTTCCTGACAGATAAAATCAATGCGCTTACCAGGCGCTTCTCCGTCTCCTCCGGTAAATGCCTTACGGAGCGCGGCCAGATGGCTGTGCAGGCGGATGATTTCCTCATTTATCGTGTATTTTACGAGCATGGCCGCAGTTTCCTGCATGATACGGTTTTCGTCCGCGTGGTCGCCTAAAAGCTCATTGAACTTTTTGGTGATGGTTTCCCGGAATTTCTCTTCCATGCACGGCTGCCACTCCTTAAAGAAAGCTGCCGCGCTGTCGAGCGTGTCGAGCTTGGAAAGCAGGTCCTGCTCAAGGTTTTTACCTTCGCGGCTTCTGTCAGCCAGAAACTGGGTGAACACTTCAGACAAAATACCCTGAATCTTCTGCCAGTACGCTTCCGCATCGTACTGATGGGAAACATTCAGCACGCCTTCCTGTGCGATAATCAGCGACAGCGGCACGTCGTCTGCAGTTTTGCCTAACGCCCTGGCAATTTCGGTGATTGCATCCCGGTAGGCGACTGCCGCGGCCGTATCTGCACTGACAGTTGCCGTGCTGTTGTTGTCGTGCACGCGTATTGTCAAATCAACCTTGCCCCGGACGATTTTCTCGCTTACCAGACGGCGAATCCGTGCCTCCAGCGGATTAAGAAATGGCGGAAGATAAATGCTCAAATCAAGAAAACGGCTGTTTACGGATTTAATCTCAACACTAATCTGCGTGTTGTCTACAACGGCTTCCTTAAAGCCGTATCCTGTCATGCTGTTCATATGACGTAACTCCTTAGTAGTATCGCAATGATTAACGGGTGCCTTTGTCGTAGGGAATGCCCTCGGCTTTCGGTGCGCGTGATTTTTGAGAGGTAAATGCCAGAACAATCAGGGAGATGATGTACGGAATCATTTTGTACACATCGCCGGGCACTAAGTGAACGAGCGTGTCAAAGGCAGAGTAGGTGTCGGACACCGCACGAAATGCGCCGAACAGAATTGCGCTGACAGCGATGCGTATCGGGTTCCACTGGCCGAAAATCATGACTGCAAGCGCAAGAAAGCCGGCTCCGGCGACGCCGTACATAAAATCCCACTGGCTGTTGGCAGCGGAAATGTAAATGATGCCGCCGATGCCTCCGCAGAAGCCTGAAATCAGAACGCCGGCGTACCGCATTTTGTACACGTTGATGCCGACGCTGTCAGCGGCCTGCGGAAATTCGCCGCATGCCATCAGCCGTAAGCCGAACCTTGTCTTGAAAAGGATGATTGTAGCGGCTGCCACGAGTATAAGCGTAAGAATCATGTAGATGTTGAACTCTGAGCCGAATGCTTTTATCAGAAATACTTTGCGTGTCTGTATGTACTCGAGGATTGCCGAGGGATTTTGCCCGCCGCTTCTGGCATTGTTGAATGATTTTACGATGACAACAGCTGCCGCTGTCGCAAGCATGTTCATTGCGGTTCCCACGAGTGTCTGATCAGCCTTAAAATTGATGGCGGCTACTGCCAGCAAAAGCGAGTAAAGCATGCCGAAGACAATGCCCGAAAGAATTGTCAGCGAAATGATGACTATGCCGGGAAGAGCCGGGGAGAGGGCATACATGGTAAAGGCGCCGCCTAAAGCTCCCATGACCATAATGCCTTCGAGCCCCAGGTTGATAGTGCCGCTCCGCTCGCTGAACATTCCGCCGTATGCGACAAAAATCAGTACAGAAGCATATATAAGCGTATATTGAATCAGTAACATTGTCGTATCTCCTTATGCCTTTGATTTCGCATTCGAGCCTGCTTCCGAATCTGCTTTTGAACCTGCTTCCGAACCCGCATTCGATTTTGCAGAATCAGCAGCCGGTTTTACGCCAATGCGTGAAAGAAGCTTTGCGATAGCTGTCTTAAAAAGAAACATAAAAGCACATGAATAAATGATTATCGAAGAAATCAAATCTGCAATCTGAGGATTAAAGTATTTCGTGTCGATAAAGCTTCCGCCCTGCGTAATGTGCTGAATGAAAAATCCCGCGAAAATAGCACCAATCGGGTTTAATCCGCCTAAGAATGCGACCGCTATTCCGTTAAAGCCCATCGCCGGCACAGACGATGAGGTTTTCCAGGGCTGTATGTCGGTAAGGTAGTACATCGAGGCGGCGAGGCCTGCAATGGCGCCGGATACTGCCATGGTAAAGATGATGTTGCTCTTGTCTTTCATGCCGGCGTATTTTGCCGCATGCTTATTCAGACCTGTTGCCCGAAGTTCATAGCCGATGATGGTTTTTGTCAGCAGGATGTAGATAATCACTGCTATGATGATTGTTACGGGAATGGCGATTGAAACATACCGGTTGTTGTGGAACAGAGCGCCAAGGCCGAGCGTCGGAATAAGGCTCTGCGGAGATACTTCGGCGATGGAATACGTTTCTGAGCGGGAGATGTTCATGGTCACTTCGTTCTGCATAAGCACATTTACCACATAGAGCGAAATCCAGTTAAGCATGATTCCCGCGATGACTTCGTTGACATTGCAGAACGCCTTTAGCATGCCGGCAATGGCCGCCCAGAGCGTCGCCGCAAGCACTGCCAGAATGAGGCAGCCCCACCAGGGAAGGTGCAGCGCCAGCGCCGCCCACAGGGAAATACCCGCGCCAATGCAGTACTGTCCCGCTATGCCGATGTTGAACAGCCCCGATTTGTAGGCGAACAGAACGGCAATGCCGCATAAAATAAGCGGAACTGACTTTACCAGTGTCTGCCCCAGATAATACAGCTGCTTGCCGCCATTCCTGTAGTACAAAAAATTTTTTAATATCACGCTGATTGCCTTTGGGGCGTGTTCCGCGTTGATAATCAGCAGAATGATAAAGCCGATGATGATGCCCAGCACGGCACAGAGTATTGCTGCAAGAACGGAATGGAACGCTTCGTTCTGTAAGAACTTCTTTTGTGTATCTGCCATAATTATGCGTGCTCCTCAAGCTTCTGGCGTTTTGCACCGGCCATATACAAGCCTAATTCTTCTGTCGTTGTCTTTTTCGGGTCAAGCTCGCCAACAATTTCGCCCTCATACATAACCAGAATACGGTCGCTCAGGTTCAGCACTTCTTCAAGCTCATAGGAGACCAGAAGCACGGCTTTCCCCGCGTCACGGTCATCGATGATGGCTTTGTGCAGATACTCAATGGCACCAACGTCAAGGCCGCGGGTGGGCTGGACTGCTATCAGAAGCTTATGCTCCTTATCAAGCTCCCTTGCGACAATTGCCTTCTGCTGGTTTCCGCCGGACATGGAGCGGGCAATGGTTTTTACGCCCTGGCTGCTCCGCACGTCAAAGGCATTGATAAGCTTCTGCGCGAATTCTGTCACCGCCCGCTTTTTTATGAAGAGCCCGTGCTGGAACTGCTTTTCCCAGTACCGCTGCAGCACCATATTCTGCTCCAGCGTGTAATCGAGAACGAGCCCGTGCTTGTGCCTGTCTTCGGGAACGTGGCTTAGGCCTGCGATGCTCTTTTCTCTGATGGACTTTTTCGTAATGTCCTGATTGCCGAGCAGAATTTTTGTCTGTTTTGACGGCACGATTTTCTCAAGGCCGGTAAGCCCCTGAATGAACTCGGACTGGCCGTTACCGTCTATGCCGGCAATGCAGACAATTTCGCCTGCGTGTACTTTCAGGCTTACGTCGTGTACGGCAAGCATTTTGTGGATGCGGCTTTCGACGCTCATGTGCTGTATGTCCAGGACGACTTCCCCGGGCTTTTTCGGCGCTTTTTCGACGGTAAACTGAACGTCCCTGCCGACCATCATGCGGCTTAATTCTTCCTTGCTTGTGTCAGCGATGTTTACCGTATTGATGTATCTGCCTTTGCATAATACCGTGCAGCGGTCGGCAACTTCCATAATCTCGTTCAGCTTGTGGGTGATGAACAGAATTGATTTGCCTTCTTCGGAAAGCAGCTTCATGACGTTCATCAGCTCTTTTATTTCCTGTGGCGTAAGAACGGCTGTCGGCTCGTCAAAAATAAGGATGTCGTTGTTGCGGTAAAGCATTTTCAGTATTTCTACGCGCTGCTGCATGCCTACCGTAATGTCTTCGATTTTGGCATCGGGATTTATCTCTAGCCCGTATGCGTTGCTTAATGCGATGACTCGCCGGCGGGCCTTTTCCCTGTCGATAAAGCCGTGTTTAACCGTTTCGCTTCCGAGAATGATGTTGTCAAGAACGGTAAAAACTTCAACAAGCTTAAAATGCTGATGAACCATGCCGATATGCAGAGCTGTTGCATCGTTTGGATTTCTGATTTCAACTTTCTTGCCGTTTTTTCGGATTTCGCCTTCTTCCGGCTGATACAAACCGAACAGGACACTCATCAAAGTGGATTTACCTGCACCATTTTCACCCAGCAGAGCATGAATCTCACCTTTTTTCAGCTGTAACGTGATGTCGTCATTGGCTACGATTCCTGGAAATCTCTTGGTGATGTGCAGCATCTCAATTATGTATTCTTCGCTCATATGCTACCTGTACCATGTGATTATAACCGAAAACACAAAGAAATAACAGAAGAAATCCGATAAAGCAATGAAAGTTTAAAAAAGCTGTCTTTTTTATGCACACTATGATAGAATAACAGTACTATGAGGTATTATACAAATGGCTGAGTATGCATTAAAAAATGGAAAAGAACTGCGGATTGCAATCAGTGGAAAATCTGGCTGTGGAAATACAACGGTAAGCACGCTGCTTGCAGAAAAGCTTGGCGTCAAGCTTATTAACTTTACGTTTCGGCAGCTGGCAGCAGAAAAGGGGATGACTCTTGCTGAGGTAATTGAAAATGCAAAAACTGACGACAGCTATGATGTTGCTGTCGATACAAAGCAGGTAGAACTTGCGCGTGCTGAAAGCTGTGTGCTCGGAAGCCGCCTTGCTATCTGGATGCTAAAAGAAGCAGACCTTAAGGTCTACCTGATTGCAAGCGATGATACGCGGGCAAAGCGCATTTTGAACCGTGAAGGCGGCGACCTTGAGGAAATCAAGGCGTTTACTGCCATGCGGGACCGGGAGGACAGTGCCCGATATATGAAGCTTTATCAGATTGACAATAATGAGTACGAATTTGCAGACCTTAAAATTGACACCGCCACTCGTACTCCGGAACAGATTGTTGCTCTTATCCTTGAGAAGCTTGAAAAGACAGGGCTTATAGGTAAGAGCGCATAGCAGCTGGGGCATAAGGAGGCGGCATGGGCAGGCGGATAGACAGTCTTATATTCAGGTTTGGCCTGATATTCAGTTTTTTTACTGTTCTGATGCTTACATTAAGTGGATTTGCTATCTATAGGAGCCAGACCCATTCTTACAAGATTGAGCAGGAAAAACGTATTTGTCAGGTCGCCGCCTATCTGGAGAGAATTCTGGCTACAGACGGACATGATTTTCTCTGGTATCAAAACTATTTCCTTGCTCATAAAGATACGCTGCTCATTCCTTATGCTTTTTCAGCTCCCGATATTCAGACCTCACGGCAAAAGTTCGAAGTTCTTTTTGCAAAAAATTATCCGGGCGAAATAATCGGCGAGACGATTAGCTTTGACTCTCTTTCGGATGAGGTAAAGGAAGCTTATACTATCTACAAGCATGAGTATTATCTGGACCGGTTTGAGCAGGCAAAGCTTCACTTTGGCCTCGTGAATGTAGAATACATTATTCCCAACAGAGAAAAACTGGAAGTTACCTATACGCTTGATTCAGTGCGTCAAGAACGTATTGTTGACGGAAAAAAGTACATAGAGCTTGGTATAACGGAGCCGCATTCTCTGGAAGAGCATAAAAAAGAGTGGGAAGTCTGGCAGGCCGGCCTGAACGTCAGCGGCTACGACTTTTTTGATAACGAATCTGGAAAAAACTACGCTTTTTACTCTCCGCTGTACATCGGAAGCCGCAAGCTTGGCCTGATTGGGGTCGAAACAAGCGTTGACAAGGCTAACACTGAAATCTTCAGGAATGCGATTCGCCAGCTTGCAGGCATCGCAGTCATATTGGTCTTGTGCATCGCGAACATGCTGATGTTGCTGTACCGCCGTTACATTGCCAAGCTCGAACACCTGCAGAATAACGTGCGCTATTATACCCAGGAAAAAAACGCGGCCATAGCGTTCGAGATAGAGCGGGATGCCAGCGGTAAGGACGAGATTTCCGTGCTTGCGATGCAGGTGTCGTCGATGATTATGGAGCTGGAAAACTACATGAAGAACCTGGTTTCTACGGCACAGCAGCTCCGCGACAGTCAGCAGCAGACGGCAGTGATGAGCGAGCTTGCGACGAAGGATGCGCTGACAGGAATTCGTAATAAGACGGCCTATGACAAAGAAGTGGCGCGCCTTGAGTGGCAGATTGCAGAGGGGAGCGCTCGCTTCGGAATTGCAATGGTAGACCTGAACTTCTTGAAGCGCATAAACGACACGTATGGCCATGAGCAGGGAAACATCGCCATTAAGAAGCTCTGTTCTATCGTCTGCAATGTCTTTGAACATTCACCTGTGTTTCGCATCGGCGGCGATGAATTTGTCGTTATCCTCGAAAAAAATGATTATGATCAGGTTGAGTTTTTGATTTCTGTTTTTGAAGGCGAGATACAAAGATATGCTTCTGATGAGCATGCTGAAGTCTGGGAGCGGGTTTCTGCAGCTATCGGGTATGCAATTTTTAATCCGCTTATTGATGCCGGCGTTTCAAACGTATTCCGGCGTGCTGACAAGGCAATGTATGCCCGCAAAAAAGAAATGAAAGCAGTGCGCGAAAACTGATGCTGACAGGCGAGCCTTTACGTGCTTTACTGAGGCAAAAAAAAGGCGGCAAAAGCGCCGCCTGTAAGGCGATTTTGATATCGCCTCAGCATACATGTTCACGGGTTTGCAGTGTCAGTACAAACCCGCCCGTTAAAAATGACGGAAAATCATTTTTAATACTTTTTCTCTGCAAATCCAACCCAGCCTTCATCTTCAATCAGGGCCTTTTCGAAGCCGTCAAGCTTGAACGGGTAGCTTACGGAAAGCGAGCCTGCAATCAGCTTTACCTTCCACGTGCCGTCATCGCTCTGCTTAATCTGGCATTCGGTGTCTTTGTCAGCGAATTTGTTGAACATGTCATCAATGTCTTTTTTAGACATGTCGATGGCTAAAAGACCACAGTTATACATGTTCTGGCGGAAAATACGGGCAAAGTTCACTGCGATGACGCAGTAGATGCCGTTTACTTCCAGTGCCCACGGAGCGTGTTCGCGGCTTGAACCGCAGCCAAAATTTTCGCGTGTAATGATGACTTTCTTGTTGAGAATGTCTGATTTTGGATTGAAACCGTCAAGCTTCAAATCCTCAAGCAGGTACGGCTTTAAGGCCTGCTTTGAAATCTCTGTCAGATACTTTGCAGGTATGATTTCGTCGGTGTTGATGTCCGAGCGATCCAGAAAAAGTACATTTCCACCAAAAGTTTTCATCGTCTTACCCCTTGTAAAGTGATGAATTAGTTATTGTTCCTGCGATTGCTGTAGCAGCCGCAGTGGCGGGGCTCATCAAATGAACCATGCCGCCTTTGCCCATTCTTCCGTTAAAGTTGCGGTTTGTGGTTGAAGCGCAGACTTCGCCTGATGCGAGGACTCCGTTTGACATGCCCAGACATGCGCCGCATGTCGGGTTTGTCACGCAAAAGCCAGCTTCCATAAAAATGCTGATAAGGCCTTCTTCGAGAGCCATTTTGTAGATTTTCGGCGTAGCCGGGCTTACGATGCCACGCACGCCTTCTGCAAGATGGTGCCCTTTAAGGACGCTTGCAGCAACGCGCAAATCGCTGATTCTTCCGTTGGTGCAGCTTCCGATGTAAATCTGGTTTACCGGCGTGCCTTCCATTTCTCTAACAGTTTTAATCTGATCCGGCTTGTACCCGAATGTACAGACCGGTTCGAGGTTGCTCAGGTCAAGTTCGATTACTTTTTCATATTCTGCATCCTCATCATCACGCCATTTTGCATAGTCGGCGAGGGCTGCAGCTTTGTCTGCGTAGTCGTTTTTGATAAATTCCCAGAGGTAATCTACGGTCTTTTCATCCGGAAAGCAGATGCCGCTTGTGCCACCGGCTTCAACAGCCATGTTGCAGAGCGTCATGCGTTCTTCCATGCCGAAAGCATCTACTACCGGGCCCGTAAACTCAACGACGCAGTTAGTGGCGCCATTTACGCCAATCTGGCCGATAAGGTAGAGTATGACGTCCTTTGCATAAACGCCTTCCTTAAGCTTGCCGTTCAGAACAAACTTAATTGATTTCGGTTCGCGGAATGAACAGACACCTTTTAAAATGCCTACTTCCAGGTCGGTTGTTCCGACTCCTGCCGCAAAAGCGCCGAAGGCACCGTGCGTACATGTGTGGCTGTCACCCATGATGACTGTGTAGCCGGGGCGTACAAAGCCTTTCTCCGGGAAAATGGCGTGGCAGACACCGTTTGAGCCAATATCAAAAAAATCCTTGATATTGTTGCGGCGTGCCCAGTCACGCAGAATTTTTCCCTGTTCGGCGGTTTTGCTGTCTTTTGCGGGAGTTACATGATCAATAACTGCCTTGATTTTTGTCGGGTCGAACACCTTGTCTTTGTTGCGGTCAACAAGGTCGTTGATTGCCACTGGTGTGGTAATTTCATGACAGAAGACACGGTCAAGCTTTAAAACATATGTGCCTTCGTACGGGCTGTCTACGAGATGAGATTCAAAAATCTTCTGTGCTATAGTCTTTCCCATTGCTTAGTACCTCTGCTGTTTAGTATTACTACAGCAGTTTAATTATAATTAAAACGTCTGTCAATTGACCACGTTTTTAGGTTTACCTGCAATGAAAGCCTTTATATTTTCCGTTGCAATACCGAGCAGTCGCTCCCTCGTTTCCTTAGGCGCCCATGCGATGTGCGGTGTCAAGAGGCAGTTGGGGGCTTTATATAGCGGATTATCAGGAGACATTGGTTCTGTAAGGACAACGTCAGCTGCGTACCCTGCGATTGTATATGCCTCAAGAGCCTGGCGTACGGCATTTTCGTCTGCAAGGCCGCCGCGTGCCGTATTTATAACATAAGCAGTTGGCTTCATCAAAGAAAGGTTTTCCTTGTTAAGCAGCTTGTCAGTTTCTGGCGTCATGGGAGCATGCAGCGTAAGAAAGTCAGACTGTTTAAAAAGTTCTTCCGTGCTTACCGTTTCTTCATTTCCAGAAAATGATTTTTCGTTGTGTACATGTACGATAACGCGCATTCCCAGCGCATGTCCGATTGCTGCTACTTTTCGGCCGATGTTTCCGAAACCGAAAATACCCAGTGTTTTTCCAGAAAGTTCTGTTAAAGGAGACAGCCAGTAACAGAAGTCGGGCGATTTTATCCAGTCACCGTTATGGACTGACGCAGAGTGTTCTGCAACACGATTAGAAAAAGCCAGAATGCAGGCAAAAACATGCTGCGCTACGGCATCAGTGCTGTAGGCGGGGATGTTTGTAACCGTGATGCCCTTTTCCCGGCAGGCTTTAGTGTCGATTACATTGTATCCGGTTGCAAGTACACCGATATATTTAAGTGAAGGACAGGAAGCAATGATTTCTTTGGTAATTTGAACCTTGTTCAGAAGAATAGCATCGCTAGAGCCGATTCTTTCGACAACAAGCTCTGGTGGAGTCCGTTCATACACGGTTACATCTCCCAGAGCCTTTATGTCGTCCCAGCTGACATCGCCGGGATTGGCGGCGTGCCCATCAAGAATGGTAATTTTCATATGTACCGCTTAACCTGTACTTAGCCTAAGACTTCAACGCCAGTGCCGGCAATTGCTGCATTAATAGCATCTTCAATGCCAGCGGTACCTTCGTCAAAGTCTACAAGTACCTGTGATTTTTCTGCAGATGCTGCGCAGGATACAACACCGGCAACAGTTTTTACCGCGGCAGAAACCTTCGCGGTTGATTCATCGTCGAACATGCCGACTACATAGATTTTCTTTTGCATACAGATATTATAAAGGGTATGGGGGGAATATGCAAGTAAATCATATGACTGTATGAATCAGTCTGCCGCAGATGGCTTTTCCTGCCGTTCGAGGCGTTTTCCGTCTACGATTTTGTCTGCCAGTGTTTTTCCTAGCTGACCGCAGGCTCCACCGATTTCTCTGCCACGGCGTGTTCTGAGCGTTACGTTGATTCCTGCTTTTTCAAGCTTCTCCACAAAGCGCTTGCATTCTGCGGCTGTCGGCTCCTTGAAGGGAAGCCCGCCTACAGGGTTCCAGGGAATCAGATTTACGTGAACATCGATGCCTCGTGCAAAGGAAATCATGTTGCGTGCGCTTTCTTCGCCGGTGTTGACGCCGGAGAGCAGGGCAGCCTCTAACGTGACGCGTTTTCCTGATTTTTGAGCATAGAAATCAATCGCCTTTCTCAAGTCTGAAAGCGGGTTTGTTCTTGTGATGGGCATAAGCTCTTCCCGGAGCGCGGGATCTGCAGTCGTTAGGGAGACTGCAAGCCTGATGTTCGGCCCGTTTTCAGCTAAATCGTAAATGCCCCTGATTACCCCGGATGTTGAGAGCGTAATGCGGCGCGCGGAAAGACCTCTGCCATCCTTGTTTGTTAGAACGGCAATTGCTTTTCTCACCATTTCGAGGTTCATCATGGGTTCTCCCATACCCATGAATACGATGTTGTCCAGCGGACCGGCGTGTTTTTCCAGGAACAGAAACTGCTCGACGATTTCTGCGGCAGTAAGATTGCGTGCAAATCCAAGGTGCCCGGTCTGGCAGAAAGCGCAGTTCATTGCGCAGCCAACCTGACAGGAAACGCAGGCTGTTTTTCTGCCTTCCCTGTCTGTTAACAGTACGGTTTCCACAGCCATTCCGTCTGACAGCGCAATCTGCAGCTTTATCGTTCCGTCGCTGTCTGTCAGTACTTTGCTCACAGATGTACAGCGAACCTGTGCTTTCTCAGAGAGTTCTGCCCGTAACGAAGCTGGCAGGTTTGTCATGGCGTCAAACGTTTCTACACCTTTTCCAATCCATGAAAAGACCTGCTTACCGCGAAATGCCGGCGTGAGTTCGAGCTGAGAGACTATTTCTTCGGGTAAAAGCCCTGTTAGTGCTATTTTTTCAATCATATGACTGACTGGTTCATAGAGATTCTGTCAAGCATGTCATTAATTGCCTGGCTCCGGATTCCCAGTTTCTGGAAGCTCCGCAATGTGTCGACAGCCTGAGTTTTCTGGTTCATCTTTATATAGCAGTCTGCAAGATCGATATAGGGGCGGTAGTTCCGCGGATCATCCCGGATGAGGGCTGAAAGACGGTCAATCGCCTCCTGATATCTGCCTTCGCCTTTGCAGATGAGCGCAAGTCCTAAGGCTGCGTACATATCAAAGTCAATGTCCATGGCCTTGTTGTAATACTCTGCAGCGGTCTTATAGTCGCCGGTATTACGGTATGCGTCTCCCGCACGAGTCAGAATCACTTTGTTGTTAGGGTCGATTTCGAGAATGCGGTTCCAGTATTCTACTGACCGGTACTGCTGATTCATGCCGCGGTAGCAGTCTGCAAGACCGAATAGTGCGTAAAAGTTTTTCGGATCCATTTGCAGCGCGCGGTCAAAATAGTACACGCCTTTGTCAAATGTCTTGAGCTTGCGGTGGCAGTTTCCAATCGAGGTGAGTACGCGGATGTCTACTGCTGTTTCGTTCTGCTCCAGCATGCGGGTCCAGTAATACAGTGCATCCCGATATTCCTTGAAGTCGTAATGCAGATGGCCGAGGCCTATCAGCGCGTATGCATTGTCTTCTTCCATATCCAGAACTTTCAGATACAGCAGTTTTGACTTCTTGAAGTCACGGATTTTGCGGTAGGCATCTGCGACTCTGGTAAGAACAGTGATGTTCCTGTCATCGTGAATCAGATACTGTTCCCAAATTTTAATGGCTTTGTGGTACTGATTCAGTGCTTTGTAGCAGTCGGCAAGACCGAAAAGTGCATAATTGTTGCTCGGATGGAATGAAAGGCACCGTTCATAAAATGCAATTGCGTCATTAAAATGATTCTGTTTGCGCTCGCTGTCGCCGAGACCGACGAGGGCGTAATTGTTGTTGTCTTCCAGTTCCAGAATCTTGTTGAATGCGTCCTTTGCTTCTTGAATCCGGTTTTCTTTTAGCAGCTGATAGCCCTGTTTTGAAAACTCGGCAATTTCATTTGGAAGCCGCTCATCCATCGGTTGGATACCGTCTTCGACTGGCGGGAGATCAAACTCTTGCTGCATTTCGTCACTCATTTTTTTTTACCTCGCTCTTGACTACTCTTTTAGTAATGCCGACAGTACCAGCGCTGCTTTTTCATATATCGGTTCTGCTTTTGCCGAATTATGGGCCAGAACATAATATTTAAGCGCGTCCAGACTTCTGCTTTGTTTTAAAAAGATATCCCCAATTCGGGTAAGCCCGTCGGAATATCCTGTGGTAACAAAAATGCGGCTTGCTTCGCTGTACTTTCCCTCATTAAAAAGGATATTACCTTTTCTGTTCAGAAGTGCTTTTTGTTCAGAACTTAAAGAACCAACCGGCTGGTCAGTAACCTTAATAAAACCCGCCGGAATGGGGGCGTCCTCAACAGTTTTTTGTAACTTGGCGATTGCTGTATTCACTTTATTACCTAAAAAATATGTTATCATATTTCAATTTGTTGTCAAGTTGAAATAAGCATAAAAATTTTATTTTTTCTTGTAGAAGTTTACGATGGAACGGCCATATATACGCTTGTCTGCCAGGTACAGGCTGCCGATTGTTTCTGGCAGCGGATCTTCTTCAGGATAGTGAATCAGAATCGTACCTGAATCTGTAAGCAAATTCCTTTTTTCCGCTGTTTTCAATAAATCCAGCCGGAACTTGTACGGGAAGGGCGGATCAAAGAAAATGTAGTCAAACTGATCTTTGCATCGCTTTAAGAACAGTTCGACGGCCATGAAATGACAGCCAATCTTGAGGCCAAGCTCTTTTTCAGTGATTGAGACATTGTCCAGCACGGTATGAATTTTGATTTTGTCTTTCTCGCATAGCTGCACCTGGGCAGCTCCTCTTGAAGCTGCTTCGATGGCAACCGTTCCGCTGCCAGAGAATAAGTCAAGCCAGGATTTCCCTGACAAATCACCTAGAATAGCGAATACGGATTCCCGCATTCTGTCCATTGCCGGCCTGATGACGCCGTCGGGGCATTTAATTGTTCTTCCTGCAAGGCTGCCGCCTGTTATACGCATTAATTTCCTCCAGTTGGGGGCAGAAGTGCCCAGTAGTTTTCATTGTGGGGCAGGCGGGGGTTTGCCTGGGCAAAATCAAATGCGGTTTTGCCGTCGCTTGTTTTGTATGTTGTTTTCGCACCGCGCCGTAAAAGCCATGCTATAACATTCGTGTTTGTGTTGTTCTCTGCGGCATACATCAACGGGGTTTTGCCGCCATACGGTGCATTCAGCGAGATGCCTTTCTCTGTAAACAGGGAAAGAATGTCGGTTGCCGCTTCCATAGTAACTGCATAAATGAAGGAGGCGCGGACGTCTTTTTCTGCTGCTGACCGGTTTTCCAGAAGGGCGGCTACCACATCCGGAGTGTCTGAAAGCCCTGCTGCCAGTGCGAGTGCGCTTAACCCGTAATTGTTTGTCTGGGAAACGTTTGCGCCGAGGAAAATCAGCCGCCGGATTATGAGCGGATTTGACTGGAAGCGGGCTGCAAACATGAGTGCTGTCCAGCCGTCGTTGTCGGTAAGCTGGATATCAGCCTCTGAGTACAGCAGGTTATCAATCAGCTCTTCGTTTCCGTCGCGCACAGCCTTCATAAGAAGCGTTCTTCCCTCGCTGTCTCTTGCATCCGGGTTCTGGATGAATGTGTGGCGGAATCTGGAGTCGCTGACCGGCGTTTCTGGCGGAATATCATCCGTGGATTCAAGCTTTGCGTAATCGAAAAGATATGTCGGTTTATACGGTTCGATGGCGCTCTGCACAGGCTGTGAATCTGGCTGTGTATAGTTTTCTTCCATCTTTTTCTGCGGTGCGGCATCTGATGCTGTTTCCGCACGCTTCGAAGGCGTTTTTTCTTCCTGAGCTTCTGCTTTAAGCTGAGTTTCGCTCTCTTCTGAAGCCGGCTTGTGAGCCTCCGCTTCTGCTTTTACTGACTCTTCGGCTTCTTGTTCTGGAGCCGGAGGCGCTGGCTGCGCGGCGTTTTCTGGTGCTGCTTCTGAGGCCGGTTCGGCTTCTGCTGCATTTTCGGGAGCAGATTGGGCTGCAGGCTCTTTTGTGGTCAGGGCTGCTTTTGCGGCAGATGCCTGCGTCTCAGGAATGAATTTCGTGTATTTTTTCAGCAGCTGCGTGATTTTTTCAGGTGCGGTATTTTTTAGCGCGTAATCGAAGGCTGTCTGCCCCTTGTTGTCCTTTGTGAGAATGTAATTCTTCTTTCCGGATGAGAAAAAAGCGCTGTTTGCAATAATGGCTTTGATGACTTTTTCATGGCTTTCGTACTGGCAGGCGAACATGAGTGCCGTTATGCCGTCAGTTGTCGTGGCAGTCATGGTGCTGTCAGCTTCTATAAGCGCCGATACAACGTCAATGTCACGGTTTGCCTTAACGGCTGCCATCAGCAGGGTTTCGTTGTTTTGCCGCACGGGAAGCGCGCGGCTTACATTGAGTAACTTGCGGACTTCTTTAGCAGGGCCTCGTTCTACGACAGAAAAAAGTGCATGTTCTCCGATGTTTTTTCCAGAAGTTTGAGAAAAAGCTGATGCAGGTAAGAGGCTTACTAAAAAGAGCAGTGCAACCCAATGTTTCATACTCAAAGTATATAGTATATCGGCAGCCGGCGACAAGGCGGTTGTCACATTCTGCTTTAGAAAAAAAACAGGCTGCCCAAACGGACAGCCTGAATCTTCTGGTCGATACTAGACTTGAACTAGTGACTTCCACCGTGTGAAGGTGGCACTCTACCACTGAGTTAATCGACCGAACAAGTGCTACTATAGTCATGTCGGTGATTTGTGTCAAGCCTACTTGTACAATATGCCGAGGTGAGTTACACTTATACTTAAGTGGATTCAATATATACGATTGTACTCAATGATTCGGATGTTCTTTCACGGGTCTGCGGTACAAATGACAGCAATTTAAAACTCATAGAAGAGCATCTGGGCACAAATGTTTACTCTCGGGGTAACGAGCTTTCTATAGAAACAGCAGATGAAAGCCTCAGGCAGGAATTCCGTTTTATTATTAACCGTATAACAGACGAGCTTTCCGAAGGTGGCGAGGGAAGCGCCTACATGGTCTCTTCCATTCTGAATACCGGACTGACAGCTTCGTTCGATGCAGAAGGGTGTGCTATAAGTGTTCCGGGAGCAATCCGTAAGGTGTATCCCAAAACAGCCGGTCAGGCTGCGCTGGTAAAGGCACTTCGTGAGCACGACATGGTTTTTGCAACCGGACCTGCAGGAAGCGGAAAAACCTTTCTTGCCGTTGCGGAGGCGCTGCGCCTGCTTTTGTCGCACAAGGTGAATGGCATTGTACTTACCCGGCCGGTGGTTGAAGCCGGAGAAAGCCTTGGCTTTTTGCCCGGTACGCTCGAGGATAAGCTTAATCCATACCTTCGGCCGCTGTATGATTCCATGAATGCGGTGCTTGCCCGGGAGACCGTGCACCGCCTGACTGAAAACGGCCTTATCGAAATTGCGCCGCTTGCCTATATGCGTGGCCGTACCTTAAATCACTGTGCGGTAATCCTTGACGAAGCGCAGAACACTACCCGTGAACAGATGAAGATGTTTTTAACGCGCATGGGCGAAGGCAGTAAGCTCTTTATTACCGGCGACCTTTCGCAGGTGGACTTGCCGCGTCGTGTGCCCTCCGGTTTGGTGCACGCGCTTTCGCTCTTGAAGCAGATACCGGAAATCGGCATGATAGAATTGTCGGGTGCTGATGTTGTGCGCTCGGCTCTCGTAAGAAAAATTGTACAGGCATATGAAAATGAGCAAAACGACGAATGAAAAGAAAAGTGTGATACATGCTGCTTTTGACAGTATGGGAGTCTTTATAAAAGCAAAGTGGAACATTCTGCTGCTTTTTGTTCTGGGCTTTCTGGCTGTAACGGCGGTTGTATATTTTGACGCAAGTACTACAGAGACGGTAGCTTCCTATACGCTTGAAGAATATGAAATCGGACAGATTGCCGATAAGACAATCTTCGCGACAAAGTCCATGAGCGCCGATGAGCAGTATCCGGTTGCCATCGAAGAAGGCGAAAAAATCATCCGGAAGGGCTTTCCGATTGGCGAAGAAGATTACTTAAAGCTTAAGAAGATGGCGGAAAGCCCTGCCTACATTGATTACCGCGTGTTTGCAGACCGCGTGCTTTTCCTTATGCTGATTGCAGCTTTATGGTGGCTTTTGTTTTCTCCGGTGCTGCTGGGGCGGAGCGTGCAATTTAAGGAGCTGATGCTTGAAGCGCTTTTATTCCTGATTGTGTATGCCGCAGCTTCGCTTGGCTCGAAGGCGCCGGTTTTCCAGGGAATGTACCGCCTTCCGGTGCTTATTCCGGGGGCGCTTTCGGCATTCCTCGTTGCAATCCTGTTTGGCCAGATTTCAGCATTGTATTTCTCGCTGCTGCTTTCTTTTGGCGTGCTTGCAGCTGCGGGCTTTCAGCTGGTGCCGGCGATTTTTACGCTTGCTTCAGCGCTGACAGCCGCCCGCATCGTGCGCCTGAGCGAACGCCGCATTGACCTGGTGTTTGCTTCTCTCGTGCTTGCGTTGTTGAACATCGTGTACATCACGGTGCTCAAAGTCATTTTTAACGATAATTTTGCTGATATTGTCTTTGTGTTTGCGGGACTTGCATTCAATGGCTTTATTTCCGGCATTCTGGTGCTGGGGCTTTTGACGCCGCTTGAAACGCTTTTGAATACAGCTTCTGTATTCCGGCTGATGGATTTAAGTGACTTGAATACGCCGGTTATGCGCCGCATGCTGCTTACTGCAAGCGGCACCTACAACCACAGCATGCTTGTGGGCACGCTTGCCGAAAGTGCCTGCAAGGCAATCGGGGCGAATGCACTGCTTGCGCGCGTTGGTGCCTACTATCACGATCTGGGCAAAATGGATCAGCCCGAATACTTTGTGGAAAATCAGACGGACGGCGAAAACAAGCATGATGACATAAATCCTTCGCTTTCTGCTTCCGTCATAAAAAGTCATGTAAAGCGCGGTGTGGAAAAGGCCCATCAGCTGCGCCTTCCCCAGCAGATTATAGACATAATCGCCGAGCATCACGGAAACAGTGTACTGCAGTTCTTTTATGCAAAGGCAAAAGAGAAAGATTCAAGCGTTTCTCCTGAAGATTTTGCTTATCCGGGAAATCCGCCTACATCAGTGGAAAGCGCTGTCGTGATGATTGCCGACACGGTAGAAAGCGCCTGCCGCACGCTTGATAAGCCTAGCGTGTCGCGGCTGGATAAGTTTATTCAGTCACTGATTCAGGGAAAAATTGACACTCACCAGCTGGATAACTGTCAGCTTACCTTTGGAGAACTGACTAAAATCCGCGAAGCATTCGTGCAGATTCTTGCGGGCTATTACCACAGCCGCATAAAATATCCGAACCAGAAAGACCCCGATTCTGCTGACCAGACGGCATCTGGAGCTGAACATACGGATCCTTCAGAGCTTGAGATAGAACTTAGTGATAAAATGATTGACGAGGCAAAAAACAATGGCTGATTCAGAGCAGAAAGAAACTTCAGAGAACCGCGTGCTGATTTCTATGGAAGACGGTAGGGAAGAACCTGCATGGTTTTCTAAGATTGAGCCGTTTATGCTGGCGGTGCTGGATGCGCTTGGATACAAAAACGAGGAGCTTTCCGTTATGTTCTGCGGGGATGCTTTTATCCAGAGCCTGAATAAGCAGTACCGGGATATTGATGCGCCTACAGACGTACTTTCGTTTGAGGACGGTGATGAATATGCCGATGATGATGGTAAGACCTGGCTTTGTGCCGGCGATATTATCATAAGCCTTGAAACGCTGCCAGTGAACGCGAAGTACTTTGGTGTGAGCGAAAACGAAGAGCTTAAGCGGCTTTTGATTCACGGTACGCTCCACCTGAACGGCTATGACCACGGGGAAGCACACGTGGAAAGCGGCGTAGAACCGGATGATGAAATGCTAAAACTGCAGGAGACTGTTTTGCGCAGTTTTTCTGACGTACAATTGCTGCAGGCGTAAGGCTTGCGGTGCATAAAAAGACGAGGAAAGTCATGGGGTTATTTAAATTCGGCAAAAACAAAGAAGGCGACCCACACTCTAGCGGCCCGGCAGTGTCGGGCAATACTGATGCTGACCGGGCGCAACAGGAAATCCTGATTGAAGAAAAGCAGGATATGATAAAGGGGATCGAAGACCTGTCTGAAACTTCGGTAAAGGAAGTTATGATTCCGCGCATTGACGTCGATTTTATCTCTATCGACACGCCGGAAGATGAACTTCTGGAAAAAATTGCGGAAAGCGGACACTCGCGCTTTCCTGTGTACAGCGAATCCATAGACAACGTGGTCGGCGTGCTGTATGTAAAAGACCTTATAAAGGCATTCTCCAAAAAAGAAAGTATTGATTTAACGAAAATCATACGTAAGGCATATTTCGTGCCGGAATCAAAGCGCATAGATGGCCTTTTGCGCGAGTTCAAGCGCCGCCATCTGCATATAGCGATGGCAGTAGATGAATACGGTGGCATTTCCGGTGTCGTGTGCATGGAAGACATCATTGAAGAAATCGTCGGCGATATTCAGGATGAATTTGACAACGAGCGCGAAGACATTGTGTCGCTTGGGGAAAAAATCTGGCTGTGTGATGCCCGGGTAAACCTTGACGATTTGAATGAAACGATTGAGTCGGACTTTCCGACCGATGACTTTGACACGCTCGGCGGCTTCGTTTTTGATTTGTTTGGACGTATTCCGTCAAAATATGAAAAAATCAGCTGGAATAGCTGGAGTTTTATTGTTCAGGACATGGAAGGGCACCGCATCAATCTGATTAAGGTGCTGAAAAAAGACCCGGTCTAGTATAAAAAAGGTGGTGGGATGACTATGAAGAACTCTGTAAACGTACTTTGTGCAGCGCTCCTTTGTGTGCTGGCGGCCGTACCGCTTGCTGCACAGGATGCTAATCCTTCTTCGCGCCGTTTTTATGAAAGCGGCTGTACGAAGCAGGCAAACGGAGACTTGTACGGAGCCGCAGAGGACTTCCATGAGGCGCTTCGGGCAAATCTTTCGTACGGAGACGCCTGGTTCCACCTTGCCGAAGTTACCTATGATTTGGGGGACTATCCCCTTGCGCTTGATTATCTTGATAGCGCGGCAAAATACGCAAAGGACCGCACGGACATTCAGAATCTGCGCGGCATGACCCTTATTTCGCTCGGCCGCCTTACTGACGCCCGCGCCGTGTTTGAAAGCATCATTCAGCGTTTTCCGAATGATGTGGAGGCGCGTTTTGGGCTTGCGGAACTTGATTTGTTTGACGGCCGATTTGACGGCGCGCGCCAGCAGTATCTGGATGCATTAAAGCGTGAGCAGAACAGCCGCAAGGCGTTGCTTTCGCTTGCGCTGCTTGCCTTTGAATCAGGAAATGAGCGTGCTGCTGACAGCTACATTCAGCAGGCGCTGCGCTACCATTCTGGAGAAAGTGAGGTGCATTATCTTGCCGCTTACCTTGAAAGCCGCGCAGGTAACCTCGCGTCCGCTGAGCGGCGCGCACGGGCAGCGGTGCAGATTAAAAAAGACTATACCGAAGCCTATGTGCTTTTAGCCAGCGTGCTGTATGAGGAAAAAAGCTGGTATGAGGTTTCTGACATCTGTGATTACCTGATTGCACGGGACCGCAATACTACTTCCGCCTGGTACTTAAAGGGGCTTTCGCAGTACCGGCAGGGAAAGAACACCGATGCGATAGATACGCTGAACATGGCCCTTACGATAGATCCGAATGACGAGGTTATGCGGGCTGTCTTGGAGCTGATTGTTGATGAGACGCTCCCGCTTGAAAACGACCGCCGTGCATTGTGGGCTGATTACCATGTGCAGAAAGCCCGGGAGTACGCCAAGGCGTATCAGGGCGAAGAGGCACGCTACGAGTATCAGCGCGCGCTTAAAATTGACCCGCTTAACAGCTCTGTCCGCGCCGAGTTTGCCGAAACGCTTTCCCGCATCGGCTTAAACGAACAGTACGTAACTCAGCTTAAGTTTATCAGCGAAAACTCTGGCGAATCCTCAGAGCAGGACGCAGAAGCAAAAAAGCCGTCGTACGAGCAGACGCGCATTGCAGACACTATTGAAGCCTATGACTCACTGATGAAGAATTCTCTGAACAACAAGTGGGATATAGACCCATTCTATCTGGACAAAACCCGCTGGCGTGTTGGCGTGTATTATACCGACGTAGACGTGCAGCTGGTGCATAGTGATGCAGAAGAGTTCACTGCCCGCATGATAAAGGAAATATTTTCCGGCATTGCAACTACCTCTGTTTTCGTGCAGAACAGTCCGGTCTCCGGTTATGGCGAGGCATTCCGCACCGCGCGTACTAGCGGCATGGATTATTTTATTACGCTTGCCGTGGACGAAAGCGAACGGGAAGTATCCCTGGGGGCAGTTGTATACAGCGCCCGGAGCGGCACCGAAGTAAACCGCTTTAGCGTATTCCGTACGGGAAACAACCGCTATG
Source organism: Treponema sp. (assembly GCA_024698325.1). Classification (GTDB taxonomy): domain Bacteria; phylum Spirochaetota; class Spirochaetia; order Treponematales; family Treponemataceae; genus Treponema_D. The sequence goes on from JAILRG010000076.1 coordinate 54,927, forward strand.
CAAACGTGCTGCGTTCGTTCCGCCGCCATGTTCTGGATATGCTTCCGGTGCGCGGAAAGATTATTGCCCGAAGCATAAACGAAACGCTTGTCGATGTGGGAAAGACTGAAGGAATGGTGCGCGGTGCCGTGCTTGATGTTGTAAAGGCTGGTTCTGTGCACGTGTCAGACAAAGGCCCCGGAGTTATTTTTAATGATAAGGACAAGCTTGCAACTATTACCATAAGCGCTGTCGGTGAAGAAATTGCCCAGGGCGCGCTTGTGCAGCCGGGCTTTTACGACCGGGTGAATGTGGGAGACGAGGTGCTTATCCGGAGCCTGCCGGAAGGTAGCGAACCCGATCCGCTTGCCTCAGATACGGCTCCTGCCGCTGCAGAAAATGGTCGCCGCGCGCTTGGAACCAAAGCGCCAGCTCAGACTTCCGCAGAAAAGCGCATCTCTGCCGAGGATATGGGCTTAGTTAGGACTCCGTCCATCATCAATCTGATAAGGGGCATCAAGTAATAGCCCTTGAAAAAAGCTGCGCCTTAGCTGAAAGAGAGCAGTCAGAACGGAACGCGCGGCATGGCGGCCTTGCGCAGGCTTTACTGTGCGGGAAAATCTTTGCGACTTTTCGGGGAAGGGCAGTGATTTGTGCGGCAGACAATGCGGTTTAGCTGTGGGCAGCGATTTGTGCGGCTGGCAGTGCGGTTTAGCTGCGGGCAGTGATTTGTGCGGCTGGCAGTGCGGCTTTTCGGCGAGTTAGCGGTCAGTTTCTGAGTTTTTTTCAGCCGGCAGATTGTATAAATCAAGCGTTGACTGAATCCATTTTTTTGCCAGCGCCGGCTCATCATCTTCAACAAAAAGAAACATCATAAGCGCTTCCCGGTAGCGCCTGCAGAAGTAGAGCGATTCTCCCAGATAAAAAGCGCCGCGCGTCGTGACTTCTTTCGACCTGTTTGCGCCGAGAAAAATCTGCAGCTGCTTTACGGCCATCGGATAGTTTCGCTTGATGAAATAGTCTTTAAGTATTTCAAACAGGTAATACTCATCTCCGCCTGGAGGAGAAACCATGTCTTCGTCAAAAACATGCGGCGGAAGCAGCGTCCTTTTTTGTGTTGCATGGGTTAGCGCCAGACTTTTACCTGCAGCAACAACTGCCGGCGACAGTGCATTCGGCTTTTTGTTTTGACTTTCGAGCATATTCAGGTAGGGAAGCGGGAGCTCCCGCATCTGTCCGTCTGCGTAGAGCTTTTCTTCGGTAATCTCCGCGTCCTGAACAGGCGTTTCCTTCCGTTCTACGTGTACGCCGCTGGTAGTGGCATTTATTGAAGGCAGGATTATGTCGTATGGTTTACCGTCGGCGGTTCTTGCTAAGACTGCGTAATAGTAAGAGGCATAGGTTTTTACCGTATCGACGTAGAAATTTGATTCAGGCTTGATTTCTGCTACCGGCGTGCTGCCGGCAATCTGCGCTTTTGTCGCAATGGGCTTACTGTCTCTGTAGATAAGAATAGAGCGAGCCTTAAAAGCCGCTGGCAGCTTCCACTGAACCTCGATGTGATTTTGCGACACGGCAAAAGCAGTAATCTGCCGGACAATCGGCTGATTATGCTCCTGCGTATATCCGAAAGACGTGAGTGTCAGTAAAATAGCGGCGTACCCTAACCGGAAAAGCACTTTTTTAAGCACTGTATGCGACTCTCCTACATTTCTTCGCTGTCATCATCTCCACCGACCGGAAGTCCCTTCCACTGAGCCTGCAGGAATGCGTCGATAAAGGAATCTATATCGCCGTCCATAACTGCCTGAATGTTACCAACCTCATACTTTGTGCGATGGTCTTTAACCATGGTGTAGGGCTGGAAAACATAGGTTCGAATCTGGTTTCCCCAGGAGATGTCTTTCTTTTCTGCGCCGAATTTGGCGTTTTCTTTTTCTTTTTCCTCTTTGTAATGCTGATACAGCTTTGCCCGCAGAATGCTCATGGCGGTCGCGCGGTTCATCAGCTGGCTTCGTTCACTGTCGCACTGTACGACAATGCCTGTCGGAAGGTGCGTAAAGCGGACTGCGCTGTCGGTTTTGTTTACGTGCTGGCCGCCTTTGCCGCCTGAACGGAATGTGTCGACGCGCAAATCTTCTGGCCTGATGTCAACTTTAATCGTCTCGTCGAGAATCGGGAAAATGTAGACTGAGGTAAACGATGTGTGGCGCCGTGCATTTGCGTCAAACGGAGAAATGCGGATAAGCCGGTGAACGCCGGCTTCACCTTTCAGGTAGCCGTACACATAATCGCCTGTAATCTGAATCGTCGTTGATTTTATGCCGCCTTCATCTTCCTGAATGTCTACGGTTTCCATCTTGAAGCCGTGGCGTTCTGCCCAGCGGATGTACATGCGGGAAAGCATGTATGCCCAGTCGCAGGCCTCGGTGCCGCCGGCTCCCGCGTGAATCGTAAGGAAGCAGCCGTTCTTGTCGACCTCTCCTGACAGCAGGTTCAGAATGCTCTGCTGCTCAAACTTCTGCTTTGCTTCTTCATACATGGCCCGAAGCTCGCCTTCGACAGACTGGTCGCCTTCTTCCATTCCTAATTCATACATGGTCTGCATGTCGTCGGCTGCGGCAATAAGGTCTTTCCATGGCTCGATGCGGCCTTTAAGGAGCTTTATGTCGTTCATCACTTTCTGTGCTGCGGCCGGATCATTCCAGAAGCCGTCTGCAACAGTGAGCGCTTCTTTTTCTTTTATCTGCTTTTCAATGCTGGCAGAGTCAAAGACGCCCCCAAACGTTGTTAATATCTTCTTTCAGTGTATCAATTGGTTCTTTTAAGTCTTCTAACATACTCACTAGAATAAAGGAAAGCCGTCAGGTTGTCAAACGAGCCGCCTCCGGCTGTTCAGTATCGGAGTCTCGGTGATTACCGTTACGCAGAATCATGAGGAACTCATCCTGGGACAGCGGTTTTGAAAAGAAAAATCCCTGAATGTAATCACAGCCGATTTCCTTCAAATAATTGAACTGAGCTTCGGATTCAACTCCCTCAGCGACAATTTTCTTGTTGATGTCTTTCATCATTGCGATGGTGTTGCGGATAAGCGCGCGGCCTTTTACGCTGGCGCTTTCTTTTACGAGCGTCTTGTCGATTTTTATCAGGGAAAGCGGCAGTCGCAGAATACGCTGCATGTTTGAATAGCCGGTTCCGTAGTCATCGAGCGAGAAGGAATAGCCCATTTCCGCAAGAGAGGCAATGTTTGAATCTGCAAGCGTGCCGATTTCGTCATAGGTCGTCTCGGTGATTTCAAAATTGACCTGGGCCGGGCTTATGTGGTAGCGGTCCTGCATTTCGCGGATTTTCTTCGGCAGCCCGATTTCGAGGCATTGTGCTACCGACAGGTTTATCTCGATGTACTCTAAGCCGAGTTCTGAAAGGTCGTGCTCGGCGATGAAGCGGAAGACGGAATCGATGACGAAGTCGCCAATCGGGATGATAAGCCCGCGGCTTTCTGCGGCAGGAATGAAGATTTCTGGCGAAATGGTGCCGAATTGCTCGTCTTTCAGGCGGATGAGTGCTTCTGCTGAGTGGAATTTTCCGTCACTGATGTGGTAAATCGGCTGGTAGTACATTTCAAAGTTCTGCAGGATGATGGCCTGGCTTAAAATGCTTCCCATTTTGGTGCCGAGTATGTAGTGCCGGGTGTCAATCAGCTCGGATGCGCGTATGCAGGCGTTATCCTTCTGAATCAGCCCGTGAAATTCGTGCCCGAGATGAATGATGTCGTCTGCGTTGACTAAATCCTCCGGGTAGTTGATAAGGCAGGTTCTAGGATTCAGATGCACGCCCATAATCTTAATGTCCTGCGTCGCAAGCTCTATGCGGTTGTTTACCGAGTAAAACTCCTGTGCGCTGAAAACCAGCGGGCTTGCGTTGTCGAGGATCCAGTAAATGATTCCCGGCGCTTCGTAATACAAGTCAAGCCTGAGGTGCTTTTCTTTTGCATACAGTGCCAGCTGCTCTGCAATCCGTTTAATATACTGGTTGTACCGCTCTTCTCCCAGGTAGGTGCGAATCTGGCTTGCGTTCAGGAAGCGGGTGATTAGGATTTTTGCCGGATAGCGGACAAGCGTCATTTTCCTAAGCTCTTCCCGGTATGCCTTCCAGCTCGGAAGCCCTACATACGGGTCGGTAATTTCTTCGGGGCGAAGTACGATGAGAATGACTATGAGGAACGAAACTGCCGTTGAAAACATTTCGACCAACAGCTTGCTGTTAAAAAACTGTATGAAAATGGCGATGAACGAAAGCACGTACATGGAAATCAGTGCAATCCATTTTCCCGAACGGATAAAGCGGGCGCAGGAGATGAGGTAAAAAGTCCCCAGTATCGCGTATCCGACAGAAATGATGTAGAAGACTAAAATCAATGGCCCGCGGCTGTAGCCGATGTCAGGCCTGATGGTGAAAACCCTGTGGTGCCAGGGATTTGTCAGCAGTAAGCCCAGTATAATCAGGTAGGGCAGAATGAGCAGAAATTTGACTCTCTTTGAGCGGAACCGAAAATCGGTTCGGGTTAAGGCGAACAGGAAAAAAAGGTACAGGACGATAGTCGCATTGCGGAGCGCAAAATACAGGTAATTTGTGATGGTGACGATGTGCAGCTGAACGGGCGACAGCGGTAGAAACAGGCCGTAGCCGTCAGCAATAAGGTCGACTACGGCTGCTGCAAGAGAAACTGTTGAAAGAACTATGAACCAGCGGTTTGCTTCGCCTTTTGTCGTTTTTCTGATGAATGTTGACGTGAGAATGATGATGAAAATAGGTATGGCGCAAATATTAAAGGTTAAAATATTACCCATGCCATTATTATAACTTGAATCACGTTTTTTTCAATGTTATTTTTTATTTGCATTTTATTAGAAATAAACTTAAAATTAATTCATGGATTTTCAGCAGCTGGTTGATGGTATGGGAATGGCAAGTGCTGTCATTTCTGTCGAAGAGAAGACCCCTGGAACATACGGCGATATTCGTATCGTGCGTGCCAATTATCTGTACCGGCAGATTATGGGCGAGGGATACCATGACAACATGATTTACTCCGAACTTATTCCCCGGGAACCGAATTTTGAAGATTTCTGCTACCGTTGTGCTGTCTTAAAACAGCATCTGCACGCATATGTCGACACTAAATCACTGGGCGTCTGGACAGACGGAACCTATATCCCGCTTTCAGCTTCACTTGATGACGGTAACATTCACTATTTTCTGTTTTATTTTGAGTTTACAACCGGACCTGAATCAGAAAGACTGTCAGATATTTCCATAGATTCTGCAACGTTTGTCATACAAACCTGTGTAAAGCTTCGTGGCTCGAATGATTTCTGCGCCTGTATGTCCGAGGTAAATCAGGATATTCAGGAGAAAACAGATTCATTTTGCAGCTGCATTGTCCTTTTAGATGTGGAGCGCAAGCTCTCTTCAATTCTGTGCATTAAGTTTAAGGATGATGTGGCGTCCGTTGATGATTTTAAGAATGATTTGACGCCTGAGGTTATTGCTTCCTGGCAGGACACGGTTGGAATTCATGATAATTTTATACTGAAAGACGAAGCCGATATGCAGAATCTTGAAGCAGTAAATCCCCTGTGGGCAAGCTCCCTCCGAAATGCGTCGGTAAAAAGCCTGATTCTTGCTCCGCTTAGTCAGGGCAAAAAGCTGTTTGGGTATCTGTTCGTGACTAATTTTGATACGCAGCGCCTTGTTGAAATTAAGGAAGTGATAGAGCTTACGTCATTCTTTGTCTCGTCAGAGATTGCAAAAAATGACCTTATGGAAAAGCTTGAGTACATGAGCAATGTGGATATTCTTACCGGCTTAAAAAACCGAAACGCAATGAACTACAGAGTTGATTTATTTGTGAGCGGTGAGCGGACGGTGGAAGCTCCCTTTGGGGTCTGCTTTGCTGATTTGAACGGATTAAAGCAGGCGAATGATACTGGCGGGCATGCCGTAGGCGACAAGCTGCTGCAGAATGCAGCTGTTCTTATTACCAGTGTGTTTGATAAGGAAGAAGTGTATAGGGCTGGCGGCGATGAATTCGTCATTATTGCGCCCGGCTGCCCTAAGGCGGTCTTTGAAGAAAAAGTTGAGAAGCTTACCGCTCTGTCTTGTTTTGGAAGTGCGGTTTGTTTTGCGCTCGGCTCATTCTGGGATGAAACAGGCTGTGACCTTAGGAAGGCCATGCACCTTGCCGATGAGGCGATGTACCTGCAGAAAAAATTGTTTTACCGGCAGCACCCGGAGCTGAAAAAGCGCTAATGTACCTGTCAGTAAACTATGGATGCAATAAACTAGGAATGATAGTTAAAAAAGGTGGAAAAATGATAAAACGAATGCTATTTGCTTCTGCGCTTTTGGCGCTTCTTTGCAGCTGCGCCTCTTCTCCTGAGGCTGTTACCGGAAAAAAACACAGGATAAAAACGAATGACGCAAAGCAGGTGCTTTTGCAGATGACGACGGAAGAGAAGGTCGCGCAGCTCTTTTTTATAACGCCGGAGCAGATTGCGCCGTCATCAAAAACAAAGGTCTCTGCGGACTTTGTCAGGACTTTAGAGCGCTATCCTGTCGGCGGAATCATCCTTTTTGGCTACCACATACAAAATCCTTCCCAGCTCAGGGCTTTTACCTCTTCCATGCAGAAAGCGAGTGCCATTCCACTGGCAATCTGCGTTGATGAAGAGGGCGGGCTGGTGGCCCGTCTTGCCCGCTCGAAAGCGTTTTTCCTTCCTGTGTTCAAGAATATGCATACGGTTGGTGACACCGGAGAAGACGCTAACGCCCGGGGCGCGGGACAGATTATCGGAAGCTACCTTGCAGCGTTCGGCTTTACGTTTGATTTTGCGCCTGTTGCTGACGTTAATACAAATCCCGACAATGTTGTCATCGGTTCGCGTGCGTTTGGAAGAGAGCCGGCGTTGGTTTCCCGTATGGACAGGGCGTTTTTAAGCGGGCTTCATTCAACTGGCATAAAAGGCTGCCTGAAGCATTTTCCCGGTCACGGAGACACAAAAGGCGACACGCATGCTGATTACGTAGCTGTTACTAAGAGCTGGCAGGAGCTGATGAACTGTGAGCTTATTCCCTTTGTGCAGAATTTTGATGTTGCTGACAGCGTGATGGTTGCGCATGTCACCTGTACGGCTGTAGACGATGAGTATCCGGCATCCCTTTCTAAAAAACTGATAACGGACAAACTCCGCACGGAACTCGGCTATGACGGACTTGTGCTTACAGACGCGCTTAATATGGGAGCGATTGAGAAAAACTACGGTTCTGCAAAGGCAGCAGTTCTTGCCTTTGCGGCAGGAAACGATATTTTGCTTATGCCGAAAGATTTTGAGAGTGCATACCGTGGCGTTCTGGAGGCAGTTACATCTGGAAAAATCAGCATGCAGCGGCTTGACGAGAGCGTGACCCGCATATTGAAAATGAAAGGCTTTCTGTAAGAGTTGCTTTTAGGAAGCGTCATTCAAGCAGGTTGTTGATGATGGCCTGCCATTCTTTCAGGTTTTTTGCTCCGGTGTATATCTGGCCGATTCGCTCGCCGCTAGAATCAACAAAAAAGGTCATGGGAACGGCCTGAACGTTTTTAAGGAAGCCTGTCAGCATGTCTTCTGTGGGAACTATATGGAGGTAGTCGGCGCCTGTCTGCCTGATGATTGCTTTTGCGGCGCGGAGAATCCCCGGCTGAATGGTTCCCCTGCTGTCGGTAAGGTCAAGCGGAATGCCGATAACGGCAAAGGACTTTGCTTTGTAGCTTCTTGCCAGGGCTGAAAGGTCAGGCATTTCGCGGATGCACGGCGGGCAGAACGTGCCCCAGATGTGTATCATTGTAATCCTGGTGTCCTTAAAAATCGCATCAGTAACGCCAATGCCGTTTAAGTCCCTGGAGCTAAAGCTGATTTTCTCTCCTTTCTTTCCTTTTTTTCCGGATCCTTGCGCAAAAACGCCCGCGACCGCTATCAGAAGTATGATGACTGCAAGTACTTTTTTCATATGCTCCTCCGCCATGCCTTTTCGTGTACATTTCAGTATACCATGCTTTTTTGCGCGGGCTTCGATTTTTTTATGCCGGAGCGGGGCTTTCGTTGACAGGTGTTCGGACGGTATGGTATCGTTCGGCGAGGTTTTACTATGATAGTTTTTAATGTCGTACTGCTGGCAGTTGCTTTTGTGGCGCTGGTTAAGGGTGCTGATTTTTTTGTTGACGGAAGCTCAGCGCTTGCCCGTATTCTGAAAGTGCCGGGGGTGGTTATCGGGCTTACCGTGGTCGCGCTTGGAACTAGTCTTCCGGAGCTTGCCGTGAGTACTACAGCGGCGATTCAGGGGGCAAATGAGATTGCCCTTTCAAATGTCGTCGGTTCTAATTTCTTTAATCTGCTGGTGGTGCTGGGCCTGTGTGCCGTTATTCATCCGGTGCCGGTAGATGCCGTCATCCTGCGCCGTGATTTTCCGCTTTCGTTTGCCGCGACGGTGGGCGTTCTGCTTGCAGTTGCCCTGCCGGCTGTTACTGGCGGCTCCTTTTTTACGCTTGGCATGGAAGAGAACGCAGGACTCGTTTTCCGTGCTGTGGGAATCACGCTTTTGGTCGTGTTTGCCGCCTATATCGGCTATTTAATCTTTGATGCCCGCCGGAACAAGGTGGAGGATGATGAAGGCTCTTCTATGCCGCTCTGGAAATGCCTTGTGCTTCTTGTGATTGGTGTGGTGCTTATTATTGCTGGCGGCAAGGCCGTTGTGTACAGCGCCCGCAATATCGCACGCTTTTTCGGCATGTCTGAGACGCTCATCGGCCTTACGATTGTTGCTATCGGAACTTCGCTTCCTGAGCTTGTGACGTCAATTGTGGCTGCCCGCAAAGGTGAAGTCAGCCTTGCTGTCGGAAACGTTGTCGGCTCAAATATTTTTAATCTGCTTTTTATTCTGGGCGTCTCTACGTCGATTCACCCGGTTTCTGTCAATGCAGCCTCAATCTATGACCTTGCGATTCTGACAGCGGTAAGCGTGCTTGTCTGGATTTTCTCGCTGACAGGCCGCAAAGTTGTCAGAATCGAAGGATGCATCATGCTGCTCTGCTATCTGGCAGCAACAGCATTTGCGATTGTGCGCTAATTTGTAAAGGCGCTGATTAGCTTTTCTACAGCTTCCGGTGCGTGACCGTTTGCGAGCAGCTGTTTTTTGTACCAGTCTGCCACACCTTTGGTTGCCTCGCGGAAGCTTTCCGTATCAATTTCTTCTGTTTCCACGACAGAAATCACGTTGTTTTTCTTCCAGTCTTTAATCAGCTCATCACATTCGTAGCGGTTGATTGCGCGCTCGTAGGCTACGGCTTTCTGTGCGTTTTCGTCTACGATGCGCTTCTGCTCGTCAGTCAGGCTGTTGTATACGTCTCCGTTCATACAGAAGAAGAGGCAGTCATAGTAGGCATTCCAGAGGGAGATGTATTTCTGCACGCTCTGCACTGACGCTGAGGCGATTGAAGGAAGCGGGTTTTCCTGGCCTTCGACGGTGTTCTGCTGCAGCGCCGTGTAGGTTTCTGACCAGTTCATGTTGGTGGCATTAGCACCCCATGCGCGGTAAGCCTGCATCAAAAGGTTGGAGCCAGCTACGCGGATTTTAAGGCCTTGGATGTCAGACACGCTCTTTATCGGGCGGCGGCTGTTGGTAAGCTGGCGGAATCCGTTTTCCGCTATGCCGAAGCAGTGCAGATTCAGCCCTTCAAGAATCTCCTTGAGCATGGCGCCAGCTTCACCGTCGAATTTCTCGTCGGCGTCTTCGTAGCTGTCGTAGATGTAGGGCAGGGACACCACGTTAAAGCGGTCGTCAAGTGCTGAATAAATCAGGTTTGAATGCATGGAAAGCTGAATCGGGTCACCTTCGCGCAGGGCTGCGATGCCGTCGGGCTGGCTTCCGTTGGTAAGCTGGTCCGAAAAGCCGTCTACAAGAACGGTCACCTTGCCACCGGTGGACTCTTTCATAAGGGCAGCAAAGTAGCGGCCGGCTTTTGCCCAGGTGCAGGTTTCGCCCGGTGAACAGGCGAAGTGCCAGGTGGCTTCATCCCATTCCACGGTTGCTGGAGCTGCGTCTTTTTTGGCGTCGTACTGCTCGCTGTCGTAGAGTGCAATCTGGCTTCCGTCGCCAGCGATGCTGTTGGCTTTCTGTGCGGCAACTCCTGGCCTCGGCCAGTAGGTGTAGCCGACGAGGACCACAAGGCTTGCGGCAATCATCGGGAGGACGGCATGAGAAATCTGCGGCAGCGTGACCCGTACGCTGTTTTTGATTTTCAGGCTGATGGCGACGAAGAGATTGATGCCCACAGGCGGCGTTACTTGTCCGATGGCGAGGTTGACGGTCGCAATAATGCCGAATACGACGGAGTTAAAGCCGAGCATGCGGCAGACCGGAATCATTACCGGAATAAAGATGTACATGGCGCTGTTTGCGTCAATAAAGCAGCCTGCAATAAGGAAAATGACGTTTATTACCAGCAGGAAGATAATCTTGTTTGCGGCGACCGCCCGGAGCAGGTGTTCTGCGGCGCTTGAGATGCCAAAGAGCGTGCATACATACGAAAAGAGCGTTGCGGAGCCAATGATGAACATGATGCTTCCAGTTGTCTTTGCTGAATCAACGAGAATGCGCGCCATGTCGCGGAGTTTTACTTCCTTATAGATGAACATGCCGACGACAAGGCCGTACACTGCGGCAACAGCTGCGGCTTCTGTTGGCGTAAAGACACCGCCGTAAATGCCGCCTAAGATGATGACCGGCATCAAAAATGCCCAGAATGCGTCCTTAAAGGCAAGCCAGCGTTCTTTTGCGCTGGATTTTTCTTTTGTGGACTGAATGTTCTTGCGGTGTACTTCAAAGAGGACGACCAGGATAAGCGCAAGTCCGACCAGAACTCCCGGTACAATGCCTGCCATGAAAAGCTTTCCTACGTCATCTCCGGTAATTGACGCATATACGACGTAAGCGATGCTTGGAGGAATGATGATGGCGATGGAGCTTGAAGCGGCCATAAGGGCGGTTGCAAAGGGGGCGGAAAAACCTGCCTCAATCATGGCTGGAATCAGGATTGCGCCCAAGGCGGCGACTGTAGCCGGCCCGGACCCTGAAATTGCGCCGAACAGACAGGAGACGATAACGCAGACGATTGCGATGCCGCCTCTTGTGTGGCCGATGCAGGCGTTGACGAAGGCAATCAGCCGCTTTGAGATGCCGGCTTTTGCCATGATGTTTCCTGCAAGTACAAAGAAGGGGATGGCAAGCAGCAGCGTTTTAGAAATGCCTGAATACGTATTTACGGCGACGACGGAAAGCTTCTGTCCTGCAGTAAGGATTGCGGCTACAGAAGAAGCCCCCAGACAGATTGCGATAGGAACATCTGCGATAAGCAGCAGGAAAAAGACTGCAAAAAGGATGGCGGTAATCATTTGCGTGCCTCCAGGAAATCTGCAAGGTTTTCAATAAAGTGAAGGATAAGGCAGATGCCGCAGACCGGAATGAATGACCAGAAAATCCAGCGCGGAAGGTGCATGACAAAGGTGTGCTCACCCTGAGAAAGGCTTGAAAGCGTGCGTATGAAGCCCTGCCAGGTAAGCATTGCGCAGTACAGAATGCTTACGATGCTTGAAAACAGTTTCTGAGCCGTTTTTTTGCCTCCGGTAAGGCGGCTTGAAATGAGTGCCAGACCGATAAGACCGTCGTTTTCGCGTGCGCACATGGCGGCTCCCATAAGCGACACCAGTACGAACAATGCGATGACCAGTTCATCTGCAAAGGCAAGCGAGTGATTGAACACAAAACGCCCGATAACATTGGCAAAGGTGAATGCCAGTGTAACCGACATGGTGATTGCCAGAAGGTACTTTTCTACCACGGCAACCGCATTCATGATCTTTTTGAACATGAAAATCCTCCAACAATTTTTTGGGAGAGTATATCAATTTTTGTCTTTCTGTACTAGTACTTATATAACTTTAGTATAATTGCAGTCTGATCCGATTTTTTTTTGCTCCTGTGGCTGCCGCCTGAAGGAGAGGTGAAGAAGAGGGGCGGAACGGGCATGTGAAAAAATGCTGTCTTTGCCGGTAAAATATGCTATAGTCTGCGTGCAATGCAATTCTTTTTATATTTTCAGCTGTTTCGGCTTCCCGTAGCGTTTTTGCTCGATGCGCTTTTCGGAGATCCTGTTTGTATTCCTCATCCTGTCGTTCTGTTCGGCCGCTTGATTTCCCGTCTTGAAAAGCTTTTTCGAAGGCTGTTTCCAAAAACGCGCTGGGGTGAGCGGTTTGCAGGCGCTCTTCTTGTCTTTGTGCTGTGCGCCTGCGCATATGCCGTTCCGATTCTCGTGCTGTATGCGCTTTTTTCGCTGGGGCTTCGGCACGGGAATATGCTGCTGCTTACCTGCGCCTATGGACTTGACCTGTTCTGGGGCTGGCAGTGACTTGCCGCCCGTACCTTGCGTGATGAGGCGGAGAATGTCTATCTGAAGCTGGGCCGGTCTCTGGAGGAAGGGCGGAAAGCGGTGTCGCGGATTGTCGGCAGGGATACTGAAGCGCTTGACCGGAGTGGCGTCATAAAGGCATGCGTTGAAACTGTCGCGGAAAGCACTACCGACGGCGTTGTTTCTCCGATGATAGCGTATTGTGCCGGTGGCGCGCCTCTCTCACTTTTGTACAAGGCGATTAATACCATGGACAGCATGATTGGCTACAAAAACGAGCGCTACCGGTTCTTCGGTACGGCGGCGGCACGGCTTGATGATGCTGCTAATCTTTTAGGTGCGAGAATCGCGGCGCTGTGTATGATTTTTTCGGCTGGAATATTGCGTTTATTTTCTTTTATAACGGGCCGGGTGTATGTGTACCGGCCGCTTAATGCGCTGCTTGTGTTTGCCCGTGACAGATACTGCCATCAAAGTCCGAACAGCGCTCAGACGGAATCCACCTGCGCCGGCGCTCTGGGAGTGCAGCTTGCAGGGGATGCTTTTTATGAGGGAGTCTGCGAGCACAAGCCAACTCTTGGAGATGAGCTTCGGCCGGTACATATCGGCGACATACGGCACTCGGTCGTGCTGATGTATGCGGCAAGCGTGCTTGCCGTGCTTCTGTGTACCGGAGTGAAGCTCCTTGTGCTTAGCGCCTTCCTTTAGCGGGTTACGATGTCGACGGCAACGTTGAAAATCTTTGCGACTTTCAGGATGGTGTCGATGTGGTGACCGACAGCTGCAGCCATGTGGTGTGTCGGGCCCGCCTCGCTCCAGCGGTTGCAGAACTCCCGGGCGCCAATCTTGAATCTGGTGCGCATGTTGGTGTCGCCAAAGGTGAAAATCGGGCCTTCCTCGTTTTCTCCCTCTGCCACGACGAATTTGAATACGCCGTTCTTGTCCTGCGTAATGCCCAGGTAGGTGATGGGGCCTACCGGCGGGTAGAACTGTGTCAGGTAGCCGCCGCCAGCCTTTCCGTGGAAGACCGGAACAATCTTCATGGTAGGCTTTTTAGCCTGAGAGATGTCCGCGTCGCCGCTTCCTGAGTGACCGATGATGCAGATGTCCTTGTCAAAGTCGATTGAATACATTTCTGAAAGCTGGCCGGTGCCGGAAATAGTCTTCAAGATGCTCATGGCCATGGCAACTTTCATGTCGCCTTCAACGGCGCAGGCGGTTCCCTGCTTAATCAGCATGGAGAAGGCCGGAATGAGCATGCTGTCGAGCTTTCCTGCGATTCCCTGTGCAAAGCCGTCGTAGTGAGAGGCAATCAGACCGAGCTTTTCGGTTTTGACCCACTGCTCGAATGCAACGACGTATTTTGCCATATCCCAGACTTTTTCGACTGTTCCGCCGCCTTCGATGTCGAAGGTAGCAAGGATGTCCTCTGCTTTTGCGCGGATTGCCTTTTCGTCGGTGATGTTGTCGGCGATGGCCCACATCTTTTCCCAGTCAAACTGCTTGGTGTAGAGCCACATGCGGTGATAGAGGTTTGTCTCGTCGATGTAGAGATCCATCATGCCCGGGTAGGGGCGGCCAATCTGTGCGATGTTTGTGTCGCGGAATCTTCTGCGAACCTGTGCGGCGCGGCACCAGTCTTCAATTTCGTGCTGAACGTAGGGGTCTCCGCCTTCTACAACGCCGGTGATGACGGCGTGGCGTTTTCCTGCGCGCTCAAGGTCTGCCACCATTTCGCCGACAGCGCCGCAAGCATACAGCTCGCCGAGCCAGGTGGGGGTGTCAGTATTTGCGTAATCCGGAGCCTTTTTCTTCTGGACGTTTACGAGTACAACCGGCACGTCAAGATCGCGCACTGCCGGCAGCATGTTGTAGGAAGTTGCATAGGTTAAAAGCTGCAGGATGACCAGGTCAACGTCTGCCGCGCGGAATTTATCTCCAGCTTCCTGTGACTGTTCTTTTGTAGTGACCATACCGCCGTCAATGATTTCTACAGTACTTGGAATGGTCTTTTTGAAGGCTTCATACTGAGCCTTGAATTCGGGCACAAGCTGCGGGAATTGAGGCAGGTATGCGCCTAAGGCGATGGAGAATACGCCCACTTTTGCTTTTGTTTCAACCAACATAAAAAAGCTCCTTACATAGTGTGTACTTTTTCAGAAGAATAACACGCTTTATAAATGAGACAGCTATAAGAAAAAATCAAACATTAGCACGAAATCGTCTACTCATTTTTAAGAGTGCACTTCATTGCAAGGCGGCCTTACGCTTAGGGAATGTGTGCGTTCTTTGTTTCCTGCGTGCTAGTTTGCAGAGCCTGCTACGACTGCCGTGATGGTACCTTCCGCAGGGATGATTTCAAGCGTGTCGCCAGCTTTTGTGTCGCCTGCGCTTCGCACGATGGCACCGGAGTATTTGTCGCGGACCATGCTGTAGCCGCGGGCGAGGATGGTCTGGGGGCTTGCGCTTTCGAGGACTTCGACACAGCGGCGTATGTAATCGCGGGTGTCGGCTGTTTTCCGCTGCATGTTCTCAAGCAGCGCTACCTTTGCGTTGTCAAAGCGTGAAAGAAGCGGCTGTTCAATCGTGCGGAACCGTACTTCCAGGTGGTACGGGTCAAATGTCTTTACCATGAGGCGCAGTTTTTCTACCCGGGCTTCGATGGTGGTGTACAGCTCTCTTTTGCAGGCGGCTAAATCCTGCAGGATTTCGGTGAGTACCGGTACGCACAGCTCTGCAGCGGCGCTTGGTGTCGGCGCACGCACGTCGGCTGCGTAATCAGCAAGCGACCAGTCAATCTCGTGACCGACAGCGCTCACGACAGGAATGTCGCTTTCGGAAACAGCGCGCACGACGCTTTCTTCGCTGAACGGCAGCAGATCTTCAATAGAGCCGCCGCCGCGTCCCACAATGAGCACGTCGCACAGCGCAAAATCGTTTGCCGCATGTATCTGCCGCACGATTGTGTCTGCCGCGCCTTCGCCCTGCACGACAGCTGGCAGAATGACGACGCTTACGGCTTTATTGCGCCGGCGCAGAATCTGCAGGATGTCGCGCAGCGCGGCTCCCGTAGGACTTGTGACAATGCCTATGGTGCGCGGAAAAAGCGGAAGGCGTTTTTTCCGGCTGTCGTCAAAGAGGCCTTCTGAGGCAAGCTTACGCTTGCGCTCCTCAAGAATCTGCAGGATGTTTCCGATTCCTGCAAGTTCCATGCTTGTGATGATAATCTGGTAGGAGCCGCGCGGTGCATAGACGGAAATGGAGCCTTTGCAGCGCACTTTCATGCCGTCTTTGGGAGTGAACTTGAGCGTGCTGGCTCTGCCCCGGAACATGACGGCGCTAATCTGAGAGTTTTCATCTTTTAGGGTAAAGTATAAATGACCTGAACTGTTCGGGCGGTAGCTTGACACTTCGCCTTCAAGCGTGACAGACGAAAATGATGATTCAAGTTTTTCGCGGATGAGCGCGGTAAGGGATGTGACTGAAAAAACAGTCTCCGGTGTATCTGGCTGAAAAAGGCGCGGCTGAGTCATGACCATGAGTGTAGCGTATGCCGGCCTTTTAGTCCATGTTTATGCCCAGATGACGCGGTTTTCTTTTCTTGGTGCGGCTGCGGGGGATGTGCCGTCTGCGTAGCCGAGCGCACAGTGGCCGATGCCTTCCCATTCGTCAGAAAGGCCAAGCTCGGAAAGGATGGCTTTTCCGTCAGCGCTTTCAAATTCCTCTTTTGCGCGGTGAATCCAGATGCCGCCTAAACCTACGGCATGAGCTGCATTCAGAAGGTTACCCATAACGAGGCTTCCGTCGTACACGCGGTTAGCCCAATCTTTTTTTGCAAGGACAATAAGAATGACTGGCGCCCCATAAAACGGGTCGAAGCCTTCGCGTCCCATTATGGCTGCATTCATTGCTGAAATGCGGTCGCGCAGCTTTTTGTCGGTTACGGCGATAACAGCGGTGTTCTGCGTTCCCATCGCACTCGGTGCATACAGGCCTGCGTCAATTACCTCGCTGATAAGCTCTTTCGGAACGGCAGTGCTCGTATACTTTCGGATGCTCCGTCTCTCTCTCAGTGTTTTTAAAACTTCATTCATGGCAAAGTCCTCCGTCCGCATACTACACTAAATTCTTTATGCGTGCATATAGCTTGAAGTGCGCTGTACGGCAAATGCTAAACACGCAAAAAAAAACGCCGATACTAGAATGATGAAAAACCTTGTTGTGCTTTTTGCAGGCGGCGACATGACGCACGCCTTTGAACCGATATTCGATGGAAAAACCGCTTTTGACTGTGCATGTTTCTGGGCGCAGACAGTGTCCGAAAATGCTGGTGACAAAAATGCGGGTGTCTCCGTATTCACCGTTCCGGAATACAAGGAGCGGATAGAAGCTGCTTTCGGCGCCAAAAAAACTGATGTTGTCGTCAGGGAGCAGTGGACGAATGCTGCTGTTGCCCGGGAGATTTCCGCCGCATGTACACGCCACGATGCCAGGTGTGCAGTGTTCGCCTGGGCGGACTCCCCGTTCCTGAATGCTGCGCTGACAGAAGAGCTTATCCGCATTCAGACTGAATACAAGGCTGAGTACAGTTTTGCCGACGGCTTTGCGTACGGTCTTGCGCCGGAAGTCATTGACAGGGGATGCGCCGGAATTGTCGCGGCTCTTGGTGAAGACAGCCAGAAAACGGCGGGCGAAAAGCCTGCTTCCCGTGACGCGCTCTTTTCCATCATGAGCGGCGACATCAACAGCTTCGAGATAGAAACGCACATTGCGGACAAAGACTACCGCCTGCTGAGGTTTTCGTTTGAATGCGGAAGCAAGGCTTCTGCACTCGGCTGTAAGCGCCTGTACGAGAGCGCAAAAAAAGGAAAGCTCCTTTCAAAGATAACGGATGCACCTTCCTGCAATGTCTATACGCTTTCTGACCTTGCGGAAAAAGACGTTTCCGTGCTCAAGACGCTTCCCGCTTTCTATAACGTGCAGCTTTCAGGCTCCTACAGCCACGCGCTTGTATATGCGCCGATTCCAGCGCTTCCCTCAGCGCAGAATATGGACATCGGCGCATTTTCTGCGCTTGTCAAAGATATTGCGCAGACAAGTGAGCGCGCCGTCGTCTCGCTTTCGCTTTTCGGAGAGCCGCTTTTGCATCCGCAGTTCGCCGACGCCGTCTCTGAAGTGCTGCGCTATCCGGGGCTGACAGTCTTTGTGGAGACTGATGGCGTGCTTGTTACCGAAGAACTTGCTTCCCGCATTGCCGCTTCGTGTCCAGATGCCGAAAAGCGTGTTATCTGGTGCGTGCTTCTGGATGCGCAGACGGCGCCTGTATACGGGGCTGTGCACGGCATAGGAGATGGCGAAAAAGCTGCTGCTGACTTTGCGGCGGCGCAGGCGGCTGTCGCGGTTCTTGCCGCTCATTTTCCGCACGCAGTCTATCCGCAGTTTACCCGTATGAAGGTGAACGAGCCGGAGCTTGAGGCTTTCTACCGCTACTGGAAAAAAGCTGACAGCCCGAGCCGCGGCGAGCTTATCATTCAGAAATATGACCGATTCTGCGGCCTGCTTCCCGATGCAAAAAGCGCCGACCTTTCGCCGCTTGAGCGCATGCCCTGCTGGCATCTGCGCCGCGATTTCTGCGTCTTAAGTGATGGAACGGTTCCGTTCTGCCGGAGCGCCGCCTGTGCGACGGGTTGCGCCTCTGCCGGAAATGTGTTACAAGAGGGCATTCAAACTGTATGGGAACGATTTAATACTCCGCTTGAAGCTCATATCAGCCAGTCCTATAACGAAGTGTGCAAGGTTTGCGATGAATACTATACCTTTAACTTTTAATCAGCGGCAGATTAACCGCACGGTGCTGGGGGGAAAGGAAGCTGTGCCCCATACGCAGCTTCCGGTGTCTGTCATTCTGCTGAATCAGGGAGGCAGCCACTACCGCATTCAGAATCTGGAAAATCTGATTAAATGTGGTTTTGAATCAATCATCTCATTCGAAACGGATCCGGAAAACTATAATATCGAGGATTTTGCCCAGCGCTTTCCCTGCGTGCATTTTGTTGTTCCTCTGGAGCCAGTCACTGATGGAGACCTTATCAACATCGGCATGGATGAAGTTAAGAGCGATTATGTGCTGGTTGTCCGCGATACGATTTCGATTACCGGTGATATCCTGACAGCCCGGCTGGTGTCGCGAATCACGGAGCAGACGCCATACTGCATTTCTCCGCATCTGATGGTCTCAAACAGCCCGTCGTTTCCTAACATATTTGTGCCCGGCGTCAAGAGGAGCGAGCTTGACGTCATTCCGTCATCACATGTTGCGGATGGAACGCCTACGCTCTATCCGCTAGACTATATCGGTCTGTACAACCGGCAGAAGTTCATTCAGCTCGGCGGCTATGACTATACGATTCTGTCGCCGTACTGGCAGAACCTTGATTTGTCATTCCGCGCATGGCTCTGGGGCGAGAAGATTTCGCTTTCTACGATGTTTAACCTTTCGTATCTGGGGCTTCCGCCAGCAGAAGATACATCGGCGAACCTGTTTTCGGGACGCTTTTACTTAAAGAATCTGCTTCCGCATTTTGTGGATGACCACGCCCTTATTCCGCGCCTGTCATTTTTTGCCTACTATCGCCGTTCCGGCTGTGGCTTTTTCGAATCGCTTAACCAGTTCGGAGATGCCCGCAGCTGGGTAGAAAAAAATAAATACCGCTTCCGTTTTGATGCGCCGCATCTGATAGAAAACTGGGGGAATCTATGAGTGAATCTTGTGATACCGTTCTGATTGTGCAATGCCGTCTGTCATCAAGCAGACTTCCTGGTAAGGCGCTGCTTCCGCTGGGAAATAAAACCGTGCTTGACTGGACGCTTTCTGCGATGAAGAAAGTGCGTGCCGATGCCTATTATGTCGCTACCGACGCAGAATCTTACGACGCACTGCTACCTGTTGCCTCGCGGAACGGCTTTTCTGTATTTAAAGGCCCGCTCGAAGATGTGCTTGAACGTTTCTGCCAGCTCATAGAAAAGACCGGCGCAAAAACGGTTATCCGCGCAACTGCTGACAATCCGTTCCTGTTTTACGAGGCTGCGCAGGCGCTTGTGGATGAATACGAAAAACGCCGGGCTTCTAATCCTGTTGATTACATTACCTGGACGGGCTTACCGCATGGAAGCGGCGTCGAGGTGTTCAGCGCAGAATCTCTCTTAAAGGCCAAGCCTGAGACAAGCGATGCGTATGATCACGAGCATGTGGCGCCGGCGCTTTACAAGCACACCGACCGCTTTTCTGCGCTGTTCCTGCCGGCTCCCGAAGCGTGGAACCGCCCGGACTTGCGTACCACGATAGACACAAAGACTGATTACCGCCGCGCCTGTGCCATTGTGCGGGCTGTCTCGGCTTCTGTCAGTGCGGACGCTGCGGCCAATGCAGGCGGCGCAAGTGCGGAGCCGTTTACCTGTAAGCAGATTATTGCCGCCTGTGAAGACGCAAGCGTCTCTCATCCGGTTCTCTGCGTTCCGTGCGTCAAAAAGGGGCGGGGAACGGGCCACCTTCGCCGCTGCCTTTCCATTGCTGTTTCTGCTGGTGCTGACGTGTATATTCCGGAAGACGCAGACCTGGATAAAAAGAACGAGCTGCTTGCCGCTTCCCGCCTAGAAGGCCTCTGCGACTGGCAGATTGTTACCGAGCTTCCGCAAAAAAATGACTACGCGCTCATCTTGACGGACGCGTTCTCGCTGAACCGCGATCTTGCATTAAAGCTTGCGTCTGTAGCGCCGCTTGCCGCCATTGACGAAGGCTCGCTTAATACTGATGTCTGCGATTATCTGCTTGATATTATTCCGTCATATGGCATTACCCGCCCGGCAAATGTTGCAGACCCTTCATTTGTAACGCTTCCGAAAAACCGTCGCAGCGCTCCGAAGATTACGGCTTTCGAGCAGATTAAGAACATACTTGTAACTGTCGGCGGCGAAGACCCTGCAGACCTTGTTGTTCCGGCAGCGACAGCCTTTGCCGGCGTCGGAAAGAACATTACTGCCATCATCCCGAGTGATAAAAGCATTGACGAATCCCTGCTTCGTGTGCCGGAGTCGGTGCGCGAAAAGGTGACGTTTATACCGCCGGTGCATAACCTGCGGGAAAAACTGTATGAATACGATGTGGTCGTAACTCATTACGGCTTTACCGCTTTTGAGGCTGTGGCTGCAGGTTGCGGCGTCGTGCTTTTGGGAACGACTGCGCTGCATGTGCAGCTTGCGCAGCGCTACGGCTTTGCCTGTATTCCTGCAAATGATATCGGAGAAGCCTCTGCCCAGAATGCGCTGTACGATGTCGAGGCGTTGTATCCTGACAGCCCGTTTACCCGCGAGGGTGCCGGCAGGCGTGAATTGGGCGCCTTTGTGCAGCATCTTGCGCAGGGACGGCGCTTTTTCTGCCCGGTCTGCGGCGATACTGCCCAGAACAGTCCCGTGCCGGCTCATGTCGGTGACGCTGTCGTCTCGCGCATTCCGTCGCGCACCTTCCGCCGCTGCTCGTCCTGCGGTATGCTCTACATGTCATGGACACAGGACGCAGATGCCAAGCGCTACGATGAAGCCTATTTCTTTGAAAACTACAAGAAGCAGTACGGAAAGACCTATCTGGACGACTTTACTGCGATAAAGAGCCAGTGCGTGCGCCGCACCTCAGTGATTGACCAGCTGTATCGTTCCGCGCATAAAGCCGTTACGCCCACGGTGCTTGATGTAGGCTGCGCGTTCGGCCCGTATCTTGATGCGGCAAATGACGCAGGCTGGCAGGTGTTTGGCACCGATGTAAGCGAAGAAGCCGTGCAGTATGTGCAGAATACGCTGCATTATCCTGCCGTTATGGCCCGCTTTCCTGATTTAGACCCTGCCGCGGAATACGGAGTCCGCCAGTTTGATGCGGTGACAATGTGGTACGTTATTGAGCATTTCCAGAATCTTGATGCAGTCCTCCGCGGAGTCGCACGCATGGTAAAAAAAGGCGGCATTTTTGCATTTTCCACGCCCAGCGCAAGCGGCGTGTCTGCGCGGTTCAGTCCGCAGAAGTTTTTTGTGCAAAGTCCGGCAGATCACTTTACCTTGTGGGAGCCATCACGCGCCGCTTCGATTCTGCGCCGGTACGGCTTTAGGGTGGTAAAAATCGTCTATACCGGGCACCATCCGGAGCGGTTCCCCAAGCTTGCAAAATCAAAGGCAAAACCCTCAAGCTTCCGCTTCTCATTATTCAGCGCGCTCAGCCATTTCTTCGGACTGGGCGATACGTTCGAAGTGTATTGTAAAAAAGAAAAGGATATTTCATTCGATGACTGATACAAAACAAAGACAGATATTGATTTTGGGCGCGGGGCTTATGCAAAAGCCCTCGATTCTTGCGGCAAAGGAGCTTGGGTACAAGGCTGTTGTCGTGGATGCAAATCCGCATGCGCTCTGCGTGCCGCTTGCAGACCGCTTCGAGACAATTGACTTGAAAGACCGTCCGGCGCTTGCAGCATTTGCAAAATCGCTCATGAAAGAAGAAGGCGGGCTTGTGGCAGTGTTTACTGCAGGAACTGATTTTTCAGCCTCCGTTTCGTATGTGGCAGAGCAGTGCGGCTTAAAGGCGCATGCTTTTGAAGCAGCCCTTAATGCAAGCGATAAGCTTCGTATGCGTGCGTGTTTTTCTGCGTACGGGGTTCCCAGCCCTGATTTTTCAGAAATGCAGAAAGCTGACATTGCATTCCTTGGTGCTGACGAGACATGTGATACGCAGCCGGGCGTGTTAAAAGTAGTAAAGCCCTGTGACAATATGGGCGGCCGTGGCTGCCGTCTGGTGCGTTCCCGGCAGGAATGGGTGCCGGCCCTCACAAATGCCGTCTCTTCATCCCGCACGGGCAGGGCAATCGTCGAAGATTACATGGCAGGCCCCGAGTTCAGCATTGATTCAGTTGTATACAACGGAACGCTTACCATAACAGGCTTTGCCGACCGTCACATTTACTTTCCGCCGTATTTTATTGAAACAGGACACACCATGCCGACCTGCATCGACGAAAAAATGCGCCTTGAGCTGATTGCGGCTTTTGCCCTCGGCATTAAGGCTCTGGGGCTTTCCTGCGGCGTTGCCAAGGCTGACATCAAGTACACGGAAAATGGTCCCATGATTGGCGAGATTGCAGCCCGGCTTTCCGGCGGTTACATGAGCGGCTGGACGTACCCGTACGCAAGTGACGTTCCGCTTACAAAAACTGCCCTGCAGGTTGCGCTCGGCGAAGAGCCTTCCGAACTGGTGAAAAACCGCGTGCCGCTTCCCTGGGCGCCGCATCCTGCACAGGCTGGCAAGGAGCAGCCGTTCTTGCTGTATGAGCTTCCCTGTAAGCGCACGAGTGCAGAACGCGCATGGATTTCTATCCCCGGCGTTGTTTCCCGTATCTATGGCCTTAAGGAGGCTTCCGGCGTGCTAGGAGTGCGCGATGTGCTTCCCCGGGTACATGAAGGGGACGAGGTTCGCTTTCCGCGCAATAACGTAGAAAAATGCGGTAACATCATCGCCGTTGGTAGCACGAGGGCTGATGCCGTTGACTCAGCTCAGCTTGCAGTAAGTGGTATAACGCTCAGGCTTACTCCGCATAATGCGGGTACTGACGCATTCCTTGGCGGCCTGTGCGCTGAAGATGAATCAGGTTTTCCGCCCCAGGCATTTTCCGAAGCGTTTTCTCTCTACAGCACACACTGCTCCGATGCAGAAAAAGGAAAGACTATTCCAGCTTGTGTTCCGGTGGCGCCTCTTTTACCTCCCGCGCTTTCCTCACTCACCGAAAGCACTGACTGGAATCACCTTTCGCTCAAAAATGCTTTGGCGCGTTTTGACGAACTGTGCCCGAATCACCCGGAACTAGATGCAAATCAGTTCTGGCTTGTTTTCCTGCGTGGCAGCGTGCAGGGCGCCTTGTATCTTGCAGATAGCGCATCTTCAGGTGCTGTTTCGGAGGAAGACTGATGAAACGCTTTTACGCTGTGCTTTTACTGCTGCTTGCTGTTTGTATGCAGTCCTTCTGTGCAGAATCTTCCCTTAACCTGCTCGAAGCGGCCGAAAAGGCTGGCGCACAGGTTTTCTGGGATTCGCTTTCCGGCACCGGTATGCTCGAAAAAAACGGTCATCAGATTTCTTTCCGTGCCGGAGATAGCTTTGTGCTGCACGACTACAAACTTCTTGCGCTCTGCGATGCACCTGAGCTGAAAGACGGAACGCTGTATGTCTCCCAGCAGTTCATGAAAGATGCCGAGTCGTTTTTTAATACGCGTACTGACGAAAGTTCGTACAAAATCGGTGCAATCCTGATTGACCCCGGTCATGGCGGAAAAGACCCCGGTGCTATGGACACTCATACGATAAAAGGGAAAAAAGTAACCGTTAAGGAAAAGGATGTGAACCTTGCCGTGGGAAAAATGCTCTATGCACGGCTTAAGACCGCCTATCCGGATAAGCAGATTCTCATGACCCGCAGTACTGATGTGTTTATTTCCCTTGCCCAGCGCACGGAAATAGCAAACAGTGTCAAACTGAAAGACGACGAAGCGATTCTGTACATTTCCATTCACGTTAATGCCTCGCTTGACAAAAAAGCAAACGGCTACGAAGTCTGGTATCTGTCTCCCGGGTACCGGCGGACAGTCCTTGATAAACGGGCTTCTGACGACAAAACGCTGTTTAACATCATGAACTCAATGATGGAAGAGGAGTACACTACCGAAAGCATTTTAATTGCGAAGTTCGTTATGGACGGCATGCAGGCGCAGGTTGGCTCGCTTGCTTCTCCGCGCGGCATAAAAGCAGAGGAGTGGTTTGTTGTCCGCAATTCAAATATGCCGGCTGTCCTTGTCGAGCTGGGATTCCTGACAAACGAAAAAGAGGCAGCTTTGCTCGCAGATAACTCCTACTTGCAAAAGGCAGCTTTCGGTATATATAATGGCCTGGCCGCATTTGTAACGCATTTTGAGCGATCCCGCGGTTTTACTGGAACGAAATGACCCTGATGAAAAGCAAAATACGCCTGTTTTTGATAATTGCTGCGGTAGCTCTGGCTATCTCTTTTATTTTTTACATTCCCGGAACCTCGGCAAAGCGCCGGATTTTTACGTTTCCGGAGATTGGTACAGAAAAAACTGTTGTAGAAGTCCGCTATCTTCGCACTCCTGAAGGTATGGATGAAGTGACGGCTTTTGTTAATGAACTGCTGCTTGGCCCGCAGACATCCCGGGTACGGCCGCTGTTTACCCGGGGAACGAACTGTTCTTTCTGTTTTGTCCGCGATAAGACGCTCTATGTAGACCTTTCAGCAAATGCCCTGCTTGAGGCTTCAGATTCCGCGTCGATTCTGGAAGGCATCCGTTATTTTAAGCAGAATATTAAAAAGAATTTTCCGTCTGTCCGGGAGATTCAGCTCTATATCGGCGGTCGTCCTGTTGAATAAGTCTTAAAAAAATGCGGAAAAAATCCGTATAAAAAGCGTTGACAAAAAAGCAGTCTTGTTAGATACTTTAATCACATACAAGGCTACATCAATCGAGTTTTAAAAGGAGCTTCGAATGAAGAAAACTTTAGCGTTATCTGTTGCAGCTGCAATGCTTCTTGGAACATCTGCTTTTGCTACAGAATCAGTACTCATCGATTTCACTATGCTGGACGGCGATATTACTATCAAAGCACAGGATAGTGATGTGGAAATTCCCCAGAACAGACGTACTGTGATGGATTACGGTATCAATGCTGGTGCAACTTTCAACCAGGATCAGAAAGATCTTATGAAGACATCTCTGTACCTTGGCGAATGGGAGATTGTACTCAACAGTTCTGCCCGTAATGTAACAAGCCTCGCAGAATCTGTCGTTGTTCCGGCACCTGTCCGCGAAAGCTCTAAGCAGCCGTTTGCTGGCAAGAACGTCATGGGCGTTCATGTGATTTTCCCGCATGGCGCATACAATGCAAATGCAAAAGTTGTTCCGCCGTTTGATATTCCGGCTTACGAGCCGCTCTCAACAGCAGATGACAACGGCGACCGTCAGCAGCCGACTGATGAAGAAAAGGCTTCTGGTCGCATGCTGTTCGAAGCTGACGACGATACAACACCGGCTTATGGTCTGGTAAAGAACGTTGGTACACTTAAGTCAATCAAAGTAACTACAATGGGTATGAATTATCCTCACGGACTCTATGTTCTCCTGAAGGACAATGACAACGTTGAGCGCCGCTACTTCATGGGTTACCTTGGTTTTGACGGTTGGAAACAGCTGATTTGGAACAACCCTGATTACATTTCTGAAGTTCGCACACGCGAAATCCGTGTATACCCGATTTATCCGCGTGGTCTTCCGTTCGTGAAGTTCTGCGGCTTCCAGATTACACGTGATGCTATGCACGCTGGTGATGATTTCATCGGTTACTTCAAAGATGTTGCAATCATCTACGACAAAGCAGAGCTCACAACAGAGCGCGACATTGCTGATGAAGACCTTTGGGGTATCGTAACTCGTCGTGAAGCTGCTCGCCAGACATTCGAAATGTCTCGCTTCGGTGGCAAACAGGTTAACCGCTACCTCGAAAAGGCTAAGATGGCAACTGAAGAACAGTTCACATCAAGCCTGGCAGATGGTTCTGAAGGTCACGCAACAGGCAATCAATAATAGCTTTGCTACTAGCTTGAATTGAAAAAAAAAGGTCATTCCTTAAAGGGATGGCCTTTTTTGTTTTTTGGTTTACTGCAAGCCCTATACATGACGGCGTCAAGGCTGTAAGTGTTAGCATGTCAAGGCTTGGCGTATTGCTTTTCTACTAATTCCTTATATACTGATAACTATGGTACAGACGAAAGATTATTTTCCCCAGAAAGACCGGATTCAACATGTGTATGATTCATACAGGCCTTTCTTAGCTAAGATAATGAGTCAGATAGAAGCAGATTTGAAAAATACGATAAAGCTTGCTTCTATGCCGACCTATAAGTCTCGTATTAAGACCTTTGCCAGCTATTACCGCAAAATTCTTCGCTTAAAAACAGAAGAAGCAGAGGTGTCAACTAAGTTAGTCACCCTGACGGATATGATGGGAATCCGTGTTATTTGCGCTTTTCTTGAAGATTTACCCGAAGTAGTGCGGCAGGTAAAGGCAAACTATGCAGTAAAAGAAGTTGAATATAAAGGAGCTGAGCAGACATTTAGGGAATTCGGATATGAGTCCATACATGTACTTATAGGAATCCCCGAAAAATGCATGGAAGAGGCGCGGCACCTGTATCCTGATATCGAAGTTCCAGAGGGGATTGTCTGTGAGATTCAGATACGGACAATTTTGCAGGATGCGTGGGCGGAAGTTGAGCATGAACTGATTTATAAGACCGAGTTTACTCCTTTTGATATGCCGCTTAGAAGAAAGCTTGCTTCAATGAATGCAAGTCTTACGCTTGCCGATATCACGTTTCAGGAAATTCGTGATTATCAGCGAAAGCTCCATGAGGAAACGGATGCCAGACGAGAGTCTTTTTACAATCAGGTAGATTTAGCGACCGTTACGCACATTCCCGAACTGCAGTCTGACAGCACGGAAAAAAAGATTTCGCGTGTTTCTCCGTATGTTCGTGGCACTGTTGATGACATGCTTCTTGAGGCAATACATGCGCATAACAGCGGCGAGCTTGAGCGAGCCGTCGTCATTTACACTCAGATTTTAGGAATAGATCCTGTTCCTGCAGAACCTGTTCTTGCGGTCATTCACAAGCATAGGGGAATGGCGTATTTTGCGCAGGGGGATTACGATAAAGCGCTGCAGGATTTTAAGGAAAGCGTAGCTCATGATGCGATGAATTTCCGTGCGTTGTATTACATGGGAATCGTCTACAGTGTAAAAAACGAGCATGAAAAGGCAGTTTCCTGTTTTGATCAGTCAATTGATCTGAATAAATACCAGTCGCATGCGTATTACCGGCGCGCAATCTCCAGATACAAGCTTGGACAGGATACCGATGCTCTTGCGGATTTATCAGCCGCGGAACAGCTTGGCTTAAAAGATGAAGGCTGTCTGATTCTGAAAGAAAAGCTTGTAGGAAAGCTTGGGCTTGCTATGTAGGCAAGGCCGTTTGCGCTTTTTTACTGTTCGGTAAACTGCTTACGGAATGCTAATGGGGTAACGCCTTCTCTTTCCCGAAAAAAAGAGATGAAGTAGCTTGCGCTGTCAAATCCGCATTGGTCTGCAACGGAAGAAATCGTGCAGTCAGTGGTTCTTAAGAGCGTCTTTGCCCTGTTCATGCGGCAGAACAGAAGGTATTCATGGGGGCTGTATCCTACCTGCTCTTTAAAAAGATGTGATAATTTGTATTTATCCATCTTCATCTGCTTTGCCAGGTCTTCGAGGGAAAGAGAGGTAAGGCAGTGTTCCTCGATGCAGTTTAGCGCCTCTGCGATGACTGGCAGGGTGACGGGGCTTTTCCCTTTAGAGATACGGTAGGAATGTTCTACCAGAGTCAGTATGCAGCGCACAATGGCGCCGCTGGCACTGAGCTCTGTAAACGGAGTGTAATTTTTTGTGTAATTAAAGCATTCTGTAAAGGCCTGGATGCAACATTCATCTGTTGCAGGCTGTACCAGAGACGCAAGCTGTTCTGTGTAGCCTTCTGCAGCAGTTCCCGCAAAATGAAACCAGTTAAAAACCCAGTGCTCTGTATCCCCTGTCCTGTAGGTATGCGGGAGCCTGCAGTCAATAATCATTATTGTTCCTTTTGTAAGCGGGATTTCTTTTCCCTGATATGTTACAAGCCCCAAGCCTTCTTTCGTATACAGGCAGAGAAAGCTTGCGAGGGGCGTTGTTCGCCTAGTGCAGTACGTTGCGGAGGCGTAAAAAGTGCCCCCGCACTGCAGGTAGAGCAAAGTCCGGCGGGTTGCAATCGTTGGGGTAAAATCTTTTGCCCAAGACTCTGGTGTAACTTCGTCGGGAATGCTTGTATTCATTGCTGCCTTGCTCCTTTTTTTAGGAGATTATGGCAGACAATGTGTTTTTATCCAACTCTTTTTCCGGTGAAAAATCATCTCCGCCCATATATTCGAGGATTCCCTTAAGCAGGTTTCTGCATTCGATGGAATCCTGCTTGTCTAAAAGACCCATGCCGCTCAGGATGAGGGAGCCGCCATTGCAGGTAAACTCTGACAGCAGACTTGTCCGCCGTAAGCGGGCATAGCAGTCGAGAGCCTCGATGATAGCCGGGAATCCTTCTGGCTGTATAAAGGCTCTTCCTTGATGTGTCGGATGCCACCACTGCCAGTCGGCGTGATATTCAGTCGGAAAGTGCCTGAAAACCGGGTGGGAAGGCTCTGTCAGGATTCCCATGTAGCCGGACTGGAATGCAAATGTGCCGACAGACCAGAAATCTGTTGAAAAGCATGTCTCCATTGACTTTGGAAAGTTCGCCTCGGTTGCTTCCGGCTCTAAAAATACCCGTTTTCCTTCAGAAAGAAGGTTCAGCGCTTGTGCTTTTGTGCGTGCGATGGAGACGCGGTTTGAGCCTGATGCAGTAACGGCAGGAGTTTCCTCAAAGAGCCAGACTGTGTAGCGGCTTGAATAGCCTGCAAACGAAAGCTCGAGCGTGTACGAGCCTGGAAGCGCATTTTTAAGCTGTATTTCTGTCTCTGTAAGCGGAGTGAGAAAGCCTTCCGGGGCTGTAAGCGCATCGAATTGCAGGGCTTCAGTGACAGTTCCGTTTGCATCGATAAGTCTGAGTGTAAGCTTTCCTGAAAGGGGGCTCTTTCCGTAATTTGCTGCCAGGACTTTTAGCGGAATGAGGCTTCCGGTGGCGAATGTGTATGAGTCCAGTACTGCCAGCAGCGTAACAGGTGCAAAAAATGCGCGGAAGCGCTCTGGGGAAGCAAACGAAAACGGTTTTGGGAGCAGGTGGCTGTTCAGCATGCCTACAAGAGCAGTTCCTTGTCCGGGGAAATCCTGCAGCCCTAAAAGCGAGATTCCGCTGAATCCGTCGCCTGCGCTGGTGCGGAGTGCGGCCTCGACTTCTTCCCGGTAGCAGCGGAGCGCAAGTTCTCCGCTTGCTTCAATCCGCTTCTGCCAGTCGGCTGAAAATCCATTCGCCTGTACCTGTTTCTGCACATTCTTCAGGTTTTCCGGAAGCGAAATTCCTTTAAATAAAGCGATTTCCGAAAAATCCGGGAGGACTTCATACTGTCCGACTTCAAACGAAAAAAGCGGCTTGGGAGCCATGCCGGCATTTTTTTCATCCTGGCGCATGGCCTTTACGGCGTTTTCGTAGCTGGTGGTCGTGCATGGTGGGGTTTGGTTTATGTGGCCGGTCATCTTTGCGCCGGTACCGCGCATTTTGATGCCTTTGTAGACGGCTGACGTGTAAAAGTCGCTGTCAGCGCTGGGGCCGTTGTGCCCGTAAAAGGGGTTTGATGCATTTGCGTAAAGCCGTGTGCTGTCAGTTTCTTTTGCGAGTGAAAGCAGCTCTGACACGGTTTTTTCTGCCGCTTCGCTGTAATGAAGCTCGTTTCCTAATGTCAGCATGACAAACGAGGGGTGATTTGCGTATTCCCGGAGAATTGATGACAGCTCGAGCCTGTAATACGCCGCCGCTTCAGGACTGTCAAATGCGGTTTTCGGGTCCCAGTTTGAAAGCTCCGGCTGAATGAGCATGCCGAGCTTGTCGGCAGCGCTGAATGCAGCTTCCGGCGGGCAGTGGGAATGAAAGCGTACGCAGTTAACGCCGTAGGAGGCGTAGGTTCGTAATATTTTTTCCCATTCGGCTTCTTTCATCGGAACGTAGCCGGATTCAGGGTAGACGGCGCAGTTAGATTCGCTGCGGAGGAAAATGTTTCTGCCGTTGAGCGTGAGCCTTCCGTCCTTGCTTGCAAAATCGCGTATGCCGAAGCTTGTGCTTTTGCTGCTGCCTTCAGAAAGCGTTACTTCCAGATTGTGCAGGTTGCCTTCTGATTCGTCCCAGCGGGAAGCCCTGCTTGCAGTGCCCGTAAGCGTGACCGTGTTCCTGCCGGCTTTGAGCGTAATGCGGCTTTTAAGCCTCTCGTCTAAGGCTTCGCTTGTGGCAGTGAGCGTTGTTTCAAGCGGCTCGATGCTGTCGATGTCGACAAAAATCGTAAGTTTTTTTCCATGCGGATAGACGCGAATATTTCGGATTGTGGTGCATTCTGTTGTCTCAAGCAGGATGTCGCCGGGAAAGCCGTTCCAGTTTGTCTGCGTTTCGTCAGTAGCTGCTGATGAATAGGTGATGGCTCCTTTCGGCATGCCCGGGTAGCTGTTGTCGCAGGCGAGCGTAAGGCTGTGCTCTTTGGTGGCGCTGCTTGAGGCAGAACGGAGGACATCGGTAAGCTCGTAGACAGCTTTTGTCGACAGCGTGCCGGGCGTGTAGGGAGACAGGACTGTTCCGTCAACAGTGACTGACAGCAATCGGCTTCGCTCTATGTGCAGAAACACGCGGCATTTTCTGTCGGAAAGCATTTTTCTGGTATCTTCGTCAACGGAGAATGTCCTTTCGTACAAGGCTTTCCCTGTGTACGTGTGCTTTCTTGTGAATCTCGTCGTGATGACGCCTTCGACCTGTAAGCCGGTGTTTGCCTCTGATGCGTTTCCTAAGTCTACGTCGGGGTGCCAGCTTTGGGCGCACTGGTCCGGAAAGCCGATGTTGTTTGTGTCGAGCGTTCCCGGAAGCGTGCCTTCCCAGCTGGAACCGTCTTCGAGCGTTATGCGGTATGCGCCGGCAAGGCTTTTAAAAGTGCTGCTCATGCCAGTCCCCCTGCTTTTTTGGCGGCAGAAAGCAGTTCGAGTGCCTTCTGATGACAGGGGGCGTCTTTTACGGCGGCAGTCAGATACGCGGCGGCCTTTTTGTATTCACCCAGGCCGTACCAGCCGAGTCCCTGCAGGTAGCTGCAGTGCACTTTGTTTTTCTTGTCTAAATCATCTTCGAAAATCTGCAGGTCGGGAAGCGAAACTGCAAAGAAGTCAATTTTCATTGTGTCAAACTGATGCGTTTCTCCGTAGTCAATCAGGCTGTGGAAGCAGGCTTTCGCTGCAGTTTCATCTCCGAGTTTCTGGAGGGCAAGTCCCTGATAGAGAATCATGTCTGCCGGCTGGTCATTGTAATACAGCACGCCTGCTGGATTTCTGTCACCGGCGGTTGCAAGCTGGAATTCTGCGGCCGCCTCTTCCTCTTTTCCTGCTGCCTGAAGGAGCGTGCCAAGCTCGTAGTGCACGTCGTTGTTTTTTGTTCCTTCAAGCTTTCCTTCGCCGAGGTTTTCCGGATAGATGAGCGCCTTGTTCAGAAGGCTGATGGCTTCCTCTACTTTGCCATTCCGGGCTTTATCTTGTGCGATGGCGCGCAGCGTGGTGACGTACTGTGCCGTCACTCGTCCTTCGCCGCCTTCCCATGGGTGGAATTTTGTTTTTTCGAGGAAGTCTGCAGCTTCGCTGTATTTTTCCGTCAAGTTGAGGAGCGTCAGGTATTCGACTGCAAGGTCGTCTCTCTCTTTGATAAGGCCTTTGTTTTCCATAAAGGCAGAAAGCCGTTCCTGAGCCGTTGCGCCGAGGATTTTTTTGAGCTGGTCAAGCTCCATGAAGACCCTGGCGTCAGTTTTGTCGAGGGCAAAGGCCTTTTCCAGCTCCAGGCGGGCTTTTTCCGGCTCCCGGCTCTTGTTGTAATAAAGCAGCGCAAGGTTCCGGTGGACAGTCGGGAAGCTGTCATCGTTCTTTTCTGACTGCTCCCACAGCTCCCGGGCTTTTTCGTACTGGCGCTTGTCGTAGAAAAGATTTCCCAGATAGTAGGGGGCTTTTGCGCCTGCGGGATTTTTTTCGATTGCCGCCTGCAGAACAAGAATGTCGGTAAGTGTATTCGGGAAGATGCATGTACTGTCAGCTTTTTCTGCCTGAGAAAGCAGGTCAAAGGCTTTGCTGCCTGCATCATCGGGACGGCCGTCCTTGCAAGTTGCGCTTTCAGAAAGTTTTGTCTCGTAGTATGCCTGATAATACATGACAAGCGCGTCGCTTTCTGCGGCTGCAGAGAGAAGCTTGATTGCGTCTGTGTAGAAACCGCCGTCCGCGGCATTGATTGCAGCGTTAATCAGGTCGGTATTCTTTCTGAGCGCTGCCTGCTCTTTAAATTCTTCAGAATCGCAGAGGAGAAGGGAGATAAGGTCGAAGCAGTCGATCGAAAGCGTTTCTCTTGCGGCTTTAGCTGCGTTTTCTTTTTCGCCTAGAGCGTTCAGTATGAGCGCCTGTAGCGCGCGTGCCTTGATGTTGTGGCTGTTTTTGATTAGTGAACGGCCGATAAAGTCTTTTGCTGCCAGATAGTCGTGCTTCCGGCTTGCAATGGCCGCCAGGTAGTAGAAACTCATTTCCTGTGTCTCTGCGCTCCAGGTTGCCTTGTAGAAATTGTCAAAAGCCTCGTCAAGTTTATCCTGATACAGCTGGGAAAGCGCTAAAATGTACAGCGGCTCGCTCGTGTACGGGTTCGGATTTCGCAGGAACAATCTTGGAAGACAGTGCGTAATCTGGCTTTCCGCCTGTGAAAAGCAGCCTCGCTGCAAAAGAAGCCGTGCATAGGCCGTGTTGATGCGGATGTCCTTGTCGTCGCGCTTTAATCCTTCGAGATAGTACGGATCTGGAAGAAAGGTTGCGTGGCGGTACTGCTCTATATGCAGGCCTGTCAGGTACAGCTCTTCGTTTGTCTTGATGTCTGCCGGTGCTAACGGTGCGGCTGCAGGCTCCGGCATCTGGTGCGGCTTTTCTTCAAGCGGCCGGTATGAGATAAGCTCGCTGTCAGCATCACGCACTGTCAGCATAAAGTCCTTTTCCGGCGCCTCCGCAGCGTTTCCTGTAAGCGGAATGTCCTCAATCAGCGTCTTTTCCGGCGACAGTTCTGCGTTTTTGCTCCAGACAAGGTCGCTTCCGCAGTAGAGGCTGACGGAAACCTGCTGTTTTGCGGTTGTGTATACGCGAACCTGTGCATAGCGCTCTCCGTCGGCTCCCTCAAGCTCAAGGTTGACTGCGGCGCGGGTGCTTGCGTTTTTAATGTAGCCTGCGTCCTTGTACGGCATGAAATACTGTGTAAAGCTTTTTTCCTCAAACGGCTTAAGCCAGGTGAAGTCAGGCTGGTTGTCGGTGTATACGCCTGTCATCAGCTCGATGTACGGGCCGTCTTCGTCGGTAAGGTTTCTGTCCCATGCTTTACCAAAGTCGCCTGAGCCCCATGTCCACTGTTTTTTTCCTGGAGAGACGTGATGGTCTGCAACGTGCAGAATGCCTGCTTTTTTGCCGTAATCGTAGCCGCCGACAAAGTTGAAATCAGACTTTTCTGCCATGTAGGATGTGGGGACCGGAATGTTTCTGTAGCGGGATATGTCTACGCCCTCTCCATAATCATGCTTGTAATACACGCCTGTCGCTATGGGGAAGCGGCTTACGTCGCGCTTACCGTGATCCATGACGGCATGTACATCCGGCGGAAATACAGATTGCGTGTCGTTGTTGACGGCAACCGCAGGGTTTGCCCACCACAGGAATGTCTGCGGAAACGGCGTCGGATTGTACAGCTGCCCGCGGATTTCGATATACGCTTTTCCCGGGTACAGGCGGATTTCGGTGATGCTTTTTGTGCCGTTGATGCGGTCAGTGTCGTTCAGAAGCACGGATTTGCTTCCGTCGTCGTATTCTTTTACGGTAAAGTCCACTGGCAGGAAGGTGCTCGGACGGTGATGCTGCGGCCAGTTGAACTCGATGCCGCCGGAAATCCACGGACCGGTGAGGCCGACCAGTGCCGGTTTGATTACGTGGTTGTAATAGACAAAATCATAGCCGTTGGTTTTGTCGAGCGCCCGCTGAATACGGCCGCCAAGTTCCGGTAATACCATTATCTTGAGGTATTCATTCTCCAGAATGACCGCTGTGTACGTCTTGTCTTTTTTCTCGTCAAAAATACGGTCGACAACAGGGTAGGGGTAAACCTTTCCCGAACTTCCCTGATAGACTCGTTTTTCAAGGAACATCGGGTTTTTATTGGGGGTTCCGATTCCATACGTCGGAATGACTGTCTTTTCAACTGAAATGCTTACGCTCATATAAACTCCTGCTGTTACGGATTGTGATTATTGAATGCCGATAAAAAAAAGTATCATGGAAAAGGCGGCATGTCATGTCAGAACTGTGTGGGAAAAATATAAGAATCTTGCAAAAAAGAGGAGGGGGCAAAACAAAAACGCCGGCCCGGGTTGTGTCCGGAACCGGCGTTCATGGGTACGCTAAGCCTGCCTGCTGGAGTGCAGGCGCAGGCTTTTTTGGCTTTGCCTATTTAATCATTGCGTGGTAAGCCTGCAGAGATTTTACTCCGCCTTCTCCACCGTTACCGTCCTTTACGCTTGCAATGCCCTGGACGGCTGCTAATGCGCCGGCGAGCGTCGTGATGTAAGGAACCTTGTATTTAAGGCAGGCCTTGCGGATGGTTTTGCGGTCTTCAGCGTAATTGCGCTTCGCTTTCGGCGTGTTAATCACAAGGCTTACTTCCTTGTTCATGATTGTGTCAATGACGTCAGGACGGCCGCCGCCGATTTTGTTTACGACTGCGCATTTAATGCCGTTCGTATTGTAGAAATCAGCGGTTCCCTGTGTGGCTACGAGCGTGAAGCCCAGGTCAGAAAGCGTCTTTCCGATGGTAAGCACTTCATCTTTCTGTCCCTCTTTGTTGGAGAGGCTGATGAGTACCTTTTTGTTTTCCCATGCTGCCGGTGCGTGGGGCAGTTCTGAGCCGGCCGCTTCTTGTGCCTTGTAGAAGGCAAGCGGGAAGTTTTCTGCTATGCCCAGAACTTCGCCGGTTGAGCGCATTTCCGGGCCTAAGATGGGGTCGACGCCAGGGAAACGTGCCCACGGAAGTACTGCTTCTTTTGCGCCGTGGTACGGAATAACCTTGTCCTTCAGGGAAAGGTTTTCGAGTGATTCTCCGAGCATGAGCCGGGTTGCAAGGCGTGCCATCTGAGTGTCACAGACTTTTGATACGAGCGGCACGGTGCGGCTTGCGCGCGGATTTGCTTCGATTACATACACTTTGCCATTTTCGATGGCGTACTGCATGTTCATAAGACCGCATACATGGAGTGACTCCGCAATCTTGCGCGTGTAGTCTTTGATTGTCGCAAGGTTGTCCTTAGGAATAGATACCGGCGGGATAACACAGGCAGAGTCACCTGAGTGAATGCCTGCAAGCTCGACGTGCTCCATAACGGCCGGAATGTACACGTGCGTGCCGTCTGCAAGCGCGTCAGCCTCGCATTCAAGCGCATTCTTCAAAAAGCGGTCGATAAGAAGCGGGCGGTCGGGGGTTACACCGACTGCTTTTTCAACATATTCTTTGAGCGTCTTCTCGTCGTAGATGACTTCCATGCCGCGGCCGCCAAGAACGAATGACGGGCGAATCATAATCGGGTAGCCAATCTTGTCTGCAATGGCCTTTGCTTCGTCAAAGTCGATTGCCATGCCGCTTTCGGGCATCGGAATATTGAGGTTGTCCATCATCTTGCGGAAGAGGTCGCGGTCCTCGGCGATGTCGATGCTGTCGATTGAAGTGCCGAGAATGTTCACGCCGTTTTCCTGCAGCTCGCGTGCAATGTTAAGCGGTGTCTGGCCGCCGAACTGCACGATAACGCCCATCGGCTTTTCTTTTTCGTAAATCTGCAGTACGTCTTCCGTGGTGACCGGCTCGAAGTACAGTTTGTCTGAGGTGTCGTAGTCGGTAGAAACGGTTTCGGGGTTGCAGTTTACGATGATGGTTTCGTAGCCCATCTCTTTAAGCTGCATGGCTGCGTGGCAGCAGCAGTAGTCGAACTCGATGCCCTGACCGATTCTGTTCGGGCCGCCGCCTAAAATCATAATCTTCTTTTTGTTGTCGGTAGCTTTTGACGTGTCCTTGCTGTTGTAGGTCGAGTAGTAGTAATTTGCATTTTTTACGCCGCTGACCGGAACGGCAAGCCATGCTTCTGTAATGCCGAGTTCTCTGCGGCGTGCGCGGATGTCTTTTTCTGCGACTTTGAGGATTTTTGAAAGATACTTGTCGCTAAAGCCGTCTTTCTTTGCCTGAATAAGCAGGTTGTCTTCGGGAACGCGGCCGGGATTTTTGAGCATTTCTTCCTCAAGATCGACAAGCTCTTTCATCTGCTCAAGGAAGTACTGCTTTACATAGGTGATTTCGTGCAGTTTATCGAGAGGTACGCCCTTGCGGATTGCCTCATACAGCTGGAAGTAGCGTTCGCTTGATGCTGTTTTGAGCATTTCGCACAGCTCTTCCGCGCTCTTTTTGTTGAAGTCCTTTGCAAAGCCAAGGCCAGCGCGTCCGTTTTCTAGCCCGCGGATTGCCTTCTGGAACGTCTCCTTAAAGGTTTTGCCGATTGCCATAACTTCGCCGACCGCTTTCATGCTGGTGCCTAAGGAATCTTCGGCTCCGCGGAATTTCTCGAATGCCCAGCGTGCAAATTTCAGTACGACATAGTCGCCGTCAGGAGCGCCGCCCGGAGTGTATTTGTCGAGCGTGCCGTCGCGCCAGTACGGAATTTCGTCGAGCGTAAGACCGCTTGCAAGCTTTGCGGAAATAAGCGCAATCGGAAAGCCGGTAGCTTTTGACGCAAGGGCAGAAGAGCGGCTGGTACGCGGGTTGATTTCGATGATGACTACACGGCCGGTCTTCGGGTTGTGCGCAAACTGTACGTTCGTGCCGCCGATGACGCCGATTGATTCTACAATCTTGAAAGCCATGTTCTTGAGTTTTTCCTCAAGCGCCTTGTCGATGGTCATGAAAGGGGCAGAGCAGAAACTGTCGCCGGTGTGAACGCCGACAGCATCAATGTTTTCAATAAAGCAGATTGCAACCATCTGATTTTTTGCATCGCGTACGACTTCTACTTCAAGCTCTTCCCATCCGAGAATGCTTTCTTCAATAAGACACTGGTGTGTCATGGAAAGGTCAAGGCCGTTTGCAACGATGGTGCGCAGTTCTTCTACGTTGTAACAGAAGCCGCCGCCCTGGCCGCCCATGGTGTATGCGGGGCGTACGACGACCGGATAGCCGATTTCTGCGGCGATTTTTTCAGCTCCTTCTACAGTGTGGCAGATGTCGCTTCGCGGGGTGTCGATGCCCAGAGACTGCATGGTCTCCTTGAAGATTTCACGGTCTTCGCCCCGTTCGATTGCGTCAAGATTTACGCCGATGACTTTTACACCGTATTTGTCGAGAACGCCGGCTTTGTTCAGCTCGCAGGCAAGGTTTAAGCCTGTCTGACCGCCCAGGTTCGGAAGCAGCGCATCCGGACGCTCTTTTTCAATAATCTGTGCAAGACGCTCTACGTTCAGCGGCTCAATGTAAGTTGCATCCGCCATAACCGGGTCGGTCATAATGGTTGCGGGGTTTGAGTTTACCAGAACGATTTTGTAGCCCTGCTCGCGCAGTGCTTTACAAGCCTGTGTACCTGAATAGTCAAACTCGCATGCCTGTCCGATTACAATTGGACCCGAACCGATAATCAATACCTTGTTGATGTCATCGCGTTTCATTTTATTTTTCACTCCTATTGAAAGCCTAAAAAAAAGGCGAAATCCTTAAAAGAATTTCGCCTTAGAAATTACAAGATAAAAACAATATGAGCTGCTTTTGTACATTTGAGAATTATAATGTTCGAACAGCCCTCAGTTTTCATACTGAAGTCTTATCCTATCAGAAAAATAATTTTTGTTCTAGTGGGGCGCTTTGACTTTACGGTGGGCGTTTTGCGTTAAATAGTCTGCTGGTAGTTGACCGAAAGCCCCTAAACCGATAGTATAACGCTAAACCCCTTGAAGCTGCGTATGCGGCTTCCATTTGTCCATAAGGAGACACGAATGAGAAAGTATGAACTCATGACTATCTATCCGGTAGAGGAAGATAAGTCAAAAGCTGGACTTGAAGCAGTTCGCTCAATTCTGGCACAGTTTGGCGCCACAATCGAAAAAGAAGAATCTTACGGCGACCGTGACCTTACCTACGAAGTAAAGAAGCAGAAGAGAGGACGCTTCCTCCTCCTGACTATCAATGCAAATCCTGCAAAACTTGTAGACATTGACCGCCAGTTCAAACTGAACGCAGATATCCTTAAATATCTGTTCGTCAGACTGGAAGACGAAAAATCAAAATAAATTAGGGTATACTGCTTAAAAAGGAGCTGCTTGTATGACAGACATTAATCACATTGTTATTGTCGGACGTCTGACTCGCGATTTAGGAACTGATGAGCGTTCTTTCGCTT
Organism: Treponema sp.; assembly: GCA_024698325.1. Classification (GTDB taxonomy): domain Bacteria; phylum Spirochaetota; class Spirochaetia; order Treponematales; family Treponemataceae; genus Treponema_D. The sequence continues at coordinate 93,736 of JAILRG010000076.1, forward strand.
ATCTTCCGAGTGGTCAGGCACGCGCAAACGTAAGTATTGCCGTTAACCGCAGCCGTAAGCAGGGCGACCAGTGGGTCGATGAAGCTAATTATTTTGATGTTACCATTTGGGGAAAGACAGCAGAAAATTTAAAGCCGTATCTGACGAAAGGCAAGCAGATTGCCGTTGACGGTTACCTGAAACAGGACCGTTGGGAAAAAGATGGCCAGAAACAGAGCAGAGTAAGCATCGTTGCAAATAACGTGCAGCTGCTCGGTGGAAAATCGGATGGCGGACAGCAGTCCGGGGGGTATACACCGAGATTTTCACAGGGAGCCGCTTCTTCACAGGGTATTGGTGCCGATGCCGGTTACGATATGGGACCGAGTTATGGCGGATCAGATGGTTCCTTCCCCGAGGACATCCCGTTTTAAGCGCTGGCTGAAAAACGGAAACACACTTTAATTTAGGAGACGTATATGTCAGACGAAGTTACAACAAACGAAGTTGAACAGAATACAGCCGACGTTGAGACCAGAGGTGCAAACGAAGGTCGTGAAAACGAAGGTCGCGAAGGCCGCGGTAAGGGTAAGACTTTCTTCCGTAAGAAGGTTTGCCGCTTCTGCGCTAACAAAGCAAAGATTGATTACAAAGATGCAGACGGTCTGCGCCGCTTTACAACAGAGCGCGGTAAGATTCTTCCGCGCCGCATCACAGGTACGTGTGCAAAACATCAGCGTGAGCTTGCTCTGGCAATCAAACGTGCACGTGCAATCTGCCTGCTGCCGTTCGTAGCAGAGTAGTCAAACAGGGCGGATATCCAACTCCTGGAGCTTCCGCTTTTCTCGGTCTGTAATTTGACCACTTACATTATATTAGGAGCTTGTATATGAAAATTATTCTGAATCAGGATGTTAAACACCTGGGTGAAATGGGTGATGTAAAGAACGTTGCTAACGGATATTTCCGCAACTATCTTTTCCCGCACGGATTTGCTGTTCCGTACAATGACGTTACTGTTGCATACTTCGAGAGCCGCAAGGAAGAAATCGAAGCTCGCAAAGAACAGAAACGCAAGGATTCAGCAAGCCTTAAAGAAAAGCTTGAAGGCCTTTCTGTTGAACTGGTTATGCCGGCAGGTTCAAACGGCAAACTGTACGGTGCTGTTTCTAGCCTGACAGTTGCTGAATATCTGGCAAAACAGGGCTTCGAAATTGAGCGCAAGCGCATCGAAATCCCTGGTGTTACTATCAAGACTGTTGGTAACTACCACGCTACTGTCCGCCTGTACGAAGCACAGACTGCAGAACTTAAGATTTCTGTAAAAGGACAGACTTCAGACGGCGAAGTAAAAGAAGCTGCAAAGCCTGCAGAAGCTGACGCTCCTGCAGCTGAAGAAAAAGCTGAGTAAGCTTTTGCGTTAAAAGCGTAAAAAGCCGGAGAATATTCTCCGGCTTTTTTTTTGGAAAGAGGTGTTTTTATGGACGAGATTTTAAAGGATTCTGTGCCGCCGCAAAATCTGGAGGCAGAAAAGGCGACCTTAGGTGCTATGCTTCTGGACTGGAGTTGTGTCGGAGCTGTTTCCATGATACTGCGGAAAGAGCATTTTTATTCAAAGCAGAATCAGATTATTTACGCAGCGTTACTGTCTCTTTCTAACCAGAATATTACTGGAGATACACTCACGCTTATCAGTGAGCTTACTAAAGAGGGGCTTCTTGAGCAGGCTGGCGGGGCTGCGTACATCGCCTCTCTTACTGATATGGTTCCGACGAGTGCGAATGTTGAGTATTATGCGGAGATTGTGCTTGATAAGGCAACCCGACGTACGCTCATCACGATGTCATCGGAAGTTAAGGCCTCTGCCTTTGATAATACCCGCAAGAGCCGGGTTATCGTAGAAGAAGCGGAAAAGAAGATTTTTGCCCTGACAGAGCTTGGTCAGACAACTCAGGTGCATGATATGCGGGAGCTTGTTCCGCGCACCATAGAAATCATTGAATCCCGTTATAAAAACCATGATACCTTTACCGGCGTTCCTTCTGGCTTTACGCGACTTGACAGCATGACGAGCGGTTTTCAGAACTCGGAATTTATAGTCATTGGTGCGCGTCCTTCAATGGGTAAAACGGCTATGGCTATGTCCATGATGGAGCATATTGCCGTTAATATGAAGATTCCAACGGCGTTTTTTTCTTTGGAAATGTCTTACGAGCAGATTGGCCAGCGTCTTTTAAGCCAGACTGCACGTGTCCCCGGACATAAGCTTAGGAGCGGTATGCTTAAGATTTCAGAGCTGCAGCAGCTACAGGAGGCTGCGGGCCGAATTTATGAGGCGCCGTTGTATATTGTTGATACCCCGAATATGCCGCTTATTGATTTGCGTGCTATGGCGCGGCGCATGCGTGTTAACAATAAAATTGAAATTATATTCATTGACTATATTGGTCTTATTTCTACCGAGAACTCTCAGGCTCCCGTATATGAGCAGGTAAGCGAAATCTCAAAGTCGTTGAAGAGCCTTGCGCGTGAACTTGAAATTCCGGTTGTCGCACTTTGTCAGGTTGCCCGTGATGCAGAAGGTAATGAGCCGTCTTTGAACCAGTTGCGCGGTTCCGGAAGCATCGAACAGGATGCGGATGTGGTAATGTTTATTCACCGTGAGCGCAAGAAGACTGAGGAAGGTGAGATGGAGCCCGTGCAGGACGCAAAGCTTATCGTGGCAAAGCAGCGAAACGGCCCGATCGGCGATGTGAATCTGCTCTTTCTTTCAAGCTACACCAAGTTTGAGAACAAGGCGGATGATGGCTCTGCAGACTAAAAGGAGTGTGTGTAATGAAAATAATTTCGTGGAATGTAAATGGCATTCGTGCTGTAGAAAAAAAAGGTTTTGTAGACTGGCTGCTCTCGTTTGATGCGGATGTTGTCTGCATTCAGGAAACAAAGGCTCATCCGTCTCAGCTTTCTGCGGCGCTTCTGGCGCCAGGGGCAGCGGAAGAGTCTGTTGCGCTTCCTGATAAGACTGCTGAGGGGCTTGTGTCTGTGTGTGCTGAGGGTGCGCTATACCGGTCGTACTGGAGCTCAGCTAAAAAAGCAGGGTATAGCGGAACCTCAATCTATACAAAGATTGCGCCGGATAAAGTTGAAGTGCTTGGAGATGCTCTTTATGACGATGAAGGTCGTGTTACCGCCGCTTTTTTTGGAAAGCTCTGTGTGCTCAGCGCATATTTTCCGAACAGCCAGGGGATAGGGCTCCGGCTTGATTACAAACTTGGCTTTTGCGAGGCTATGTTCCAGTATCTGAACAGACTTGTTTCTGAAGGCTATAACATTGTGCTTTGCGGCGACTACAATATTGCACATAAACCAATAGATCTTGCAAATCCCAAGTCAAACGAGGGAAATGCCGGTTATCTTCCTGAAGAGCGAGCCTGGATGGATATGTTTACGCAGAATGGATATGTTGATACGTTCCGGGCCTTTTGCGCCGAGCCGAAGCAGTATACCTGGTGGAGTTACCGTTTTCATGCGCGTGAAAAGAATATAGGCTGGCGTATAGATTATCAGTGTGTAAACGAATCGTTTGCGCCACATGTTAAGCAGAGCCGGATATTGAGTGAGGTTACAGGAAGTGATCATTGTCCGATTCTGGTAGAAGTTGAAGTCTGATGATGGAGTACAGAAAAAAAACAAAAAAAATGTAAAAATCCATTGTCAGCTACTTGACTTTATTCTTTGGACCGGATATAGTAACACCATCACAGCGCAAGACGTGATGAGATGTCTCCTTCGTCTAGTGGTTAGGACATCGGGTTTTCATCCCGACAACAGGCGTTCAATTCGCCTAGGAGATGGATAAGCCTTGTAAGAGCACTTCTTACAAGGCTTTTTTTTTATTTCTATCCCCAGTTATCCGGGAGTAGCAGAATCATGGATATTCATAACCGCTTTACTTCTGATGTTATAGTTGAGATGCGCCGTCACATTGAAGCTGCAGGTGGCAATGAAGTTTTTTTTTCCGGTACCATTAACGAGTCTGGCATTGTAACTGAGGTTTCTGTTGGTGCCAGAGGTAACGAGCATGAAGTTCCTGTCAATGCATTCGTAGCCCGTGCCGGTTCTGTTCTGATTCATAATCATCCTTCTGGAAACCTGAGGCCTTCTGATGCGGACCTTTCTGTCGCATCCCGTGTTTCGGAGAATGCTCAGGGCTTCTATATAATTAACAATGCAGTGGATGCTGTGTATGTGGTTATGGAACCCATAAAGCCCTCTGTGACGGTGCCGTTGTCTTCCGAAGAGGCTTCCGGATACCTTTCGTCAACAGGTCCGCTTGCAAAAATGTCCCCTGACTACGAGGAACGACCTGTGCAGCAGCAGCTGGTAAAAGCTGTCGCTGAATGTTTTAACAAAAATGGCGTCGGTGTGTTTGAGGCTGGAACTGGAGTCGGAAAATCATTTGCATATTTGATTCCGTCTATGCTCTGGGTATCTAAAAACAAAGAGCGGGTTGTTGTTTCTACCGGGACGATAAACCTTCAGCAGCAGCTTTTGGAAAAAGATATTCCTGCCGCCGAAAAAATTATTGGGAAGAAAATAAAGGCCGTTTTGGTAAAAGGCCGGCAGAACTATGTCTGCCTGCGCAGGCTTGATGAAGCAGGCCGGGAGCGGGATTTATTTAGCGAGGAGACAGAGGTTTTTGACAGGATTGCGGCCTGGGTGCAGGAAACGAAAACAGGCGACCGAAGTGACCTTTCGTTTTTACCGCCGGATGCTTTATGGACGAGGGTGAACTCTGAGGCTGATGCATGTCTGGGGATGCGCTGTCCGTTCCGTGAGAAGTGCTTTGTCATGCGGGTACGGAAAGAGGCTGCAGATGCACAGCTTCTGGTCGTGAATCATCACCTTTTGTTTGCGGATATCGAATCCCGCCTTGGGGGAGCCGGTTATGATGATGCGGCTGTCCTGCCGCCGTACCGCCGCATTATTTTTGATGAAGCGCATGGAATAGAAAATGCCGCGACAAGTTTTTTTAGCGAAAGCCTGAATCGCTTTAAGATTGGAAAACAGCTGAACCTGCTTTACCGACAGCGCCGGGGATCCGCTTCCGGCTTTTTATATACGGTAGCTGCGCTTGCGCAGGAGGATTATAGCGCTGAAATAGAAGCTGCTGTAGCCGAAGTCAAAGGCGCATTACTTTCACTAGAAGAGCGCGGCTTTGAGATGGTGCAGAATGAAGGATCCCTTCGCCTGCATGAAGCTACTGCAATGCGCTTTGGTGAAGTCTTGCATAGCCTTTCATACCTTCAGCAGCAGGTTGCAAAGGTAACCGGTTTAATGCGGGATATGATGGAGACTATAGCGGATGAGGATCGGGATGTTCCTGTATTGTACGAGACAAAATCTGTGCTTCGCCGTCTGGATGATGCTGTCGCCCTCTGCAAGCAGTTTCTTGACTGGAATGAGCATCCCGACAGCGTTTTCTGGGTTGAAAAAAGGCGTCTAAGTCCTTCCGCAGCGAAAAATCTTGATTCTCCCTATTATTTCCAGCTGTATCAGACGCCGCTGGATATAGCCCCGCTTATGAATGAAGGTGTTTTTGAGCCGATGAAAAGCGCTGTGTGTACGTCCGCCACGCTTGGAATTGGTGGCACGTTTAATTTCTGGCAGCGCAGGACGGGAGTGGGGTTTGTAGAGCGGGAGAGAATCCTTGAGGGAGTGTTTCCGTCACCGTTTCCTTACAAAACGAACCTGCTGCTTGCAGTCCCTAGGGATGCGCCGTTTCCGGACAGCAGGGAGTATCAGCCGTATGTTGAGCAGGCTGTCGTTAGGCTGATAGAAACTGCCGGTGGAAGGACGCTGGTGTTGTTTACCTCGTATGACTCACTCCGGCGCGCTTGTGATGCAGCCCGCAATGCACTGCGCTCAAGTGGCATAACGGTGCTGAAGCAGGGGGAAGATGACCGGTTCCGGCTGCTGTCAGCGTTTAAGAATGACCGCGCAAGCGTCTTGTTTGCTACAGACTCGTTCTGGGAGGGCGTTGACGTGCCGGGGGATTCCCTGTCGCAGGTTGTTATTGTAAAGCTCCCGTTCGGGGTGCCGTCTGATCCTGTTTTTGCTGCCAGAAGTGAACTGGTGCAGGCACGTGGCGGAAATCCTTTTATGGAGCTTTCGGTTCCGGAAGCGGTCATTCAGTTCCGGCAGGGCTTCGGGCGTCTTATCCGTCGCGGTGATGACCGGGGGGCTGTCGTCGTTCTTGACAGGCGCATCATGGAAAAGCCGTACGGGCGGATATTCCTTGCAAGCATACCCGAGTGCCGCCGCATGTACGATACGCTTCCTGTCATCTGCGATTCTGTTGAAAAGATGTTGAATTGACAGTGATTCTTATTGCCGCTACAATTTTGGCATGGTGAGTTTTTTTTCGAATATCATAACGTTTTCAACGCTTCTTTTTGTCGTAACCCTGCCGGCGGTGGCAAATATACTTGTGTACCCAGTTTCTAAAAAAGCATGTCTGGCAGTGTCCCGGTACATCACTAAGGTGTGCGCGCCCCGTGTTTTTGCTATTCTTGAAGCTTTCAAGCATTTTTCGTTTATTGGTTTTCCTGATAACAAAGATGCGCTTCCACCTCAGTTTATCATCATGTCGAATCACCAGAGCCTGATGGATATTCCGCTGTATATGAATTTTCTGCGGGATAAAAACCTCCGCTTTGTGGCAAAGGATGAGCTTGCCCGCCATGTTCCGCTTGTGTCGGAGATGCTCCGTGCGGAGCAGCACTGCATGATTCCGCGCCGTGGCAGTCCCTCTGTTGCGATGCGCACGATTGACGTGTTCGGAAAGCGCGTCGTTGAGCGCAGACAAATTCCTGTTATTTTCCCTGAGGGAACCCGTAGTAAAGACGGTTCGCTGGGAACTTTTTATGCGGCAGGTTTCCGCCGCCTCTCTGATGCAACGAATCTGCCTGTCGTTGTGTGTGCGCTTGATGGCGGGTACAGAATCAATAACATAAAGACGTTCTTTAAGAATCTGCATCACGGAGATTACAAAGTAAAAATTGTGGGAATTTTTCCGGCTCCCTCTGGAAAGGAAGAGCAGGCTGCGCTGCTTGCAAAAGGAAAGGAGCTGATTCAGGCTCAGCTTGATGAATGGCGCCGATAGGCTTTTGCCCGAAAGGGCAGGGCCTTTGTTCTGGCGTTTATGCCTTTAGAAAAAAATAAAGCCTTGGCGTATCGTGCACAGAAACTGCCAAGGCTTTTTTTATTGTATATCTATTTAAAAACAGATATTATTTGAAATCTTTAGGACGACGCTCTGTGCGCTTGCACTTTGAGCATTCTGCAAGATTTCTCAGTCTGCCGCTTTCGAACATCGTCTTCATAACGATTTCGCCGCCGCAATCGGGGCACATAAATTTCTGTGTAGCAACAGTGGTACGAGAGTTTTTACTGGCTCCTGCCATGACTAGCCTCCAAATGAATAATCGATTATTTCGGAATAATAGCGAAATCGCAGGGGTCTGTCAATAACAGCAGCTTTATGTTACACTCAAGTCATGAATAAACATGGTGGCGCGGCACGCATTTCTAACTCGATAGACTTTTCTGCAAATATAAATCCGCTTGGGCTTCATCCGGCGGCACAGCAGGCGCTTGCTTCGCTTGTCCTTGATTCCGAGAATTTTTCCAGATATCCGGATGCTGAGGCTTCTTCACTGAAAGCGCTTTTGGCTCGCTTCTGGAATTGCGACAGCGCGTCTGTTGTGTGCGGAGCCGGCGCCGCTGACATCTTATATACGCTTGTCTCTCTTTCTGGCGGCGCGAAAGCTGTAATTGTCGAGCCTGCTTTTACTGAGTATGAGGCTGCCGCGAAAGCTGCCGGCTGCCAGATTGCGCATTTCCTTCTGAAAGAATCAGCTGATTTTGCGTTTACGGAAGATGATTTGCGTCGCTTGCCGGAGGTGCTTCGGGGAGCGGGGCTTTTGTTTCTCGCGCATCCTGCAAATCCTACCGGAGTGACGCTTTCTTTTGAAATGCTTTCTGCTGTTGCTTCTCTCTGCGAGCAGACGGGAACGCTTTTTGTGCTTGATGCCTGTTTCTGTCAGTTCTCGCCGGATGCAGAAACTGTAGTTCGCAGGCTACTTGGCAGCTCTGCACGGTTCCCGCATCTTGTTGTTGTAAACGCATTCACCAAATATTATGGAATGGCCGGGCTTCGCCTTGGCTATGCAATTTTTTCTGACAGTGCGCTTGCTTCTCGCTTCTGCGAGAGGCAGCGGCCGTGGGCTGTCAGTTCAGAAAGTGTACGGTGCGGGGAAGCGGTGCTTGAGGCGGAGCTTTCAGCGCAGGCGGCGCCAGCCGAATGTGATCAGCCGCAAGAGTGTGCTTTGCCGCCAACCGAATGTGACCTGTCGCAAGCGCGTGCGGCAGAGCAGGAAGGCTGCGGGGCGGGGGAAGCTCTTGCGGAGCCGGGAACTCGTTCGGCGCCGGAAGCTTGTCCGGCTCGGTGGACGGAATCAAAAAAAACAGCTCGGAGTGACTGGGCGGAAAAAACGCTAGCGTGTATTACAGGTGAGCGGAATCGTATGTATTCTGCCTTACAAAGGCTGTCTCTCCGCTGTATTAAAGGAAATGCAAATTTTATTCTTTTCCAGTGTGCAGCAGATCTTTCGTCATTTACGGCACCGGATTCTTTGGTAGTAATCCGGCAGTGCGCCGATTTTTACGGACTTGACGCTTCCTGGTATCGCATTGCGGTAAAAACACCGCAGGAAAACACTGTGCTTCTGAACGCACTTTCTAAAGCGCTTTCTTTCGACGTAACGTTTCCGGAGTCGAAAACTGGCCCCCTGGACGCGCCCGGAAAGAAAAAGGCGCGGGTTATCATGGTGCAGGGAACGATGAGTAATGCGGGTAAGTCCCTTCTGGTTGCAGCTCTTTGCCGGATTTTTGCGCAGGACGGTTACCGGGCAGCTCCTTTTAAGAGTCAGAACATGGCGCTTAACAGCGGCGTGACGGAAGACGGGCTTGAGATGGGGCGTGCGCAGATAATGCAGGCGGAGGCAGCCGGCATTCTGCCAGATGTTTCCATGAATCCGATTCTGCTAAAGCCCTGCAGTGACAAAGGCAGCCAGGTGATTGTTAACGGAGAAGTCCGTGGCGTAATGTCTGCAAGAGACTATTTTGCTTTCCGCAAGAAGCTTATACCTGAGATTCTTGCCGCTTATCGCCGGCTGCAGGATGAATATGATGTCATCGTTATAGAAGGCGCAGGAAGTCCTGCGGAAATCAACCTGAAAAAAGATGACATCGTGAATATGGGGCTTGCGGAGCTGGTGGATGCTCCCGTTCTGCTTGCAGGAGATATTGATAGGGGCGGCGTGTTTGCCTCGCTGTATGGAACGGCCGCGCTCCTTCCTCAGTCGGAGCGGAAGCGGATAAAAGGATTCATCATCAATAAATTCCGCGGTGAAGTTTCGCTGTTGCAGGATGGACTTGAGCAGATTCATGCTCTGACCGGAATTCCGGTGCTTGGTGTCGTGCCTTATATTCCGAATCTTCGGATTGATGATGAGGACAGCCTTAGCGAGCGGCTTGAGAATGTGGAAAAGCAGGAGACCTGCCTGCATATTGTCGCCTTGCGGTTTCCGTATGTTTCGAATTTTACCGACCTTGCGGCATTTGACCGACTCCCCTTTGTGCAGGTGTCTTATTGCGAAAGCATGGAAGAATACGGTGAGTGCGTGTCGGTTTCGGGAGAGCCGGATATGCTGGTGCTGCCTGGAACAAAGAATACCGTTCAGACGCTTGATTGGCTCCGCCAGACGGGCTTTGACAGGCTGGTTATACGGAAGGCGCGTTCAGCGCTTCCTGTCGTGGGATTGTGCGGCGGTTTCCAGCTTTTAGGTCGATGCCTGCATGATCCGGAGGGAAACGAAGGCGGTTTTCCGAGGAATGAGATTGCAGGACTTGGGCTGCTGCCGGTAGAAACGGTGTTCAGCGTCTCAAAAACGCGCCGGCAGGTTCATACAAGCTTCCAGAAAACTGACGGTGTCTACGGCTGCCTTTCTGGCTGTGCTGTCAGCGGATACGAGATTCATCACGGAGTTACGACGGGACTGGAGGAGCAGGCTGTCGGCTGTATCAATGGCTCTGTTTTGGGAACGTATGTGCACGGCTTTTTTGACGAGGAAGAAATCTGCCGCGCCTTCGTGCAGCTTTTGTGCGCCCGCAAGGGCATTGCCGTCCCTGCATTCAGTGAGTACGCCGCGTCCCGGAACCAGGAATATGACAGGCTTGCCGCAGTAGTCAGAGAATCGCTGGATATGGAAGCGCTTTACAAAATACTTTCCTGTGATACAATGCCCGTATGATTCACTTGTATTGCGGAGAAGGCAAGGGAAAGACGACTGCAGCTATGGGGCTTGCGCTCCGTGCCCTGGGAAACGGCTGGCATGTCGTTATCGTGCAGTTTTTGAAGAGCCGCCTGTCAGGGGAGATTGCTTCTCTGGAGCGGCTGGGCGCCGTTGTTCTTCGCGGTAAGGGTGGCCAGCACTTTGTCAAGGATATGGATGAGCAGGAAAGGCAGGAGACAAAGAGCTTGTGCTGCAAAAACCTGGAGAAGGCGCTTTCGCTCTGCGCCTCGTATGCTGCTGAAACCTCCGCTGAACCTGACAGTGCATCCGGTATTTTGCTTGTGCTTGATGAAATCTGTGCGGCATATGAAAAACAGATGATTGACCGTGCAGCTGTTGATGCGCTGCTTTTAGCGCCGCTTCCGGGCGTTGAGCTTGTCCTTACAGGCAGAAATCCCGCGCCGGTATTCCTTTCTGAAGCTGACTATATCACCGAAATGAAAAAAATCCGTCATCCTTTTGACAGCGGCATCCATGCCCGCCGGGGAGTTGAGTTTTGAGTCTGGAATTGTTTTCCGAGGATGCGCTTCCTCAGTTTTCTTCGATACAGTATTTTGAGCCGGCAGCTATTGAAGACGAAAGCATGGCGACAATAGAAGCTGAGTTAAAGGAGCGGCAGGTCGTTGTGCCGGAAAGGCTCCGGCCGGTGGTGTTCAGGGCGATTCATGCAAGCGCAGATTTTGAATACGCAGAAACACTCACTTTTTCACAGTCGGCACTGGATGTTGCCTGCAATCTGCTTGCAAAGGCTTCTCCGCGGATTGTGACCGATACGAATATGGCTCTGGCGGGAATTAGTCGCCCTGCCTGCCGTAAGCTTGGTATTGAAGCCTGCTGTTTTATGGCTGATGAGGACGTTGCCAAGTCCAGTGCCGAAAGCGCTTTGACGAGGGCTGCCTGCAGTGTGGATAAGACTGCACGGCTTTTTAAGGCAGACGGCCGGCCCGTTGTGTATGTGTGCGGCAATGCTCCGACAGCGCTTGTGCGCATCCGCCAGCTTTCGGATGCCGGCATTTTTTCTCCGGCGTTTGTCATCGGCGTTCCGGTTGGCTTTGTGAATGTGACGGCCGCAAAAGAGCTGATTCTGAATTCATCTATACCGCATATAGTTGCGCGCGGCAGAAAAGGCGGCAGTACGATTGCCGCAGCGATTATGAATGCGCTTTTGTATGAATTTACGGGACGGGGGCGCTCGTAAAAGCTCTTTTTTTTAGTAACAGGTTTCGCTTTTGCAGCAGGCCATCAGATACGGCATTGTTTGACATATTGTTTGTAATTCATTATACTGTAGAATATTATTAAGAGGTGAGTTTTCGATGATTTTTCCGCTTGAAAATCTTGTTAAATTTAACGGCAATGTATACGAAATATCTGTAGCTGCAAGTCGCCGTGCTTATCAGATGTCAATGATTAAAGATCCGCTGATTGACGAAAATGACGGTAAGGTAGTTTCTCTGGCAGCTAAGCAGCTGTTCAACAAGGACGTTCAGTACCGTATCGAAAAACAGTAAAAAAAGTCGTAAGGTGTACTTGACCAAGATACCCCTTTTGACCATAATGACAATACATTTTTACTAAGGAGTGCCCATCGTGCCCTGTGGAAAGAAAAGAAAGCGCCAGAAGATGGCGACACATAAGCGAAAGAAGATGCTTAGACGCAATCGTCATAAGAGCAAGTAGATTTTCTTACGACTCTGTGATGAAAGCAGAATAAAGACCGCGGTAGTCGCGATAGTTCCGACTTACGCGGTCTTTTTTTTAGGGGGCGAGTTATTCCTTTTTCAAGTAGGATTCTTTCTTCAATTCATTCTCCTCAAGATGTGCATAATCTTCCTGAATCCCGGCTCCCGGAACTTGCTGAAGAGATTAGAAAAAAAATAATTTCTGTCGTAGCAAAAAATGGCGGGCATCTGGCCAGTAATCTTGGAATAGTTGAGCTGACTGTTGCCTTGCACAGGGTGTTCACAAGCCCTGAGGATGCCATTATTTTTGATGTAAGCCACCAGTGCTATGCGCATAAAATGCTTACAGGACGCTATGAACAGTTTGATTCGCTGCGCCAGCATGGCGGAATATCCGGTTTTACCAGACACAACGAAAGTCCGCATGATTATTTTGATAACGGACATGCTTCAACATCCATCTCGCAGGCGCTCGGCCTGCTGACAGCATGGGAAGCGCAGGGAAAGAAAGGAAAAGTTGTCGCTGTCATTGGTGACGGTGCGCTTACCGGAGGCCTTGCGTTTGAAGGGCTGATGCATGCCGGTCAGCTTGCAAAAAATCTGATTGTTATACTCAATGACAACAAAATGTCCATAGATGCGAACAATGGCATGCTTTCCAGCTACCTTAGCCGGATTACCGTGTCGCATTTTTACCAGACTGCAAGACGCTGCATCGACAGAATTGTAGATGCAATCCCCAATTCAAAGCACCATCTCGGAAAGCTGCTTTTCCGCTTTAAGCGGGGCTTAAAAGGGCTTTTCCTTACAGATAATCTGTTTACGGACCTCGGGTTTGAGTATGTCGGTCCTCTTGACGGACACAATATAAAGGAACTCGAAGAGGTTTTGCGCCGCGTGCGTACCTTGTCCCAGCCTGTAGTCGTGCATATCCGCACAAAAAAAGGAAAGGGCTATAGTCCCGCGGAAAACGATCCCGCAAGCTTTCATGGCATCGGACCGTTTGCAATCAGCGATGGAAAGGTCGAAAAATTTGATGCCTTAAGTTTTACGGAGGCATTCAGTAATTCCGTCGTTGCGCTTGCAGAAACGCATCCGGAAATTGCGGCCATTACCGCTGCAATGGCAAAGGGAACCGGACTTGATGCATTTTCCCGGCATTTTGCTGACCGGTTTTTCGATGTGGGGATTGCGGAAGAGCATGCCGTCACATTTGCGTCAGGACTTGCCCGCGGGGGCATGATTCCTGTCGTAGCCATTTACTCGACTTTTATACAGCGATCCATCGATCAGATTATTCATGACGTGGCACTTCCTGCGCTGCCTGTTGTACTGGTGTTTGACCGCGCAGGTCCCGTCCCGAATGACGGTGAAACTCATCAGGGAGTTTTTGACATTTCGCTTCTGCGTTCTGTGCCGAATCTGCAGATGCTTTGTCCGGCGAGCGCTTCTGATTTGTCACTTTGCCTTGACTGGGCCGTGCACTGCGGGCTTCCTGTCGCCATCCGCTATCCGAAGCTTACCTGCCCGTCAGAGTTACCGGCGTTTTCGCTTCCGGTGGTGCCGGGACGCGGAATACTCCTGACCTGTTCTGACTTTGAGCCGTCGCTCAGCGTTGAATTTGAGGATACTGAGCCGCGTCAGAAACTGCTTCTGGTTTGCACAGGCGGCTTTTACAGTGAGACTTTGCAGGCTGCCAGAGCGCTTCTTCTGGACAGTATCTACGCTGATATTTACTGCCTGCGGTTCATAAAGCCGCTCGATGAAGCGTATATTAAGGACCTTGCAGCGCAGTATACTGGCGTTCTATTGATTGAAGATGGGGTAAAGACCGGCGGTGTTGCTGAATACATACAGATGCTTTTGTATGCTTCCGGCTACACCAATACTGCGGTAAAAGCTTTTCCCGAGACATTCTTCGCACACGGAAGCCGCGCGCAGGTCTGTGAAGATGCCGGTATGCTGCCAAAACATTTGGTGCACTCTGCAAAGCAGCTGCTGAACTCTTAGGAGGCATGGTAAAGAGGGGCGTTTATGTGCTTTTTTTCCATGTGCTGATTTTGCAGGGCCTGGAATGTGGCGTTTGCAGGGCCTTTAAAATGCGGTTTTGAAACACTGCACGGCCGCTATTGTACTGTTTGTGGCATTAAAAAAAGGAGTGATGTATGAAAAAGCTTGTACTTGCAGACAGAACTTTACAGACAGATAAAGCTGCTTTTGTCATGGGAATTGTAAATGTTACGCCGGATTCTTTTTATGCTGAAAGCCGTGCGGGAGCTGGATGCCGAGCCATCGACTATGCGCTCAGACTTATAGATGAGGGCGCTGATATTCTTGATATTGGCGGAGAAAGCACCCGGCCTGGCTCTGACTATGTAGATGCAGAAGAGGAAATCCGTCGTGTTGTGCCTCTTGTCCAGGAAATCCGTAAGCATAACCGTACCGTTGCCATTTCTGTTGATACGAGAAAAAGTGCTGTCATGCAGGCGGCCCTGGATGCCGGCGCTGATATTCTGAATGATGTATCCGCACTTGAAGATGACGAGGCGCTGTTTCCGCTGTGCGCCCGTTCTGGTATTCCGGTCATTTTAATGCATAAGCGCGGAATTCCGCAGAATATGCAGGCGAACACTGCCTACCGCGATGTTTTTTCTGAAGTTGATGAATATCTTGCCGCCAGAGCGGAGCTTGCAGTGAGCCGTGGAATTGCTGCTGATAAAATAATTGTTGATCCTGGAATCGGCTTTGGAAAAGATGCAGCCGGAAACAGCACTCTTATCCTGCACTGCGGCGAGCTTTGCAAGGGACGCTATCCTGTGCTTATGGCTCTTTCCCGCAAAACTGTCATCGGCGCGCTTTTACAGCGTGGCTCTTCTCCCGTACCGCCGGAAGAGCGGCTTTTTGGTACTGTAGCCGCAGATATCCTTGCAGTGCAGGGCGGAGCTTCCCTTATCCGCGTGCATGATGTAAAACCCGCTGTTGATACTATGACACTGCTCGAGAAAATCTCTATACTGGACGGGGGCCTGGCAAAAGCGTGAATGCATTTAACAACCTGAAAATCCTGTATGATTATATACGGCCGGTACTCGATATAGCGGTCATGACCTTTTTGCTTTACAAGGCGTATCAGATCATCATAAAGACCAATGGCGTTCAGATTATCCGTGCCGGTATTATCGTCGCCATGTCGTATGCTGTGGCGCTTCTGTTCAGACTTTCCATGCTGCTGTGGCTGCTCAATTTTATCGCTCCCGGTCTGGTTGTCTGCTTTGCCATCGTATTCCAGCCGGAAATCCGCAAGATGTTCTTGAAGCTGGGGCAGGGCGAATGGTTTGCCTTCGGAAAGCGCAGCCGGCACACATATGTAGACTCCGTGATTATTGCGGCCGAAATGCTTTCAAAGCAGCGTCGCGGCATGCTTGCGGTTTTTGTGCGGCATACAAAGATGGATGACATTATGGATACCGGAACGCGAATCAATGCAGACCTGTCTTCAAACCTGCTGGTGACTATTTTTGGACACGACACCCCCCTTCATGACGGCGCATGCTTTATTCAGGCGGGAAAAGTTGTCTCTGCAGGCTGTTTTTTGCCGCTGTCAGAGCAGTATGATATTAAAAAGACATTTGGCACACGCCATCGTGCGGCCCTTGGCTTAAGCGAACAGACGGATGCTGTTGTCCTGGTTGTTTCTGAGGAGTCTGGCGCAATCAGCCTTGCTTACGATTCCCACCTGCATTATGACCTGAAAACAGAGCAGCTGACAAAAGTGCTTGAGAATCTTCTGGATTTAACTCCTGATCAATATACGATTGAGGATACCATTGATGAAAGTAAATCAGCTTATAAGTAATATTCAGGAACACTGGCCGGCAAAAGTCATCTGCTTTATCATGGCGCTGGGACTGTATGTTTTGTTTCAGGTTTCCAGCCTTGATACAAAGACGTTCATCGTGCCGCTGCATGTAAGCGCGGAAAACGGTATTGTCCCCGCAGCTCCCTATCCGGCTGAGGTGAAGATAACGGTCAGATGCAGTAAGGATGATGTCCTTTTGCTGCGCGAGTCCGACTTTTACGCGTATTTGAATGCGGACTACCTTACCGATGACGGCACATACGACCTGCATGTGTACACAAAGCTTTCTGGAAACGCGCTTCTGGTTGATCCTCTTGAGATACGGATAAGTCCTGAGGCGGTGCCGCTCACTGTCGAGCAGCAGGTTTCGGGCTATGTACCGGTAAGTCCCCTGCTTGCGGGAAATCCGGCTCACGGGTATGAAGTGAAGGGGACGGTTGTCACTCCTTCCCAGATAAAGATGACCGGCCCGCACAATATGGTGGAAAAATACCGCCGGCTCCAGACAAAAACTGTTTCTGTAGAGGGAATTTCTGAATCACAGACGTTTGACGTCGCACTTGAGACGGGAAGCAGCTTTGTCAGAAATGATGATGTAAAGACGGTGTCGGTTCAGGTGACGGTTGAGCCTGTCATCATCGAGCGGACGTTTGAGAATCTGCCGGTAAACCTCATCAATGTTCCGGAAGGGCTTGAGGCAAAGCTGTCAGTGGAAACGGCATCTCTTACGCTTACCGGCGCTCAGAGTGAGCTTGAAAAATATGCTCCTACCGGCTTTGTCTTTTTTGTAAACTGCGGCTCTGTTACCAGTACTGGTATTGTGGAGCTTCCGCTTACCGTGATGGTTCCGGGAAGCTTTACTGTCAGCGACTCGGTCGCAAAGACGGTGTCGGTGCGTTTTACTGAGTTTGTCCAGAAGCGGGACCCTGCTCCTTCAGAAGGCGCTGAGCCGCCTGCAGCAGAAGATGAAGAGACTGAAAGCTTATGATTTACGGAATAGGCTGCGACATCGCCGAGGTGGCCCGCTTCGAAAAATGGGTGGAAAGCGGGAGCCTGTGCGAGCGTTTTTTTAACGAGGCAGAGCAGTGGACGGGAAAAGCAAAAGCCCGCGCCTCGTGGGAGCATTATGCTGCGCGCTTTGCTGCCAAGGAAGCGTTTTCTAAAGCGCTTGGTACGGGATTTTCAGGCCTGGTGCTGAAAGATTTTTGGGTGGTGAAAGATGAGGCTGGAAAGCCTTCGTTTGCGTTTGCACCGTCGGTTCAGGCGCTGCTTGACGCTCGTGCGGGCGCGGGGGCAAGGGTTCACCTTTCCCTGAGCCATGAAAAATCTTTCGCAATCGCCTATGTTGTGATAGAATCAAAAGACGGTGCTTCTGGCGCCAGTACAGGAGAAATAAGTGGCTAAATCAGCGTTTACCAAAAAACCTGCAATTTCATACTGGTCAAAAACGAAGGTTCTGTGCCCGGTCTGCCAGAAAGAGTTTCAGCGTGAAGAAATGCTTTCTGGAAGCGGACGCATGATTGCAGGCGACCTTACTGATGAACTGCGCCGGAATTACGAGCCTTCCAAAAAATATGGCATGATTTATCCGCTGCTGTATGCGGTAGGCGCCTGCCCGAAGTGTCACATGGCGCTTTTGTGGTCTGATTTTAAGGAAGTGGATGATAAAAACAGCTTGCGGCGCATTCACCTTGATGAAGAAAACCGCCGTAACCGCACGTTCACGATTTTTCCCTATTATGACCTAATCAAAGAGCGGTCGCTTCTGGACGGAGCTGCGATTTATTATCTTGCGCTTCAGACATACGAGCTGCTGGACGTAACCTATGCGCCTACGTTCAAGCGGGGGCTTATCTGCCTGCGCCTTGCATGGCTCTGCCGCGACCTGGACCGGGTGATGCCGAATCACAATTACAACTACATAGCCGAAGTGTTTTACCGGAAGGCAACATTCTTCTACGAGCAGACGGTGCTAAATGAAATGAGCGGCACTGAGTCCATCACTGTCGTGAACAATTTTGGCCCGGATATCGACAAAAATTACGGCTATGACGGCCTTATTTATCTTGGAAGCCTGCTTGAATATAAATACGGGCAGAAAGAGGATTTGCCGCTGCGCTATAAAAAGCTTGATGCCGGAAAGCGCTCTATCGCGCGTATTTTCGGCCTGGGTAAGTCCTCGAAGAATAAGCCCGGCCCGCTTCTTGAGCATGCGCGAAACCTGTATGACACACTTACCGCGGAACTGAAGGCTGCAAATACGATTGATTTTGAATTCAACGAGGATGATGACGGGGAGTCTGAAAGCTGATGCGCAACATTCTCCTTACGCTTTCGTATGACGGAACCGATTTTTGCGGCTGGCAGCGGCAGGATAAAGCTGACGGCGGAAAACCGGTTCGGACCGTGCAGGCTGCGATAGAAGCGGCACTTGAAAAACTGCATAAGAGGCCGGTTGCTCTTGCCGGAAGCGGACGCACTGACAGTGGCGTCCATGCATCTTCCCAGGCCGCGAACTTTTTTTCACCGATAGACTCCATTCCTGTTGACCGCTATCCGCTTGCGCTGAATGCGTTTCTGCCGCCGGATGTGCGCATTCACACGGCGCGTGAAGTGCCGGAAGATTTCAGCGCGCGTTTTTCTGCTACGAGCCGCACCTACCGATATTTCCTGTATCCGGGAGATGCCCCCCTTGCAAGCGACATGCGCTATGTCTGGGCACTCCGCCGGCAGGTAGATGTAGGGGTGCTGAATGATATGGCTTCTGTCCTGCATGGCGAGATTGACTGCGCGACTTTTGCGGCGGCAGGAGATGCAAGCCTGTCGACAAAACGCTATATTGAACACGCCTGTTTTTTTCCTCAGGGGGATAAAGTCGTATTTGAAATCTGCGCCAATGCCTTTTTGTGGAAAATGGTGCGGAGCCTTACCGGCACGCTTGTTTCATTCGAGAAAGAAGGAAAAGGGAAAAAAGAGTTCGCCGAGGCGCTTTTCGCCTGTGACCGAAGCAAAGCCGGGCCTACAGCGCCGCCACAGGGGCTTTTCCTCTGGAACGTAAGCTTTTCAGGTGTCCGGCGCCACGTGTAAATCGGTAATCATCGGGCTGTCGTAAAATTGCAAATCGGTAAACATTCTGCTGTCGCAAATCGGTAATTAGCGGGCTGTCGGCCATTACGGCTGACTCATTTTTTCGCATTACAGCAGGCTTACCGGGTCTACATCACATTCAATGTACACGTCGCTTGGGGAGCGGTACTGCTCAAGGAATACGCCCGCAGCCTGCTGCAGGGGAAGGAGCTTTTTCCCGCGAAGCAGAATCTGGTACCTCCAGTTTGCCGCAATCTTTACAAGCGGACATTCTGCAGGGCCGAGTACTTCTACGTCCTGTGCGCCCTCATTTTTAAGCAGCGCTTCCAGAATATGGGCAGCTCCCTCTGCTGCCAGCGCTGCCTGCTTTTCTGTAGGCGCGCGGAATACCAGGCGCACCATGCGCGCATACGGCGGAAAACCGAGCAGTTCCCGCGTGGAAAGCTCTCCAGTGTAAAAACGCGCAATATCACCCTTTACGGCGCAGAGAACCGGCTCCCGGTCGGGGCTGTAGGTTTGGACAAGTACCTTGCCGTCTGGGAAAAAACGGCCGGCGCGCCCGGCAACCTGCGTAATTAAGGCAAAGGTGCGCTCTGCGGCGCGAAAATCCGGCAGATGAAGGCCTGTGTCGGCAAGCACCACGCCGACCAAAAGCAGGTTCGGAAAATTAAGCCCCTTTGCGACCATCTGCGTTCCCAGCATGATGTCGTATTCACCGCGGCGGAATGCATCCAGTTTTTCCTGGAGCTCGCCCTTGTGGGTAAGGCTGTCGGTGTCTATGCGGATAACCCGGGCCGTGGGGAATTTTGCCGCAACTTCGGCTTCTATGTATTCGGTGCCGAATCCTGAATAGCCCACGTCGAGTGAGCCGCAGGCGGGGCACTGCTGGGGCGGTGTAACTGACCAGCCGCAGTAATGGCAGCGCAGGCGTTTTTCGCTTTTGTGGTAGGTAAGCGCCACGGAGCAGTTTTTGCATGTAAGCTCGTAGCCGCAGCTGTTGCAGCGGAAAAAATGGGTAAAGCCGCGCCGGTTCAGAAAGAGAATGGTCTGCCGTTTTTGCGCAAGTGTCTCGCGTACCGCTTCTGCAAGCGGCTCAGAGATGCAGCCACCTGCTGCAGGCTGCAGGCTCAAGTTTATGCTTGTGATTTCAGGCATTTTTCCGCCAGCGAGGCGCCGGGTAAGCGTGTGCCGCCTGATGATGCCCTGCTGCATGGAAAACCATGCTTCCACGCTGGGGGTTGCGCTTCCCATCACAAGCGGTATGCCCTCTTTTTTTGCGCGGTACATGGCGACCTGCCGGGCGTGGTAGCGGGGCGTGTTTCCGCTTTTATAGGAGCCGTCATGCTCTTCGTCGATAATGATAAGCCCTAAATCCGGCACCGGCGCAAAGACAGCGCTGCGCGCGCCGATTACGACGCGGGCCTCGCGGTGCAGAATCCGCTTCCATTCACCTAAGCGCTGGCTTGGTGTCAGTTCTGAATGCAGCACGGCTACCGTTTTTCCAAAGCGCGCGCTGACAGCTTCGATAACCTGTCCGGTAAGTCCGATTTCCGGCACCAGATAGATGACGCCTTTCCCCTGTAAGAGAAGCCGTTCCGCTGCCTGTAGGAAGACTTCGGTTTTTCCGGTGCCAGTAGCGCCATAAAGATAGTGAAATCTTCCGGCTTGAGAGGTGGATTCATCTTCTGCGAGTATGCCTTCCACCGCCTGCTTCTGCTCGTCACTTAGTACGCGCGGGGTTGCTTCCGGCGCCTCCTCTGCAAACGAAAAGCTTCCGGCATCCGTTCCTCGTTTTCCGCTTGGAAGCATGGCGCTTAAGGCCTCGCCGTGTGAGCACAGGTAAAAGCGTGACACCCACAGCGCAAGGTCAATCGTATCTTTTGTAACGAGCGGCTCTTTGTCTACGAGGCGCAGAATCGGGCGGATTTTGCTTTCGTCGACCGGGCAGTCTGGCGGAAGCTCTGCATACTGGGCGATGATGTAGCCGGTCATGCGCCGGTTTCCAAACTTTACGTCAGCCCGCCAGCCGGTAAGGTCTGGAATGCTTGCGTTTTCTTCGAGGTCTGCGTAGGTAAAGGCGCTTTTTAGCGGCAGGTTCAGAACGAGTGAAAGATACCGCACTATCTTTCTCCGGAGAGGGGCGCCTGCTCGTCAAATGCACGTGCGTAGTCAGGTTCCAGCGACAGGAGCCGCTCGCGCAGCATTTTTAAGTCTTCCCAGGCGGGGCGCTTTAAGCTTTCGTCGCGGAGAAGGGCGCTCGGATGGTAGGTAACCGCCACCGGAATGCCGTTCCATTCATAAAAGGCGCCTCTCATGTGGCTTATGCCGTCTGTCGTCTTTAACAGGTTTTTGACCGCCGTGTTTCCCACGCACAAAATCATGCGGGGTTTAAGGGCAGAAAGCTGGGCATGCAGGAATGACTCGCAGGCGGCGGCTTCTTCTGGATACGGCGTGCGGTTCTGCGGCGGACGGCATTTTACGATATTGCAGATGTAGCAGTTTGTGGTGCGCGAAAGCTTGATTGCGGATAGCATTTTGTCCAGAAGCTTTCCGGCCTTTCCTACAAACGGTTCTCCCTGCATGTCTTCGTCGTGTCCCGGCCCTTCGCCTATGACTGCCACTACCGGATGCCGCACGCCTGTACCAGGTACCGTGTTTGTGCGGGTCTGAGAAAGCGGGCATCTTGTGCATACGGAAATCTTCTGTGCAATGTGTGTAAGCGCGTCGCTGTCAGCGGCTTCTGGTAACGCGCCGTAAGTGGCGGGCTTTTCTGCCGCCGCATACTCTGCAGTCGCATGTCCCGGTGCCGCAGCTTGTCCCGGAGACGCATGTCCCGGTGCCGCATATCCGGGTGCCGCCGCTAGCCCTGCTGCCGCAACAGCCTGTGCCGGTGTGGCCTTTTCCGCTGTATGTGCCATCTCGTCATCAGTGAAAACCGGCATGTCGCCTGAAAAAGCAGGATCTTCATAGCCAAGAAGCGCATCCGCGGCGGTTTTAAGAAGTGTATATATCGTCTGTTTGTCGTTGGAAGTCATAGATTAGCCGTGAGTATACCACGTTATGCGGATTTTAGCCATAGAGCGCCCTCTGAGCGGCTAGGAAAGGAGCAGGGGGCGAGTCTGGAGAGCTGTAGCGGGGCTGCCTGAGTCGGAAGAGCGGGGGCCTCTAAGCCTTAAAAGGCTTAAAAAGCCTGAGTTCTTGCTGTTTGTAAAAAAATCGTATATAGTTTTAAGAAGTATGAGAATAGCGATGTTTACGGATGCCTACTTTCCCCGTATAAACGGAGTGGCCATGTCCGTTCATTCCTATGCGCAGGAACTTTCCAAAATAGGACATTCTGTCTGCGTTGTCTGCCTTGAATATACCGAAGAGCAGCAGCGCAATGCGCTGTTTGATGAGAAATCCAGAGATCAATCTTCTCCTTTTCAGGTTATTCGTGTTCCTTCTACCAGCGTGATTTTTTCGAAGGAAGACCGGATGGCACGGCTGTATAAGTGGCGCTTCATCAAAAAATCAATGGATGCGTTTAACCCTGACGTGATTCACCTTAATTCTGAATTCACGATGGGCTACTTCGGCGCGCTGTATGCTCGTCACCGGCATGTTCCCTATGTGTTTACCTTTCATACGCTGTGGGAAGATTATCTTGCAAACTATATTTCGTTTCTGCCTGATGCGGGGCTTCGGAAGCTCGGTAAGTCGCTGGTAAAGTTTTACTTAAAGCGCGCTTCGGTGATTGTCGCTCCGACCCGGCATATAGCAGAGGTTGTGCACCGCTATGGCGTTGACCGTCCAGTTTCAATTCTGCCGACAGGAATTCCTTCGGGGCAGAACAAGTATAAGCTTGCCCGTGCGCTTGCCGTTTCCGGGCAGCTGAGCAAAAAATTCCCGGCGATAAAAGGCGCCAAAGTGCTGCTGTACGTGGGACGAATCGTAAAGGAAAAGAATCTCTCGTTCCTGTTTGATGTGCTTGAGAAAGTTCAGAAGACGGTGCCTAAGACGGTGCTGCTGTTAGTAGGTGGCGGACCGTATGCAGAGGAGCTTGAGGCGCTTGCCTCTTCGCGCGGCCTTTCCGGCTCCGTGTTTTTTACCGGGTACGTGCCGTCAAAGGATTTGATTTACTTTTACCGCATGTCGCAGGTGTTTGTGTTTGCCAGCAAGACTGAGACGCAGGGACTTGTCACGGTGGAAGCAATGCTTGCAGGACTGCCCGTTGTTGCTGTCGGCGAGATGGGAACGGTTGACGTCATGCAGGGCGACCACGGCGGCTATATGGTACATGAGGATGCAGAAGAATTCAGCGAAAAAGTGCTCTCTTTGATACAGAATGCGCAGCTTCGTAAGCAGAAATCAGAGGAAGCAAAGCAGTGGGGCGCCAAGTGGTCTATTTCCGCGCTGACACCGAAACTGCTTGCCTGCTATGAGAACGCCATTGCAGTTACAGAAAAATAACAGGAGTTAAAAAGCATGAAAAAAACGCTGCTCGCTCACGCCGCTCTGTTTGTGTTTGCGGTATCGTTGCTGTTTCCCGCTTCCCGGGGCGCACAGGAGCTTATTCCTTCCGGTCACTGGATATATGACGCTCTTGAGGCGCTTTCACTTGAATCTGAAACGCTGTCCTTTGCTGACAGCGCGCCCCTGAGCATTTCGCGTATCCGTGCCATTATGGCAGAAATAGACTATGACAGCCTGAGTGAACCCGGCCGCGCAAACTATGACAGAATCGAATCGTATTTTGCAGAGGAACAGTTTTCAATCGCAAGCGACCTTTTAAGCTTTTCATTTGAGCCTGCCCTCAATCTTGAGGGGTACTGGAAGTCCAATGACGACATAGACTGGGTTTATGACCGGTACAGCAGAAGCGGACTTTTTGAAATGCCGGTGACAATCGACATGGGGGACTATGTGTCGATGGGCGCCGTCATGGAGCTTTCAGAAAATCAGGGCGCCATGCAGCATGAGGACAATTATTCGAGCATTCCTGCAAGCGCGGATGAAGTTGACGCCAATTTTCCGCATTGGGCATGGCTTTCTACCGGCGCTTCGTTTTCGCAGGGGAGCGGCGTTCAGTTTATGCTCAATCAGGGCACGCAGTCGGTAGGACGCACGCAAGGCGGCTCCGTCATCATCTCTGACTATATGACCGGTGCGACAACAGCAAAGCTTTCATTTTATGCGCCTTCCTTACAGTACAGCGCTGCCGTCACCGAGCTGAACGTGGATAAGTATTTTTACTATCACCAGCTGGACGCGCGTTTTTTTAAGCGGCTTTCCGTTTCATTCCTGGAAGGAATCGCGGTGTATGCTCCGCTTGAATTGCGCTATTTGAATCCCTGGACGATTTTCCACGGATTTGCACCCTGGCGCGATTACGGCGATTATGACGGCGACCGCTCAGACAGCGACCCGGAAAGCCACACCTGCGCGTATTTTGGCGCCAAGCTGGATTTTACTCCGTGCAAGGGCATTCGCTTCTACGGACTTATGGCAATGACGCAGTATCAGACGCCCTATGAGCGCAAAAACTGGCCCGACAGCCCGACTCCGGACGGACTTGGCTTTCAGGGCGGCACGGAATGGTACCTTCCGCTCCAGAAAGGCTATTTTCACTTCGGACTGGAAGGCTACTACGCGCAGCCCTATCTGTACATAAAGGAAAGCCCCAACTGGTCTTTGGTACGCACTTACAGCGAAAACATGGGTGACAAGGCTGTGTTCTACGAATGGATTGGCTCTCCCTACGGGCCTGACACTATTTCCGGCGAGCTTACCGCAGGCTACGACAGGCCCGGCATTTTCAGCGTAGATTTTACCTACCTGTTTATGGCACGCGGCGAAATGAGCGGAACGAGCGTGTTTGACCCGGATGTCTGGGGCGGGCAGAAGACAGCCCTTTCTGAAAGCGAAGCGCAGAGCAGCTGGTGTTATCCCACTGATAGTACGCTTTATAAGACGGACTGGACGACGCCGACCGGCACGCCTGAATATGTAAACCGGCTTTCTGTCCGCGCAACCTGGCAGGCAAAACCGTATCTAAAGCTTACGGCTCAGCCGGCCTATGTGCTGATTTTTAATCACAACCATGAGCACGGCGAGACTGCCCGCGGATTTGAGATGGCCCTTGCCCTTGAACTGTCATTCTTAAAGTTCTAAACTGGGGCGACTTTTATTGGAGAAACGTATGAAAAAAACAGCTGTTTTTATTGCCGCCTTTTTCTGTGCGGCAGCCCTGTTTGCGCAGGTTTCAATTGATCCTACTGATTATTTTTACACGGAAGTTCAAAGCTGGCAGTTAAAGGGCCTGGTAAAAAACGTGCCGCTTTTGCGCCCGTACCCGGCGAATACCATAAAGGCAATCCTTGAGGAAGTGATTTCTTCGGCGACAGATAAGGAAACGTCCGAAGCCATTCCGCGCTACGAACGCGACCTGGAAGCAGCGCTCCTTGAGTACGAGCGGATTTTCTCCCGCCCGTGGCATGTTTCGTTCGAGGCTGGCGGCACCTACAAGAAAAAGCAGAGCCGCACCACTTCCGCCGACGGCTCTCTGGAAACAGAAAACGGAAGCACGAAAAACTATTTTGCAGAACCGGAAGTCTATGGCGATGTCGTCTTTAACAGCCTGGTGAGTGCAGGCTATGACTTCGGCCTGTATGCACAGTCCGCTGACTGGGATGATTTCCTTGCAAAGTATCAGAATCCTGACCATGACTCCATTCAGGATGCAGCAGGAGTCGGACCTGCTGATATGTACGTCGACTTTAACAGCGCTGTCAGCGTGGGAACTGCAACAACCTACGCAACTGCCGGCTTGCAGCGTGTAGGCTACGGGCCGTTTTTGAACAGCGGCCTTTCGCTTAACGACACCGCTTACCATGCGGCAGGCTTTTCTTTTAATGTCGTCCGCAGCCGCTGGAGCTACACATCGCTTTTTGAGTCTCTTGGAGCAACGACAAATACCGGCGAAGACCTTGCCGGAAACAAATATCTTGCCTTCCATGCCGGAAAATTCCGCGTGAACGACAAGCTCTCTGTCTCTTACTACGAGTCAAGCGTATTCGGACGCCGCACCGACCTTTCCTATCTGATTCCGGCTCCCTACATGGCAATTCAGGGTATCGGCGGCTGTAACGACAATATTCAGATGGGACTCCTTGTTGAATATAATCCGATTCATAATTTGACCTGGGCGACAGACATCTTTGTTGACGATCTTGATGTAGAGTCAATCGTAAAGCTTAAGATAAAGAGCAAGCAGCGGGTTGCCGCCCAGACCGGCCTTATCTTTGCACCCGAAAAATCAAAATGCACGGCCGTTCAGCTCGATTACACGATTGTCATGCCGTACACGTACAGTCACTGGGATTATGACGATGACTCGGCACACATAATCTCGGAAGATACATGGAACTACCAGAACTACACGAACGCAGGCATTCACATCGGCACGACTCTGGAGCCAGACAGCGACCGGGTTTCGTTTACGGCAAAGTTTAAGCCTGCAAAACGCCTGACGTTTACGTTCGGAACAGCCTTTGTGCGCCATCAGAATGTCGCGGAGTGCCTGAGCGATGAAGAGGCCGCCGAGTACATGCTTGCAGGCAAAAATGTGTACAAGACTGACGGCAGCATTTACATGCACGCAAATATGTCGGAAGATGACACCGAAACAAGCAATAATCACGTGTATTCGGCATGGAAGAACCTGCAGTTTATGAGCGGTAACCACACCGAAGTAACCTGCCAGGCTTCGTTCAATACGGAATGGGCGCTTCCGCCTTCCCGCAAAGGCCATCAGCTGACGCTCAAAGCCGGCTACATGTTTGAATACATCCGCAATGCTGGTGTTTCAAGCGACATCTACTCAGGTGGGCTTTCTTACACGAGCAATGACGACGGAACGTACACATACGGCGGAACTACCTATAATTCGTGGACTGAGCTTATTTCAAGCGATGCCGTGCAGGACGCTGTTTCTGCCGCCTATGACAGCTGGGTTTCTAATCTGTGCGATAAGGTGAATCATTACTTTACGCTCGCTGTAAAATACAGCTACTAGCGTAATTTGTAATGCAATGCGTAATGGGGATAAGAAAAGCTCCATTACGCATTTTTTTTTGGATCAGGCTTCGAACTTTTTTATCTCGCGCTTTTCAAACGCTTCTTTTATCATTTCGTCTACTTCAAGGCTGTTGTAGATTTCGCGGCTTGCCTCAATTTCTGCGTGCAGAATCGGGTGGCGCGGACTAAAGAGCACGCAGCAGTCTTCGTAGGGAAGAATTGATGTTTCGTATGTGCCGATTTCTTCTGCGGTTGCAATGATTTCTTCTTTGTCCATGCCGACAAGCGGGCGAAGGAGCGGCTTTTCGGCAAAGCTTTCGGTTACGGCAAGATTCTGAATTGTCTGGCTTGCAACCTGTCCCAAGCTTTCGCCGGTGACGATGCAGTCAGCTCCAATGCGCTCGCAGAGCATGTTTGCGCACTTCATCATGCAAAGACGCAGCATGAGCGTAGTAAATGCCTGCGGAGAGCGTTCCTTTATGCGCATCTGCACGTCGGTGAACGGAATGATATTGAGGTGCGTTACAAGCCCGTAGCCGGAAAGAATCTCTGCGAGTTTTTCGACTTTCTGCTGAGCCTGCTCGCTTGTGTACGGGTAGGCATGAAAATAGCAGCATTCTACCTTCATGCCGCGCCGCATCATGCGGTAGCCGGCAACCGGGCTGTCCAGGCCGCCTGAAAGCAGCAGCAGGCCCTTTCCAGAGCAGCCGACCGGAAGCCCGCGGCGTCCTTTGTGGCTGTTTCCGTAGACAAAAACGCGCTCGCGCACTTCTACGGTGATCACGCATTCAGGCTTGTGCACGTCAACTTTCATCATGCCGCTGTCGAAAACGGGCGCGGCAGCCTCGCGGCAGATGCCGTATGAGTCGAGCGGAAAGCTTTTGTCGCCGCGCTTTGCTTCTATCTTGAATGACTTTGCACCGTTTTTGACGGCAATTTTTGCCTCTTCCATGACGGCTTCTTTAATTGCGTCGATGTTTTTTTCGCATACGCGGGCTTCTGCCCAGCCGGTTATGCCTAAAAGATGGTCGAGCGCCCACATAACGCGCTCTCCTGCGCTGTCTTCGGCGTCAATATAGAGCCGCCCGCCAAAAAGCTTTACGGTTGCCTCGCAGCCGGTAAGGTACTGACGGGTGTTTGAAAGCAGCAGTTTTTCAAAATCACGGATGTTCGAGCCTTTTAAAATCAGCTCGCCGACTTTTCCTAAAAATGTTCGCATACCGCAGAATATAGCATAAAACGTAAGCTTTGTGCTACACGGCGCGTAAGCTTAAAATTTTTTATATACAAATGAAAAATCTGGTGTTATACTATTTTAAGATTGTAATGGAGTACGCTATGGCAAGAAAGGAATCAGTCGCTTCAATTTCCCGATTACTCTATTTTTTTGGGATATCGGTAGTACTCTCTGTTTTTTCCCTTCAGTCAGTGTCTCTGAAGCTTTTTGAGCGGAGCTTTGTAAAAAGCACCTGCGAAGACCTCGAGCATGTCAGCACCGGCATCATGTCCACTTTTAAGGCGTGGCGGGACTCTCTGAAAGGAGACGCCCAGCTTATTGCAGGTCTTCCTGATGTCAGGGGGGCTGTAAGAAAGCGCGATGATGCCTCCTTAAAAAAGCTGCTAGATTCCTTCTCCAAAGTGCTGCATGTCCCGACGATGCTGTTTACCGATAATGCCGGTGTCATCATTTCTGCCTCAGATAATTTTATACAGGCGGGCGAAAATATTGCGGCTTTAAAGGCGGTAAAGCGTGCACTGAGCAATGACTCTTCTATGAGTTATGAGACTATCGGTTCCCTTCCGTTTGCAGAAATCTACGCAAGTCCTGTCAGAGAAGCCGACGGCTCTGTTATCGGCACCTGCGTCATCGTGTACAGCCTGACAGAAAAGACTTTCATCGAACTTCTGAGCGAATACGGGGTTGAAGGAACGGTATTCAGGGGAGACAAACGGGTCGCCTCGACGCTCCCAAATGTAACGGGTACGATATTGGATAATCCGAAAATAAAGCAGCAGGTTTTGTATCAGGGAAGAAATTTTGTCGGCCGCGTCAAGATTCGCGATGTCGATTACTACTCGGTCTATTCGCCGTTCCAAAATGAAGACGGGACGGTCGCCGGCATGCTTTTTGTTGCAAAGCGTATGCGGAGCATAAAGGCTGTCACGAGCGCTATCCGGCGCGTCCTTATTCCGCTGTGCCTGATTATAACCGTGCTGCTTACAGCTCTTCTGGTGCAGCGCACCGTGCATGACAGGCGAAAGCTCCGGCAGAAGGTGACGCAGCTTGGAAAACAGGTTGACTGGGATACGCTGACAGGTGCGAACACCCGCCAGTTCGGCATGGATGAGCTTGAGCACAGCTTCCACAATTTTCTGCGCGGTTTTTCAAGTCCGGCCATCATGCTGCTTGATGTCGACAACTTTAAGTCGATAAACGACACCTACGGACACGAGGCCGGCGACATCGTGCTTAAGCAGCTTGTTCAGACCGTGTATGGAGAGTGCCGCACGTCCGACAAGATTATCCGCTGGGGCGGAGATGAGTTTGTCGGCATTTTTGAAGGAATGCGGCGCGAAGTCTGCAGCGGGCTTGCGGAAAATGTCCTGAAAGCAGTTTCTTCCACGCAGTTTGTGTTTGACGGGAAGACGGCAAAAGTAACCGTTTCGATAGGATTTTCATATTTTCGCACTGGTGATAACGGCTATGAGGACGCTGTTGCCCGTGCCGACGACGCATTGTACCAGTCGAAGGCGAACGGAAAAAATACCTGCAGCATAAAAGTCTGATTGTGAATCCTGCCTACTAGTCATTCTGACAAAATGTTGTATAATGTCATGCATAACAGTTTGCGTGCGAGGTACGACATGATTGATGAATCAGCTATGGATAAGACGCTTGGGGCAACGCTTCCGCTCCTGCTCAGAAAGAAAGTGAGTGAAGTTCCTAACTACACTCTGCAGGCGGTAAAGAACAAAAGCGGTGTATTTGTGCGTTACAGCTACTCCCAGGTGTATCAGCATGTAATCGAACTCGCTCACAGCCTTAAAAAGCTCGGCATTAAAAAAGGCGACCGCATCGGCCTTATTTCCGACAACCGCCGCGAGTGGCTGATTACGGACTACGCGCTCCTTTCGCTTGGTGCCATTGACGTTCCGCGCGGCTGCGACAGCATGGGCGTGGAAATCCGCTTTATCCTGAGCTTTGCCGAATGTTCGGTATCCTTTTTCGAAAACGCGCGCCAGCTCCAGAAAGTGCTTGAAAAGCCGGAGGAAGTGCCGCTCTTAAAGACCGCCATCCTGTATGAGCACCCCGACGAGAAGACCGTGCTTTTAGCCCGTGAGCACGGCATTGAAGTCTTAAATTATTCCCTGCTTGAAAGCGAGGGGAGCGCAGTTTCCAAAGATGAGTGGCAGGAAATTGAAAAAGACATGGACGAGGTGCAGCCTGACGACGTTGCGACAATCATCTTTACATCTGGCACTACGGGGCTTCCCAAAGGTGTCCAGCTTACCCATGACAATTACATTGCCCAGTGCGAGGTTGCGCATAAGGTGCTTGGCCTGATGCAGCCCGGCGATATCTGGCTTACCGTGCTTCCCATCTGGCACAGCTTTGAGCGTGCCTTCTGTTACATGGTCATTGGCTTAAAAGGCGGTTTTGCCTATTCCAAGCCGATTGCATCCGTAATGCTGCAGGACATGGCGCTCGTGCAGCCACAGTGGATGAATGCCGTTCCACGCCTGTGGGAAGCTGTCGCGCAGGGGCTTTTCCGCGAAGTTAGAAAGCAGGATGCGCTCAGAAAGCACGTCTTCTACAACTTTGTGGCGGTCGGAAAGCTTTACTACAAGGCAAAGGAGCTGGTCTTCGGCCTGCGCTGCCGCTACCACTGGTATCCGCGCTTTTTAGATACGCTTTTGGGCATTATTCCGTTCTGCCTCTTGTGGCCGTTCCACAAAATGGGGCAGGCGGTCGTCTACAAAAAGATTCTTGCCAAATTTGGCGGAAAGTTCCGCGCGGCTATTTCCGGCGGTGGAGCGCTGCAGCCAGAAACCGAGGCATTTTATCACGCAATCGGCTTTAAGCTGCTCGAAGGCTACGGCATGACGGAGACCGCGCCTGTTATCTCGGTCAAAAACTCCAAAAAGCCGCGGAGCAACAATGTCGGCTGGGTGTTCCCGTCATTTGATGTGAAGATTGTGGCGGAAAAAGATGGAAAGCTTGTGGACGGCGAGCCTCTAAAGCCCGGTAAGCGCGGCATCATCATGGTAAAGGGTCGTCAGGTTATGAAAGGCTACTACAAGCGGGATGATTTAACGGCAGAAGTAATCGATAAGGACGGCTGGATGAATACCGGCGACATCGGTATGCTCAGCTACGACGAAGAGCTTAAAATTGTTGGCCGCGCAAAGGACACGATTGTCTTGCTTGGCGGCGAAAACATAGAGCCGCAGGTAATCGAAAAGGCGGTGAACGCTTCTCCGTATATCGAGCGCACGGTCGTTGTCGGCCAGGACAAAAAATACGTTGCGGCAATGATTGTGCCCGACCAGCAGAATGTGCTTAATTATGCCGAGGAAAACGGCATTTTGTACGATAATTACGAGCAGCTTTTAGAGACAAACGAAATTCAGAACCTGTTTAAAAGCGAGATTGACCGCCTGGACAATGATAAGACAGGGTTCCGCACCTGTGAGCGTATCTTTAAGTTTGTGCTGCTTCCCAAGCCCTTTGAAATCGGCGTGGAAATCAATGCTAAGCAGGAGCTTATGCGGCACAAAATCGTAAAAGTCTATAAGAAAGAGTACAACGCGCTTTTTGAGTAGCCGTGTTTCCTTATAAAAAAATGCTGAAGCAGCATAAAGACTGATGCCGATATTCTAAGCGTGAAAAAAGCTTTGTTTGTTTTGGCTTCCAGTCTTTCTTTTCTTGTACTGCCGCTTTCTGCCCAAGAGGCGCCTGCAGGCTCCCTTTTGGCTTCGGGCATTGTTTCTGAGCGCGTATCTAGTGACCGCATACCGGATTTGCTTTCCGGTATCTGGCAGGGAAGTGACAGGCTTTTGCTTTTCGGCCGCGACGGAAATGAGTTTGCGCTCGTGCTGCGAGAGTTTTACGGCCTGTACGCAGACCGCGCAGTCGAGCCTGTCCGCTATGCGGAGCTTTCGACGCGCCCGCGAAACGATGCGACGGCAAAAAACGCCGAGAAGATTAGCGTGCGCTATGTGACGATTGCAGAAAATGTTTCGCACACGGCGGGCGCCTATGAGCTTGAAATTGCCTATCCTGCGCCGACAAAAAGCGGTTTTGAGACTGTGGTTGTGCCAGTCTGTGTGATTGACGAAAAGCTCTATCTTGACTTTCTGGTGCGTGGAAGTGCCGAATATACAGATTCCCAGCTTACGCTGAGCGGTACTGACAGCGCCGTGGGCGAAGAAAATGCCGGCGTTGAGATTCCCGCGCAGGAAGGCTTTTGGCGCGACTGCGGAGCTGCAGGCGGCATTCAGGTTTCTCCGCCTGTTATTGCAGAGGAGCTTACCGGCTACTATGTCGCTGACGGCGCCTTTTACCACATCCGCTACTGGAAGACCGAAATGCCCTATAAATATGACAAAGCGGGCTTTACCGATGGCGAGAAAAACTACACGGTAGATAAATACATGCGCGTTGCGGGCAATGTGTACACCTGTGCAACCGGCCGACGCACGCAGATTCGTAATATCGAAAAATCAGCTTCCCTGCCGTCCCCGCATGTTTTTGACCGTGACAATGTCATCTGCGCGCTCGGCATGCCCTATCTGGAACGCATCGAAAGCGCGGACTCTAGGGAAGGGCTTCAGGCAATTGTGGACGAAAACAACGCGCGCTGCGCGCCGCTTCCGAAGCCTCTTTTCCCGCCCGTCCAGAGTACTGTCCGCTGGCCGGATATAGAAAGCCTGGACTTGTACAATCCCTCAACCTGGAACCGCCGCAATCTGGATGTCGGAAAGTAACGTAAGGCCTAAAAGAGCACGGGAACACTTTTTGAATTTCGACACATGTGTCAAAAAGTGATTTCCATTCCTTAAAAAAGCGTCTGTTGTATTAATTCCTACTATTTGCTACACTTACGTGCTATGGAAACTGAAAAGATTACAGAACCGGATGATGAGATTTCCCTGATTGACTTGTTTGCCGTCCTTCTGCATTACAAATGGCTGATTATCCTTCTTCCGTTTGTTGCAGCTGTCGCGGTCGTTGTGTTTGCTGTCATCTCATTGAAGCTGCCTCCAGAAAAGTCTCCGCTGCCAAATGAGTATACGCCGCAGGCGCACATGCTCATAAAGCAGTCTTCCTCCGGCAGCAGCAGCCTTTCTTCTGCGCTGTCATCTTCCGGCCTCGGCAGCCTTGCAAGCCTTGCCGGTGTGAATGTCGGCGGCGGTTCTACCAACAGCTCACTTGCCGTCTACCTTGCCGGCTCAAATCCGCTTCTGGATGCAGTTACCGATAAGTTTGACATCATTTCCCGCTACAAGATACAGGACCACGTACGCGCTTCGAGCCGCAAAATGCTGCAGAAAACACTGCGCGCTTCCATTGATGATGAGTCTTCCGTATTCACCATTTCTTTTACGGATACGGATCCCGCCTTTGCCTGCGACGTTGTGAATTTTGTCGTGGACTGGTTGAGCGAGAGATTCGATACGCTGGGATTGGATAACAACAAGATTCAGAAAGAAAACCTCGAAAAAAACATTCAGTCCAGCTACAACGAGATTTTGCGTCTTGAGCGGGAAGCCCGGTCGCTTGGCGCCAGTGTTTCCGGTGGCAGTGCTGCCTGGGACATTCCGTCGATTACGACAGGTTCTGCACGGCTCCAGATGGAACTGGAAGCGCAGAAACAGGTGTACACGCAGCTAAAGACACAGTACGAGCTTTTGAAAGTGACCATGCAGAGCGAGCAGCCGGTTTTCCAGATTCTGGAACGGCCGGAAATTCCTGACCAGAAATCCGGCCCCAGCCGTGGAAAACTGTGCATTATCGTGGTGTTTGCCGCCTTCTTTATGGCTGTATTCCTGGCTTTTGCATGCAACGCATTCAAGAATATCCGTAACGACCCCGAGGCATGGGGAAAACTTACACAGAAACCGGAAAAATAAGGATAGATACATGAAACGTCTTCTTATGCTTTCTTTGCTCTGCGTCTGTACGGCAGGGCTTTTTGGGCAGGGGCTTACCACAGATGCGATTCGTGCAATGGCCTCGTCGCGAACATCTGGAAATGCCAGTAAAACTTCTGTCGATGCGACAAAAGCAATGTCAAAAAACGATTTAACTGGCGTGAATGAGAACATTCAGCTGATTGCAGACCCGCAGCTTGCCATGTCGGTGCCAAATTATCCGGTAACAGCAGGTGATGTGTATACGCTTGCGTTTGCAGCCGGAACGACGCCGGTCACCTATTCAATTGCTGTTGACTCTACCTACAAAATCCGTGTCGCCAATCTCGGTGTCCTTAATGTACGGGGACTTACCTACAATCAGCTTAAGGCACAGGTGGATGCCCTTGTCAGCAGGAATTACCCTATGGGCGGCATGCAGTTTGTACTGACGTCTCCTGCCGTGTTCCTCGTAAGTATTTCCGGCGAAGTAAAAACCGCAATGGAGAAAAAAGCCTGGGCACTGACCCGCCTTTCCTCATTTGTTACGGCCAGCCTGACCGATTATTCTTCCACCAGACAGGTGACCGTCGTGTCAGATACAGGGGAGTCAAAAGACTATGACTTGTACAAAGCCCAGAACGACGGTGATTTCTCGCAGGATCCGTATCTGCGCCCCGGCGATAAGATTGTTATAACCCGCATTGACCGGAAAGTGATGATTAACGGAGCTGTTGAACGCCCGGGAACCTACGAAATCCTCACTGGTGAAAACCTGAAAGATCTTATCGAAATGTACGGGCACGGGCTTACGCCGCTTGCCGACACGAGCCGCATAGAATTGTACCGGACGCTGACAGGATCTGCAGGAGCCGGTGAAAAATCATACCTTTCTAAGGCACAGATTGACGAGAACTTTCCCCTGTTATGTTATGACGAGGTGACTATCGGCTCGTATGCAGACTTAAGCCCGACCGTCGTCGTGGAAGGCGCTGTATGGGAAAATCCCGATACGATGGAAAAATCGACTGCAGAAACTTCAAACCGTATTATCGCAGCTTTCAATTCAGGTGAGGATTATGCATATTTTGTCCGCCGTAACCGCAATTGGTTTACGGCTGTCTCCGATGTTTCAAATGCATACATCATACGCGAGAAAAAAATTATTCCGATTGATTTGAGCCTGATGCTCTATGACGCAAGCTATTATGCAAACGTAACGATGCAGGAGCACGATACGCTTATCGTTCCGTTCCGGCAGTACTTTGTTACGGTTGCTGGCGCTGTCACCTCTCCCGGCCGTTTCCCGTATATTCCTGACCGCGGATTTGAGTACTATGTGGGGCTTGCAGGTGGCTTTGACAGGACTAAGAACAAGCGCAAGTCTGTGGACATCCTGACCTTTGACGGACAGAAACTGGGAAAAAAAGATACGATTCTTCCAGAGACGACGATTACCGCAAACGTGAACTCCGGACTGTATTATTTCAATCAGTATGCGCCGGTTTTGACGACGCTTTTGAGTATTCTTGCAACCTCGCTTTCGGCGTGGGCTGTAATCAATTCGCAATAGTTTTTGGAGGCACAAGATGAAAGGCATTATTTTAGCCGGAGGAAGCGGCACCCGCCTGTATCCGATTACCAAAGCGGTCTCAAAGCAGATTCTTCCGCTGTACGATAAGCCGATGGTCTATTACCCGCTTTCCTGCCTCATGCTTGCAGGCATTCGCGAGGTGCTGATTATCTCAACTCCCCGTGACATTACGCTTTTTAAGGAGCTTTTCGGAGACGGAAGCTGGCTTGGCATGCACTTTGAATACGCCGTGCAGGATACGCCTCGCGGGCTTGCAGACGCCTTTATCGTCGGAAAAGATTTTATCGGAAGCGATGACGTGGCGCTGGTGCTGGGAGACAATATTTTCTACGGTCAGAGCTTTACGCGCACGCTTAAAAACGCCCGCGCGCGCATCGAGTCTAAGCAGAGCGGGGCTGTCATCTTCGGCTACATGGTAAAAGACCCGACAGCGTACGGCGTCGTTGAGTTTGACGCTGGCGGCAAGGTGCTTGGCATCGAAGAAAAGCCTGCAAAGCCGAAGTCGAACTACGCGGTTCCCGGCCTGTATTTTTACAACAACGAAGTCGTGCAGATTGCAGAATGCGTAAAGCCGAGCGCCCGTGGCGAGATTGAAATTACGGCCGTGAACAACGCCTATTTAGAGCGCGGCTCTCTTTCTGTAGAATTGCTCGGCCGCGGCATGGCCTGGCTTGATACCGGCACTTACGACGGACTTCTGGAAGCGTCAAACTTTATCGCGACAATCCAGAAGCGGCAGGGCATGTATGTCAGCTGCATTGAAGAAATTGCCTTTGCAAACGGCTGGCTTACGAAAGAGGCTCTTTTGGAGCTTGCTTCCGGCTATAAGACTGACTACGGCGCTTATTTAAAATATATAGCGGAGCGGAATTAATGTTCGAGTTTAAGAAATGCGTAGCCGCAGACGGAACTGAGTTTTCGGGCTTGTATGAAATCCAGCCGAAGGTCTTTGGAGACGCGCGCGGCTATTTTTTTGAAGTGTACAGCGAGAAAGACTTTTTTGAAGCGGGCTTAACGATGAAGTTCGTGCAGGATAACCAGAGCGCGTCTTCGCGCGGCGTACTCCGCGGTCTGCACTTCCAGACACAGCACCCGCAGGGAAAGCTTGTTCGTGCAGTAAGCGGCCGCGTGTACGATGTTGCAGTCGATTTGCGCAAAGGCTCTGCCACATTCGGAAAATACTACGGCGTTGTGCTCGACAGCGAAAAGCAGAATCAGTTTTACATTCCTGAAGGATTCGCTCACGGCTTTTATGTGCTTTCTCAAACCGCAGTCTTTGCCTACAAGTGCACCGACTTTTACGACCCGAAAGGCGAGGGCGGCCTTATGTGGAACGATCCGGCTATCGGCATCGACTGGAAAGCCGTTGCCCCCGAAATCACTCCGCTTTTAAGCGACAAAGACGGAAAACACCCCGCGTTCGACAAAGACGGCGCGTATTTTGACATGAATGCTACATGGATAGGAAAATAATATGGCAAGAAAACTGCATAACATTTTAGTGACCGGTGGCTGCGGCTTTATCGGCTCAAACTTTATCAATTACCTCTTGGGATTAAGCACTTCGGGCGAGGCTTGTTTTAAGGACGCCAATTTTACTGGCAGAATCATCAATGTGGACTGCCTGACCTATGCGGGTAACCCGGAAAACCTCGCCGCTGTCGAAAAAGAGTTCGGCAAAGCGGCTTTAGGCGACAAGGCTCGCTACATCTTTGAAAAAGTCGACATCTGCGACCGCGCGGAAATCGAGCGCATCTTTAAAGCATACGACATAGACACGGTGATTCACTTTGCGGCAGAAAGCCACGTTGACCGCTCGATT
>JAILRG010000107.1 GCA_024698325.1 Treponema sp.
TTATCCGAAACAAAATCCTCCGGCAGCTCAAGCCCCATTTTTTCTGCAAGCGGCTTTGCAAGCTGAAAGTGAACACTTTTCAGCCAGGAGATGGCGGTATCCTCTGAAATTGCGTATTTTTTTCCCTTGAAGGTTATCATAGGCGGTCCTTTCTTATTTTTCTTCACGGGCGTCTGTGTAAGCTCCGACTCTTTCAACATCTTCAGGATTTATTTGTGCATAATTCTTTGCACAGGTCTCAGTATTATCAATATCTGCAATATAATTAAAAATCTTTGCGAACTTGCTCTGCTTTTTTGGCTCAGCATGAATGTCGTTTTCAAAATCTTCCAGGTTGTCGGTAAAGGTTTCCATGCCTTTTTCAATTTTTTCAGGGGCTTCTTCTTCGACTTTTGTTGTGGCTTTGTCGAAACGTTCTACAAATTTCTTATAAGCTGATTTCTTTTCACTCTGAGCGCTTATTGAAAATGAACATAACAGCGAAATAATAAAAAGAATTGTTAGCTTTCTCATTTTTCACCCCTTAAAAATCCCAGACTCCGCTTAATCGCGGTTAACCTGCCTTGCCGCAGGATAGCCTGGGGAGTTATTCATAATATAAAGAAATCTAGGCTAGAAAAATCATTTTTTGCTAATTTTTTTAAGCTTTTTTTACAAAGCTTTGCTCATTGCATAAGCAATTCCAATATATGCCAGAAGTACAATACCTGAGAAAATGATGTAAGGAGCTGCATGAAAAGGCGCAAATGTGGCTATAAGATTTATAATCAGCTGCACAATCACAGAAATAACAGAAAGAGCCACAATTCCAACGCTGCTTCCGCCTTCGCCATACTTTACGCAAAAACCTCCCGCAAGAGCTACAAATATCGTGATTGCAGAAATTGCCATCATAATCCAGCAGCCTGCGTTACCATCATGGGCATTTGCTGCATAAAATCCATATCCAATTAAAAGTGAAATGCCAGCCATAATCAAAGTCGGAACAAGTCTTATTTTCATTTATTTTTCCTCCGTTGGTGTTTTGGGAAGCTCCGGTGGCACCAGTGCAATCAGCGCAACTAGATCAGGAAAGTCTGCGGCAGTTTTCCAGCCCTGCATTCCAGGCTTCCACACAAAAGTTTTTGCTGTAACCTTTTTTTCCATCACAAGGCGGGCAATTTCAGTGCCGTTATATGGGCCTTCCTGCTTTCCGCCTTCTGCAATGTAGTAGACATCTGGAATCTGTGGGAGAGGAGAAGGCGTCTGTGCCTGTTGCTGCGGAATCTGTGGAGCTACCGGCTGTGTTACAGAAGTTGCCATTGCCATACCGTTTACAGGAATGCCCGGAACTACGCCAACGCCGGGAACAGCCCCCTGAACTCCGATTGTAGAGTTCTGGCTGAAGCCCTGACGGCTCACCTGAATTTGAGGCGGCACATTCATCTGGCTCATCATATCGTTCATGCTTTTTACAATCTGCTGGCTCATTGCCATGCCCATGCCAAATTCAACAAGCCTGTCCATCGAAAAGAAATTATTGTTCTGATTATTCATTTTTCACCTCTTATAAAATTACGAAAGCGGCGGTGGAACCGGTGGAACTGCACTTTGAGCACTTCCAAACAAGGCTGCAAGTTCTGCTACACTTGCTGCTGCCTGCCAGTTTGCCATTCCTTCGCACCATACAAGACTCTCTGCATTAAGCTGACCAGTCTGAACCATATTCTGCAAAATCTGCACGGTATAAGGGCCTGTGCTTGTTCCGTTCACTGCTACATTGTACATTTTTGTTCCTGGAAGCGGCGGAACTCCTGCCCCTAAAGGAGCAGCTCCCGGTATCTGAGGAGGCACCTGACCTGCCGCTCCCGGAGTAGCCATTGCAGCAAAGTTCTGATTTATCTGGCCGAATGCATTACCCATCATATTTGCCATACCCATACCGACAGACTGTCCCATTGCCATATTTGCCATCATGGCACCAGGATTTATACCGCCCGGAGTAGTTCCGGCTCCACCAAGGTTTACCGCACCTGCACCTGCAAGTTTTCCCATTGCTTCTGCACTGGCAACTCCAACCTGAGTCTGATTTTTAATGCCGTAAGCACCAAGGTTACGTTGCTCGGCATCAAGCTTTGCTCCATACAAGCCGGCTTCAACCTGAGCTTTCTGAGCTTCCATATTCATGCCGGTCTGTAAATGCTGTGCATACTGACCTTCCTCACGCTGAATACGCAGGGTTTCCTTCATGTTTTCCATCTGGGCACGCTGACTTTCCACCAGATTTTCCATCTGCAGCTTCTGGGTCTGTTTAAGATTTTCAGCCTGAATGTCGTGAGCAAGCTCCTGGTCGCCGAGCGTGAACTTTTGCTGCTGGCGCATCTGAGCCTCGGTATAATCGGCTGTAAGGTTTCTGACCTTGTTCCAGCCTTCGCTCTGTTTGTCAATTTCAATGTCGGTAATATCAAGTGTTTTGAGCGTAACACCATAAGTGTTCATAAGACGCGGCTGAATATACTGCCCAATAATATCGTTTACCTGCAGGATTTTTGTTTCAATCTGAACAAGCGGAATTCCGTTTGCACCAGGGATTTCTACAACGCTTCCCTTTACATATTTGATGATGGAATCTTTTACCTGCTCCTTGAATTTATCCAGAGAAAAATCAATGAGCCTGTGAAGTTTTATGAAAGCTCTGTAATCTGTAATGCCGAATTTAAGAGAACCGCGTACAGCAACTGGTACCGGAAATTCCTGAAAGCGTGGATCATAGACATCAAAATAAGGAACGCCGAATTTTAATTCTATAAGCCCTGCAAGATTTATATAGTAAACTTCCGCCTGGAAAGGACTGCCGCCACCAAAAGCAAGTCCAACAATGCTGGAAAGAATAGGAAAGTTAGCAGTCTTTATGGTATCGTTGAAAGGCCCTTCAATGAAGTCCATCTGCGTTCCGTCTTTCTGATGATAGAGGAATACAGCAACCTCACCATCCTTTACGCTAAGACTTGAACCATAGCGGATAGCATTCTCTTTTTTTGTAGAATTAGCTTCTTCCCCTTTTGGCCGCCATTTCCAGATAAGATAATCTTCTTCATCACAGCGGATTGCATCCATCAAACCGCCTTCATTTGTTTTATGCATGTCGTTATCTTTTTTTCCAAATAATCCCATTGTATGTTCCTCTATCCATTGATTATGATTTTGTTGTCTCTGAATTGAATACTTTTTATTTGTTATACCCTTTGAATAAGTCGCAGTAATAGTTTGCAATTTCGTGAATGTCATTTTTGACTTCGATTGAATTGTCTTTCATAAATGTGTTCTCCTTGTAAAATGACACACATACCTATTGCAGAGGGATTTCTTTCATATATTTGTTATTTTCATACAAACGGAGCTTAGGAGTTATAGAAAGTGTAACCGTATTAAGAGGATTTGTTGCCATAGTCTGAAGTTCTTTTTTTGCACTCTTTTTAAAAGAATGCGCTTCTAA
>JAILRG010000118.1 GCA_024698325.1 Treponema sp.
ACTATGTTAAAGTTTGTTTTATAGATAATTAAGGAGACTAGAAATTGAAGGAACTGCTGTTTCATAAGGAGGTCTTCATGAAAAATACCCATAAAATAGCTGGAGCCGTTGTTCTGCTGGCATTTTTGGTATCTTCCTGCAGTGATTTGTCAAATCTTTCAGTGCCCAAAAAAGTAAGTGTAAAAGCAACGGATCAAAAATACTCATTTTCTGCCGGAGAAGGTACGGTAAGCCTTTCGAAGCATTTAAATGCAACGACATTGCTGAAAAACATCACCGAGAATACTGGTGATTCTTCCGGCTCCGGCTTAGCGGTATATGACTACTGGCCGGATGCGTCAAACGGCGATGATAATACGCAGCAGTACCTGTTCAACTACTCAGTAGCTACGATTCCGCTGGATTTCGGCGACTACCTGAACAATATGGACCTGATTAACGAGCTGAGTAAAGGCGTTTCTCAGGAGATTAAAGCAGATTTACCGGAAGAGGCAGGATTCACTCATACGATTTCGCTTCCGGATATCAATGCGATGATTGTGGATATGTTCACGGCAAGTGCGACTTTGGGCGGCGTAGAGACTCCGGCGCCAATAAGCTTTAATTCAACAAGCCTGGACGAATATGGCCTTGCCCAACAGAACAAATTTGCTACATTTACAATCAGAGTTCCTGAATTCAACAATATAGAATTTGCCACCGGTACTCTCAATCTGGCTCTTACTCGTACAGATAAAAATGCTCTTGCAGATGCGTATACTTATAATGTTGCTGTTTCCTTACAGGACAGCAACGGTAACATAATTTCTAGCAGTACTGCTCAGGAACTAAGAGCTGGTGGTACAGTCTCTCTGGACTTGCAGGGCGCAAAAATCACACCGCAGATGCAGCTTGTGCTTGAAGGCAGTTTCGGCGGCGGCTCAACGCTAAGTGTTCATACATATTCTGTAGCAGCGTCTTTAAGCGCCGATACAAAAATTGCAAAAATCACCGGGCTGACTATTACGGCTGATCAAATGGGAGAAAATCAGAAGCTTTCGCTGTCACAGTCTCTGGATATCAGCAGCATTGGAAACTATCTGGTTGAATCTACCGTTTCGGAAGGTCTTTTGACGGTGTCGGGTACTCTGCCGACAGGCTGGTCTGGATTTACCTGCACGCCGAACTTTGCGCTGACAGGTGGTATGGAAATAGCTGCAAAGGATTTTGCAACAGTTACAGCGACAAATGGCGTGAACTATCTGCTTAATAAGCAGGTAAATCTTTCCGGTAAGCAGATTACCCCGCAGACACCCGTTACGCTGGCAGGAGAACTGAACTTTGCAATAAACAACGCGACTGTGGTTTTTAATGCAAACGACAGCAGCTCTTATACACCTTCGATTGCGATAAAAGGCAATGTTTCCATTAAGAAGCTTGGAAGAACAACAATTGATATTGACACGCTGATGGGTAACATTGCGCCGATTTCGGTTTCGGAGACGTTCCCGGATGCTGTCTGCGAGTATGTAAAGGAAGTTGAGTTTGAAAAGCTTGGTGTAGATATTTCTGTGACGAGTACCTTGCCGGCAGAAAAGCTGACATTTACGCCTACGATTTCGTCCGGGCTTTTGAATCTGACAAATCTTTCTGACACGCTTGAAATAACGGCAAATGAAGAGGCATCGCTTTCGCTTTCTACTGAAGAAGGCTGGGGTTGCACTGTGCAGCCGACAACGACAACGCCGCTGGATTTTGATGCTACCATAGAGCTGGCAGGTGGTGATACAGCTCATCCGACGTATATAACTCTTACAGAGTTTGAGTTTGGTAAGGCGTACACATTTGAAGCGACTGTTTTGCTTACCTATGACTGGGATCACATTACGCTGAATACAGGAGATGCGCTTTCGTTCAGCGGTTCCCAGAAAACAGGTCTTGATTTACAGGCCATGATGGATGATTACTTGAAAGGCGAACAGCGGGATATGCTGGAAAAAGTCGAAATAGGCCAAAACATGACAGCTTACCTCAGCATAAGCCGCCCGAAGTATGATGGCACTGATGTTGATAAGCTTAGCAGTCTGTCGTTTTCGGCAAAAGTGGGTGTAAAAACCTTCAGTAAAATTGATGACGCGGTTGTAGAAGACAGTGACGTTCATTACTTTATCGGTAGCGAAGCTGCTGCTAAAGAAATAGGCTTTGTAGAAAAAACAACAGATTTTGCAAGTCTGGCAGATGAAAACGGTCTGATTAAAAAAAATGTATTCGCAGACGAGGATTCATATTCTGCAAAGATTTCAAATCTTGCAAGCGTACTGAATGACCATGAAACTAACGGCGTGCATACCTTCCCGTCAGATTTTGAGTTCATTTACGAAGTTGGTTCTGGTTCTACTGGTGAAATTACGCTGGAGAAAGCAGAACTGGACGCGCTTGTTTCTGGTGGTGGAAAAGCGGAAATCGGTGTGGATTTGAGTGTGGTATTTCCGCTTGAGTTTAAAATCAAGGAAGGCGGTATTGTAATCAGCGATGTGCTGGATCTTGCGGGCAAGACCTTTGACAGCGACGAGGATGTGCTGGGACGCAGCAGTCCTGATGAAAAAATCTTTGAGCGCTATCAGAAATATGGCGAGCTGGTAAAAGATATCACCCTGTCGTATAAGCTTACGAACAATACCAATCTTTCGCTGGCTTCGACGATTACGCTTATTCCGGAAGATACAAGCCTTGGTATAGAGCCGCTGGTAAAAACCGTTACTGTTGATGGTAATGCGCATTCGCTGTCTCTTTCCAAAGATGAA
This sequence comes from Treponema sp., assembly GCA_024698325.1. Classification (GTDB taxonomy): domain Bacteria; phylum Spirochaetota; class Spirochaetia; order Treponematales; family Treponemataceae; genus Treponema_D. The sequence goes on from JAILRG010000118.1 coordinate 2,784, forward strand.
GTGACTAGAATCTTAAGTGCGGAGGCATTCCCGCTGCAGCCAAAAATCGGGCTGACGATTAATGAAGGAACCATAAGTATTCCGCGAAATGGAAGTTTTACGGCGGCTGCGTCAATTACGCTTGTGCTGGATGGTACGGTATCCGTGTACGATGCGGATGAGGACTAAGGAGGCGGAATTATGAAAAAACTTTTAGCTGCAATTTGTGCTGTAACAACCGCTTCACTTTTGAGCGCAGAATTATACAAGCCAAACCGCATTGTGGAATTCGGTGTAGAAACGGGTGTCGGCGTGTCTAATAACTATTTCTGCCTGCCGGACTACCTGAAAGAAGAAATTGTCTTTGACTTAAAGGACATTGCCGACACAATGGCTGGTGACGGCATGATTATCGACCTTTACAGTACTTCGCGCACGTTCCTGAATATTAACGTCAATGAAAAATTCAGGCTCGGGTTCTTTTCCGGGCTGGAAGCGAGCGGCTATATCAATATAGCAGAAGACCTTTTTAAAGTACTTGGAAAAGGTGTTTCAATTGGCGAAACCCAGAACTTTCAGATTGAAGGCTATGGTGACATCTTTGCTACCAGCGGTATTTCGTTCCAGACTAAGTACCGTGACTATGGAATAAAGATTATTCCGACATTTTTTATGCCGGTGCTGTATGTTGCCAATGCGACCGCTTCTGTAAAAGCTGTAAACAACAGCGACGGTTCTATTGAAGTGCGTGCAGATGCTCCTCTGGATGTTTATACTGCCATCGATATGGAAAACATTGATGATGAGGAGTTTACTGCTGATAAGCTGAATGAGCTTTTCAAAACCGGCGGTTTTGATTTGACGCTTGAAGTAGAAAAGCAGGTACGCAAGACGGTTGATGTCGGCCTGTTTACCCGGATTCCTATTATTCCCGGCCGGATGAAACATAAAATGACGGCGCACATGTATGCGTATTATGTGGAAAATGGCTTCTTAAACTATATGAGCGAAGACGAAAGTCACGAAACGGACCATGGCGTTGACGACATTGTATACAGCTCTGCCTCGTTTAAGGTTCACCGCCCGTTCCGCTTAGGCGCAGAAGCCGCGTGGCGTCCTTTCGGTAAATGGATGACATTCCGGCCGGAGCTTGCCATCGCTGTACGCAATCCTTACTCCAGCGAAATGACCTTTTACCCGGAGTATGCTTTAAGTGCGACATTCAGCCTGTTTAATATCCTTGGGCTGACAGCGGCAACCGGCTATCAGAACCGCGTATTCGTGCAGACCTTGAGCCTTATGCTGAATGCACGCGTTCTGGAGATTGACGCAGGAGCTTCTCTGCGTGGCGCAAACTTCTCCCGAAGCTTTAATTACAGTGGTTTAGGCGCGTATATTGCTGTTAAGGCTGGCTTCTAGAAAGACTGTTTCTGACTGCTGAATTTCTGTGCAAATTCGGCAGCAGGAACAGGTCGTTCAAAATAAAATCCCTGAAGATAGTCGCAGCCAATCTTTTCCATTTCTTCGGCCATTTCTTTTGTTTCAATGCCTTCTGCCGTGACAGTAAATCCCATCTGCTTAAAAGTCTGCACCATCGTCGGAAGGATTTTATCCTTTACTTTGAAGTAGTCCCAGACAAGTTCCATATCAAGTTTGATGTTCGTAAAGGGGCAATGCTTCAGGCGGGTTACATTGGAATAGCCGCTTCCATAATCATCAAGAACAAACTCAAAGCCAGTCTGCTTCATCAAATGTATCTGTTTCTGGAGCAGAACGTAGTCAATCATGGCGGCTTCCGTTATTTCCAGATGGATGCTGTCGGCAGAAATATCATATTTTTGAAGAATTGCGGTAAACCTGTCATTAAGATCGCGGCGCAGAATCTGAATGGGTGAAAGGTTTACGTTAATCCAGCTAAGTCCGAGTGATTCCAGGGGGTGTTCCTTGATGAAGCGGCAGGTTTTTTCGAACATCTGCTCGCCCAGCAGGTTTATGCGGCCGTTTCGTTCTGCAATCGGAATGAACATTCCCGGAGGAATTATAGTTCCAGATGCATCGCGAATTCTGGCTAAAGCTTCGGCGCCTACAAGGCTGCCGGTTTGTGCGTCAACGAGAGGCTGCAGGTATAATTCGATTTCATCCTTTTCAATGGAACGTTCGACAGCACGTTTGACATCCGTGTTTTGCTCAATAATGGCGATGGACTCTTCCGTAATGACGATATTTCCATCTTCGACAAATTCTACGTTGTTCAGGGCTGTAACCAGTCCTTTTACCAGTAGCTCGGAATCTGTGATAGTAAGGGACGGCGACACCTGGATAAAACCAACCTCCAGCATAATGTCGACGTCATCATCTGCATTCCACGGCTTTGTAAATCGCTCTCGTATACTGGTGCGGATTACCTCAAACTGAGAGGGATTGTTGCCTATAAGGACAAACATCCCGCCGCCTATATAAAACGGGGTAAGCTTTGGCCATGTTTTTGACAAATATTGTCCGATGAGTGAGATTCCTTCGTCCATTTGTACGCTGCTGAATATTTCGCGAAGCTCTGTATAGTTATGCAGGCCAAACCCCATAATGAGCGGCGCTTTTTCTCCTTCTTTTTCGTAGAGCATTTCGTAAAGCGCTTTCAGGTTAAAGTTTAAAGTCCTGGGTTCCAGATAGCGTAACGGATTTTCGAATGCAAAGTAGCAGATGATAATCGAAAGCAGACAGAAACTGTCCATAAGCAGGTATTGCGGAAAAATAATTCTGACGATGTAGCCGACGATAAGGACGATGTTAAAAAAAAGGCTGCTCCAGAAATATTCACTGGAAATGTATTTTCTAGAAGACAGTACATTCAGCAGAGAAAGAATTGAGTAAAAAAAAGCGTTTAGATAGACAAGGTTGTAAAAAGGTCCGCGACTGTAACCGCTGTCAGTGATTGAAAAGAGCAGGTTCCAGTGAAGGTTCAGACAGATGATAATCAGCGAAAGAATACAAAGAAGTGCTTTAAGGCTCTGTGTAACCAGATGTTTTTTTAGCGGCTTTTGCAGGACATCAACCGTAAAGCGAAAGAAGAAAAATGCACGAAGGATAAAAGCTGAAAAGAACAGGACATTGATGAATCGAAGGTAGAAATCCGGATAGTGCTGATAAGATTCAAGACTGAGTGAAGAACTGACGTCAGTTGCGATAACAATCAGTTCGATTATCAGCAGGCGAAGAAAAGCCTTATTTATTTTTATGGAAAGCCGTGGTTTTGAAAAATAAAAAAAGAGAAAGGTTATCAGAATAAAAGAGTTTGGAATAACAAAATCATAATTCCACATGAAAACAGTCTCCTGCTAACAGTAAAAGCTGTTACACTTTATGGCTGTTTTCATTATGGGGTATATTTAAGCTATCCGCAAGTTTTATTTAGACGATGATGCCCTTTGTGCTTGGAATTGCTCCGCCTCGGCGCGGGTCGATTTCTGTTGCTGCTCGTATTGCGCGGGCAGCAGCTTTGAAAAGCCCTTCCATTTTGTGATGGTCGCTTCGGCCGCGCAATGTGTCCAAATGCAGGTTACAGCGCGCGTTCTGTACAAAGCCGTTCCAGAAATCGTCAAAACAGTCCGTCTGGAAGCTGGATTCCTGTCCGTTTGCGCCTACAGACACAAGCGGTATGCCGGTCAGTTCAGCATTGCAGACAAGGTAAGGCCGCCCGCCAAAGTCTACTGCTGCACGCAGCAGCGATTCGTCCATGGGGTACAGGCTGCTTCCGCTCCGATAGATACCGGCGCAGTCGCCAAGTGCCTTTGCAAAGCACATGCCAAGCACGATGCCGGTGTCTTCGATGGTGTGATGCTGGTCTACTTCAAGATCTCCTGCAATCGTGCCGGATAAGTCGAAAAGCCCGTGCTTGCAGAACGAACGCAGCATGTGGTCAAAAAAGCCTATCGGATTCTGCACATTGCAGATTCCAGAGCCGTCTAAGTTCAGCGTAAGCGTAATCTGTGTTTCGCTTGTAGTGCGCTCGATGGTCGCGGTTCTTGCCATGCCTTTTTCCTCTTACAAAACTTTGCGGAGTGCGTATTCAAGAATATCGGTTGCGCCGAGAGCCTGCAATTTCGGAAGCAGCACGGGCACTTCGCTTTTCTTTACGGCAATCTTTACAGCATAGCCGGAGTCGCCAAACAACGGGCTTACGGTCGGGCTGCGCATTGAAGGCAGGCCTTTTACGAGCGCATCGAACTTGTCTTTTGCGACGTTCATCTCAAGCATGACTCGGCCACGAGCGTTCAGGACAGCCTCGAAGAGCATTTTAAGCTCCATAATCTTCTGTTTTTTAGCAGGGTCTTCCATTGCTGCCTTGCTTGCATACATGCGGGTGGAAGATTCCATCAGCGTGTCGACGATTTTTAGGTTGTTTGCCCGCAAAGAAGAGCCGGTTGATGTGTTGTCAATCAGAATCTGAGCCAGGCTGTCCTCGCTGTCGCGTACAAAGCCTTCGCTTGTACCCCAAGTGCGGAAAATCGTGCCTTCAAGCTTCTTGTCTTTAACCCACTGGGCGCTTAAGTTCTGGTACTCAGTCGCAATCGTAACCGGGCTTTTGAGCACGGCGTCGTAGCTTAAAGTGTCAGGAATAGCTGCGATAATGCGTACCGGGTCGAAGCCCAAATCCATGATTTCCACAACTTTGTCCTGAACGCCGTTTTCGTAGACCCAGTCCTTTCCGGAAAAGCCTAAATCTGCACGACCTGCGGCAAGCAGTACGCTTGTAATCTGCGGTTTTACTACCTGAAAAGCAAGATCTTCCTGATTTGTCGTGGGGAAATACGTGCGGTCGGGCAGCTTGATTGAAATGCCTACATCGTTTAAAAGTTCGTATACTGATTCGTAGATTCTGCCTTTTGCCAGCAGAATGCGTAATTTGTCCATAGGAATGCTCCTTTGTTCTTGTATATAGAAGCATTGTAAAGGAATGGGGGATTAAAGACAAGTCGAGTTTTGACCTTGGGGCCTGTGCTGTGGGGATACTTTGGTAATGCCTTTCAATTCCTGCATATACACCCGTTCTTTTTTTTGTTATAGTAACTGCTGTGTGGATGTCGGCGGCTTTTGGCGGCTGCAGTCCCCAGGACAGTGCGAGGTATAAAAATGGATGGAAGCGAAGAAATACTGGATCTGCTGCGCGAAAATGCGCGGCTTTCTGTTGAAGACATTTCTGCAATGACCAAGCGGTCAGAAGATGAAGTAAAAGCAATTATCAAAAAGCTTGAAGACGACGGCATCATCATGAAGTATGCTGCCATCATTAATCCGGAAAAATCTGGCGAAGCTACGGAAAAAGTGCGCGCCGAAATCGAAATACAGGTTACTCCTCAGCGCGAGCATGGTTTTGACGGTATTGCAGACCGTATCTGGCGCTTCCCGCAGGTAAAGTCGCTGTATCTTATGAGCGGCGGCTATGACTTAAAGGTCGTCATTGAGGGAGAAACGCTGCAGGACGTGGCGCTCTTTGTTGCCCGCAAACTGTCTACACTTGAAGGCGTTCGCTCTACAAAAACGCACTTCTTCCTGAAGACATACAAAGAAAACGACATTATCTACGTGCAGAAGGACGGCGACAGCCGCGAAGGCGTACAGGCGTAATCTGCGCACGGAGTAAAAAAATGAATACAAGACAGGACAAATTCAGCAAGGCGATGGTGGAAACCCCGCCGAGCGGCATACGCAAATTTTTTGAGATGCTCATCGGCCATGATGATGTTATTTCGCTTTCAGTTGGCGAGCCTGATTTCCCGACCCCGTGGATTATGCGCGAAGAAGCGTTCTATCACCTGGAGCAGGGACACACAAGCTATACGTCAAACTGGGGATTGCTGGAGCTGAGAAAACAGATTGCTCTGTACATGGAGCGCTACAATTTGTACTACAATCCCGATAAGGAAATCCTAGTAACCGTTGGCGCAAGCGAAGGCGTGGATGCAGTGCTTCGCGCTGTCTTAAATCCCGGAGACGAGCTGATTGTTTGCGCCCCGTGCTATGTAAACTATACGCCGCTTGCCATTCTGACTGGGGCTAAGGTCGTATTGCTCGACACAAGCGTAAACGGCTTTTATCCTACGGCAGAGCAGTTTGAAAAGCTTATAACGCCAAAAACAAAGGCAATCATGTTCTGCTCGCCGTCGAATCCGACCGGCACGATGGTGCCGCCCGCCGAGCTTGAAAAAATTGCGGCCCTCTGCGTAAAGCACCAGATTTGGGCAATTGCGGACGAAATTTACTGCGAACTTGTGTATGAGGACGCAAAGCATGTGTCTATCGGAAGCTTCCCCGGTATGAAAGACTATGCCATCATCTTAAACGGCTTTTCAAAAAGCTTTGCGATGACCGGATGGCGTATCGGTTGGATTGCAGCTCCCGACGACCTTATGGCGCAGATTGTAAAGCTGCATCAGTACAATACGATTTGTGCGCCAATCTTTAGCCAGTATGCCGCTATTGAAGGCCTGAAGAACGGCTGGGGAGAGGTGGAAAAGATGCGTGTTTCGTATCAGCAGCGCCGCAATCTAATGTATAAAGCGTTCTGTGATATGGGGCTGCCGGTTCCGGAGCCTACAGGTGCTTTCTATATGTTCCCCGACATTTCTTCTACGGGCCTGACTGCTGAGGAATTTGCTACCGAACTGTTCCAGAAACACAATGTCGCCGTTGTTCCGGGAACTGCATTTGGCGAGGCGGGAGCTGGCCACATCCGGTGCTGTTATGCGACGGCAATTGATAAAATTAAAGTCGCGCTTGATAGAATCCGACAATTAGTAGAAGAACACAAAAATTAGGAGTATCGGAGCATGTTATCGTTTTTGATAGCAGGAGTAGTAGTTTTTTCTCTTGCTGCCATCTTAGTTACTATAAGTACCAGAAAAGGTGGCGGTAAAAAAGGCGGAAATAAACAAAAAGGCCGTGCCCAGATTATCCGCGACGCTACCCGTAAATTGTCTTCTGACCCCCATAATCCTGATGGACTAATTCCGTTGGGAGAATTGTACTACAGCGAACATGCATGGGAAAAAGCATATCCTCTTTATGAAACTATGTTTGCAATTGCTCCAGCGCATAAAGAAATTGATGCATACAAGGCTGCGATTCGGCAGGGAATTTGTGCTATCAAATTGAATAAGCTGCAGGAGGCTTTTAAGGGGCTGGGAACAGCTTACAATTTGCGCCCGGATGATTTTGACGTCAACTTTTATCTGGGGCAGGCGTGCTATGCAAACAATGAATTTGAAAAGGCTGTTCCCTGTTTACGTAAGGCGCTGGCAATAAAACCGGAAGCGACGAATATCAACGGAGTGCTGGGGCTTTCGCTGTATAAGGCAAAGCATTTTAAGGAATCAATGCAGTACTTGCGCAGGGCTTTGGATGAGCATCCTGACAACAAGGAAGTGTTGTTTTCTATGGCAGATGCGATGCTCGAAAGCGGGTATGGCGATAAAGCGATGAAGGTGTTTTTGCATCTGCGGCCGGATCCCGAATATGGAGCGCGTTCCTGTCTTGCGGCTGGCACCATTCACGGAAAAAGCGGTCAGTACGATAAGGCTATTCAGGATTTTCAGATTGGCCTGAAGCATCAGAATGTACCTGTTGAAATAATGATGGAACTGCATTATCAGCTGGCAGTGTCGGCTTTTGCTCTCAATGACATTGCTACCGGTATTGCAAGTCTTAAAGAAGTGCAGGTAATCAATCCTTCGTATAAAGATGTGCCGGCTCTTATGGGACGGTACCTGGAGCTGAATCAAAACCGTAATCTGCAGGTATACATGATGGCAGCTTCCAGCGACTTTGTAGCCCTGTGCCGCAAGATTGTGAGCGGTTATTACGCAAAGGCATTCACAAAGATTCAGGATATAAACGTAAATCCGGAGTTTGTGGAAATTATGGTTGCCGTTCAGACTCCGAAGTGGGAAGATACGGAAGTGTTCCGCTTTTACCGTTCCAGCGGTTCTGTCGGCGAGCTTCCAGTGCGTGATTTTCATGCTAAGGTATCTGATTCCAAGGCTGACCGTGGCTTATGTTTTACTGCCGGCACCTATACGGATACGGCGCGTAAGTATGTCGAAGGTCGCCCGATTGATATTATCGACAAGACCGGATTGATAAAAATCCTTAAAAAGATTGAATAGTACAAGCTCCCGACAGAATATGCCGGGAGCTTTGCTTTTCTAAGCGCATGTTTTCCAGTACAGTGTTTTTATGATTGAGACGCTGCTTTTTTCGATGAATGCGGTTCTTCCCCTTGTTGTTCTTGTTTTTATCGGCTACATGATGCGGTACAAGGGGATTTTTACTGATGAGTTTATAAAAATTGCCAACAGATTCTGCTTCCGCTTTTGCTTTTTCAGCACGCTGTTTATAAGCGTTTACAACATTGAGTCATTCAATCCTGTCTATCGAGACATTGCCGTGTTCACGGTTTGTTCCATTCTGATTCTTATCCTTGCCGGGGTTTTGTATGCCGTGTTTTTTGTAAAAGATCCCCGGCAGAAAGGCGTAATGGCTCAGGCGTTTTACCGCTCAAATTACGCAATCATCGGTATTTCTCTTGTTTCAAACCTGTGTGGCGAAAGCGGGCTTGCAGTGGCGGCAATTGTTCTTGCAAGTACGATTCCGCTGTTTAATATTTCTGCCGTAATTGTGCTGACAGTCTTTTTGCGCGAAAATGGCGAGCGGGTGTCTTTTTCATCAGTGATACTCAAGATTCTGACAAATCCGCTGATTGATGGCATTGCCGTGGCGTTTGTCTGTCAGTTCATCCGTCCTTATCTGGGGGGCTGGACGCTTAAAAACGGAGAGATTTGCTTTGTGTACCGGACAATTGAAAGCCTGGCAAAAATCACGACGCCGCTTTCGCTGATTATTCTGGGCGGACAGTTCAAGTTTTCTTCTGTGCGGCATCTTTTGCCAAAGATTTCTGTCGCAGTACTGTTTCGTCTGGTTATTGCTCCTGCATTCGGGCTGTCAGCAGCGCATTTTTTCTTTCCTCACTTCGCAACAGCAGAATATGCGGCACTGATTCCTCTGTTTGGCAGCCCTGTCGCCGTAGCAAGTGCCATTATGGCAAATCAAATGCATAATGACGGCGAGCTTGCGACGCAGATACTTGTGTGGTCGACGCTGCTCTCTGGCGTAACAATCTTTATCATAATTGCCATTCTGAAAATGCTGGGAATTTTCTAGAGATATGGTATAATGAATGTATGCTTAATTCACTGACAGATACGCTTGATTTAGTAAATGGCGACAAGATTCCTTGTATTGGTTTTGGCACCTGGCAGTCTGCCGAAGGTGACGAATGTTATAACGCTGTGATTTCTGCACTGAGGAGCGGGTATCGGCACATTGATACTGCTACCGCGTATGGGAATGAAGAAAGTGTTGGAAAAGCAATAGCTGACTTTATGAATGAAAGCGGTGTTAGCCGGGAAGATTTGTTTATAACCACAAAACTCTGGAATAACGACCACGGCTACGAAAACACACATGCCGCCATTAACCTGTCACTGGAAAAGCTTGGCCTGGATTACATAGATTTGTATCTGATTCACTGGCCGAATCCGCTTAAATACCGTGACTGCTGGCAGAAAGCAAACGAGCATAGCTGGAAGGCGATGGAAGAGGCGTATGAAGCAGGCAGAATCCGGTCTATCGGCATCAGTAATTTTTATGAGCGGCATATTGATGTGCTTATGCAGACTGCAAAGATTCCGCCCATGGTAAACCAAATAAAGCTTTGCCCGGGGCAGACGCAGGACGTGCTTGTTTCGTACTGCAAGCGGCTTCGCATGGTGGTGGAAGCATATAGTCCGCTGGGAACCGGTGGCATTTTCTCCAATCTGTTTATGAAGTCGCTGGCAGAAAAGTATAACCGGTCTATTGCGCAGATTTGTATCCGCTGGAGCTTGCAGCAGGGCTACCTGCCGCTTCCTAAGAGCGTTACGCCCGAGCGAATTGCAGAAAATGCGCGCGTGTTTGACTTTACTCTTGATGCGGCAGACTGCACGTCCATCGCCAAGCTTACCGGCCTTGATATAAAGCCAGCCAGAAATCCTGATGAGGCACCGTTTTAAAAGCAGGAGCTTATAATGACATCGCATTTTCTTATTGAGGCTGTCGGCTATTTAGGCTCCCTCATCATCATTCTCTCAATGCTGCTGACGAATGTGGTCAAACTGCGGGTGGCTAATGTTGTCGGCTGTATCGTTTTTGGGACCTATGCGCTGATTATTCACTCAATTCCAACGGTGATTATTCAGGCGTGCCTTATTATCGTGCATACGATTGCATTGTATAAGCTGCTTTCTGCTAAAAATAATTATACAGTCATTCAGCTGCAACCGGGCGAAAGCTTTTTGAATTCGTTTCTTGCTGACCACGCAGCTGATATCACCCGGTTTTTTGAGGCTGTTCCAGCGGCTAATCAGTATAATTGCGCGTATCTGACAATCTGTGAGTATCGGAATATCGGAGTGCTGTTAGGAACGAAGATTGGTGACACGCTCACCGTGCATATTGATTACACAATTCCCCAGTACCGCGATTGTACTGCAGGCGCGTATCTGTATGAGTACCTTGCCGGTACAGGCGTGCGCCGGTTTGTTGCAGACGCAACCAGTTCCGAGCATGCGGGCTATCTTAAAAAGATGAATTTCTGCTATAAGGACGGAAAATACGTAAAGGACGTATAACAAAAGGCTCTTATAAACAGAAGTAAAACGTGCTACACTCAGTACATGAATGTTCTTATCCTGCAGCCGCCGGTTATGCAGCTGAATACAGTATATCCGAGCGGTGCCTATCTTGCTTCTTTTTTCCGCACACAGCCTGCGGTTAAGACTGTGCACTGGCGTGATTTAAATATTGAACTTTTTTACGAGCTGTTTTCCCGTACAGGCCTTGAACGCTTATTCTCTTTATGTGCAGACAATGCGCTTTTGCTGGCCGACAAGGCAGAAAAAAACGGCGATGATGCTACGGCATTCAACCTTCGCCGGTATGTAAGCGAGCGTGCGCTGTGGTGCGGCTGGATAGATACGATTACGGCACTGTTGCGCGGCGAAGAACGGGAAAGTGCACACCGCTTTGTATTTGGTGCCCATGTGCCGCGCGGAAGCCGGATGGAGCGCTATCTGGCAGAACTGCAGCATGACGTAACGACAGACGATGCGCGCGCGCTTGCAAGCAATGCGCTTGCAGACCTTGCGGACTTTATTACCGCCGCGTTTGACAGCAATTTTGCTCTGGTCCGCTATGCTGAAAGTCTTACGGTAAGTGAAGCGGGCTTTGCGGAGATTGCAGCTGGCGCTGACAGCCCGGTTATGCGGCATTTTTATCTTCCGGTGCTTACCCGTGTGCTTACAGAAGAACAGGCCCTGCTTGGCGCTTCCGGGGATGCGGCCGGAGCTTGTGGCGAACGCACGCTGGTCTGTGTAAGCGTTCCGTTTGCAGGCACGTTTACGGCGGCACTTGCGACCGGGCGTTTTTTTAAGGAGCAGTGCGGCGACCGGGTGTTTGTGAGCCTGGGTGGCGGCTTTATTAACACGGAGCTACGCGACTGTACGAGGGAAAACACGCCGCTGCTAGCAAATTTCTGTGATGCGCTTAGCTATGACCGCGGCTATGCGGGCTACAGGCAGCTGCTTGAGTTTTTTGCAGAGTCCGTTGCTGCTGGATCTTTTTCGGAGGTGCAGGCTGGGGCTGCTGCGAGGGGATTTTACAAGCTGCGGCTGTTCAGCGCCGGCGCTCTGTATGACGAAAAATGTGTCGACGAGCAGGAGGCGCAATCCTACGAGCGGATGGTTACATCCACGCTGATTCCAGATTTTTCGGGCATAGACTTTTCCCGCTATCCGCGCCTGGTAGATGACACAAACCCTATGCACCGGCTCTGGAGCGACGGCGCGTGGATAAAAGTGTACATGGCGCACGGCTGTTACTGGCATCAGTGCGCGTTCTGCGACGTAACGCTTGATTATGTGTGCGGCTATTGTCCAACCGATGTGCGCCGTCTGTACGAAAGCCTGCTTTCCCAATGTGAACAGGCTGGTGTCTATGGCATTCACTTTGTAGATGAGGCAATGCCGCCTGCGCTGATGGTGCAGTTTGCCCGCGAAAACATAGCACATGGCTCTCCGCTTTCCTGGTGGGGAAACATCCGCTTTGAAAAGCTGTTTACGCGGGACATTGCGGATTATCTGGCTGCAGGCGGGCTGGTGGGCGTTTCCGGCGGGCTGGAGATTGCAACTGGAAGCGGCCTGGACGAAATTCACAAGGGAATTGATCTTACTTCGGTGGTAGGCGCCTGCTGTGCATTCAAGGAAGCTGGCATTTTAGTGCATGCGTACATGATTTACGGCTACTGGAAGGAAACTCCGCAAGATTTGGTGAATTCAATGGAAACGCTGCGCCAGTTTTACGCGAACGGGCTTTTGGACAGTTCGTTCTGGCACAAGTTTGTGCTTACGCGCCACAGCCGTGTTTACAAAGAGTGGAAGGAAGGAAAATTTCCGGAGCTAAAACCGATAGAGGCTAAAGATGTGCCGCTGTTTGCAAAAAACGGACTGCATTTTGCCGGCGAACACAAGAGTGAGCGCTTTGGACCTGCGCTGGATTATTCACTTGACCGCTGGATGCACGGCGAAGATTTGAATCGGCCGGTGTATAAATGGTTTGATTTTGCCGTTCCCCGGCCGTCTGTCGCGCCGGATTTTATAGAAAAGCAGATTGCTGTCTATGAACGCGCCCGCGATAAGGCTTTTGCCGAGCCGCTTCCGCTTGCTCAAGACGGTCGCCCGGACGCAAGGCATGTCGTGTGGCTAGGTGGAGAACGCTTGCAAAGCGGAAGCGGAAAAAATGCCCGTGTGCGCTGGACATACATGGGGGAACTGCATGAAGTGCATGCTGGCGTTGAGGAGCGTACGTTCCGTGGCCGCGGCCTGTGTGTGCTTCCAGCGTGGGTAAAATGACGCTACAGGCTTATGTGAAAGGACATGCCTAAGTCAAACATGTCAAAAACAGTATTCTCGTTGTATTTTTCAATGTCGAAATAGTAGCGGTTTTTGCGGAAGGCTTTGCGGAACGAAAGAAAAAACGTAAAGCCAACCGGATGTGTTGTCGTGATTATCTCGCCGCCGTAGTACAGATAGCGCAAAAATTCATTTTCATAATTGGCATACAAAACCGGAGAGTATGAAATGAATGAATGCATTTGCAGCCAGCGGAAATAAAGGCGGGTGCTATACTGCGCGCCGACGACAAACGTGTTAAATCTGTTCAGCGTAGAGTCAAATCCGTCGTATTCGTACGTGTAGTCGATAAAGGAATAGCCAACAAAGGGCCGGAGTTCAATCCTGTCGGTAAATGTCAGCGGCAGCAGAAACTGTGCGTCAAATTCAATACTGCGCACGCTGTCACTGAAATCATCGTTCAGCCAGACATCGGCGGATTCGGACCAGAAAAAATGCGGTTTCTGGGTAAATCCCAGGTTAAATGCACACTTGATGTAAGAGCGGGTATTGGTATAGGTCTGTAAGTTTGAGTGAAAAAGAATGCCTGCAAAAGAAAGCGCCTCTGTTGTTGGCGTTTGAGTGCCGCTTTCTTTTGACAGAACAAAGTTGACGATATTCTGAAAGCCCTCCGTGGTCTCGAATGTCCACTCGAGGCCGATAAAAGGGTCTTTCGCTTTTACTTCAAGACCGCGAGCCTGCAGGATCGCAAAGATGAACAGCAGGGGGAATGCATGCAGGCGCTTCATAGGGTCAGTATATCTTTTCGCCGAGCAGGCGGGCAGCAAGTTCTACCGCAAGAGCCGCAGTCTGGTTGCGTACATCCAGAACCGGGTTTACTTCTACAATTTCCGCAGAGCGCACAAGCTTAGACTCGTACATTTCTTCCATAAGGAGCAGTGCTTCGCGGTTTGTCATGCCCGCCGGCAGCTGGTAGCCGGTGCCAGGTGCGTACATCGGGTCAAGACAGTCCATGTCAAAGCTTACGTGAACGACATCCACGCGGCGCTTAAAAAAGCCGATGACCTTGCGGACTACGTCACAAAATCCCATGCGGTCAATGTCGCTCATCGTGTAGGCGGTCACGCCTGCTTCCTTCATCAGCTTGCGCTCTTCCATGTCGACGCTGCGTAAGCCCACGTAACAGACGTTGCGCGGGTCAACTTTGCGGCCTTCAAAGTACAGGTTTGTCAGCTCAGGAATGCCGTAGCCGCAGCTTGCGCTCATACATTCGCCGTGAATGTTGCCGCTCGGGCTTGTTTCTGCAGTGTTAAAATCGCCGTGAGCGTCTACATAGAGCACGCCCATGCGAAGGCCTTTTTTCTGGTATGCTGCTGCCAGCCCCGCCAGGCTGCCCAGGGCGATTGAGTGATCACCGCCGAGCACGAGCGGAAAGCCGCCGTCTTCTACCGCCTGCTGAACTTCTGAAGCAAGCTGCGTATTTGCGCGTACAATTGGCTGCAGATACTTTGCTTTGGGATTTCCCGGCTCTTCATATTCCTGCGGATTAATCTGAATCGGCGAAAAATAGCGTACGGTTTTGTGTCCGAGCGATTCTAGGCGCTCTTTAATGCCCGCCAGACGTATTGCTGACGGACCCATGTCTGAGCCGTGGCGGCTTGCGCCAAAGTCCAACGGCATTTCAAGGATGTGTATGTTCATATTATGCCTGTGCGAGTCCTGCTTTGCGGGCTTCCGTTGCGACCGCCTCGGCAACTACTTTAGCGACGCGCGGGTCGAATGCTGAGGGGATTACATTGTCAGCGGAAAGTTCGCTGTCGCTGATAAGGCTTGCGAGTCCTCGTGCGGCGGCGATTTTCATTTCCTCGGTGATTTTGGTTGCACGGCTGTCGAGTGCACCGCGGAACAGGCCGGGGAAGGCAAGCACGTTGTTAATCTGGTTGGGATAGTCGCTTCTGCCGGTTCCGATGACTCGGGCTCCGGCGGCTTTTGCCTTTTCGTAGGTGATTTCAGGCTCCGGGTTTGCCATGGCAAAGACAATCGGGTCGCGCTTCATGCTTTTTACCATTTCTTCGCTTACGAGGTTCGGGGCGGAAACGCCGACGAACATGTCTGCTTTTGCCATCGCTTCGGCAAGCGACAGGCGCTCGTTGTCATTGTTGGTGATTTCGGTTAGCTCTTTGGTCAAAAAGTCGTACTTGTCGTAATCATCTTTGAGCACAATGCCGTTGATGTTAAAGCCATAGATGTTTTTGACGCCTGCGCTGTGCAGCATACGAATAATGGAGCTTCCGGCGGCTCCGGTTCCGCTTACGACGACGGTGATGTCCTCAACTTTTTTGCCGACGACTTTAAGCGCGTTCATCATGGCGGCGGTAACGACGATGGCTGTTCCGTGCTGGTCATCGTGAAAGACCGGAATGTTAAGCTCTTTAATCAGCGTGCGCTCAATCTGGACGCAGCGGGGAGCGGAAATGTCTTCCAGGTTTATGCCGCCGAATGTGGGCGCAATCTGCTTGCAAAAACGGATGATTTCGTCCGGGTCTTTGGTGTCGATGCAGAGCGGAACCGCGTCAACGCCGGCGAACTTTTTGAAAAGCACGCACTTGCCTTCCATGACCGGTAAGCCGGCTGCAGGACCGATGTCTCCCAGTCCCAGCACTGCGGTGCCGTCAGAAACGACTGCAATCGTGTTGCCCTTCCAGGTGTACGTGTACACGTCGTCGGGGTTTTTGTGAATCTGCCGGCAGGGTTCTGCAACTCCCGGCGTGTAGGCGACTGACAGGTCGTCGCGGTTTTCCAAAGGCATTTTGAGCGTGGTCTCAATCTTGCCTTTCCATTCACCATGTTTTTCCAATGCTTTTTCGTAGATTGTGCTCATGGGGGCAGTATAGCGCAAATGCTATGCCTGGGGAAAGTGTACGGTAAAAGGCAAACTTACTGCCGTTTTTTTTATGGACTTTACGTTCAAATAGCTTATAATTACACTCATACTCAGAAATAGTCTGATTTGATGGAGATTGTTATGGAAAAATTTACACTTTCGAGCCGTTCTAAAGATCGCTGGATCTTTTTCTTCGGCATGCTGGCTGCTTTTATTGGTTTGATGATTCCGTATGTCCGTATTGAGGATGAAGGTGTCTTTAACGTATTTACAGGCGGCATCTTCTTTAACGAACCTGGTATTGCTTATATCTCAACGTTTATCTGGATTGTCTTCCTTGCTTTGCTTGGTTCAATTATTGCGTTTTTCCTTTCAAAGAATATCGTGCTCGATTATGTCTGCTGGCTGATTGCGGCAAGCTTTGGGATTGCAGAGCTTATTACCATCTCTGTTGACTTTGAACTGATTCCGTTTGCGTGGATGTTTATCGGTTCGTATGTCACCTGTATCGGTATGATAGCAGCGCTTGTCGGCCTGATTCGTCAGTTGCTCCACTTAAAGAAATAAACTGCTTCTTTACTAAAAAAGCTGCCCCCGAAGTGTACGTCAAAATGCGCTTCGAAAGGGCAGCTTTTTTTATGCGTATGCTGTTTCTGTTATGACCTGTTCTGCGATTGGGCAGCAGCTTTTACGCGTTCTGCGAAAAGCTTATTCTGGTCACTGCGCAACGGAACGCTGAACTGCACGCCGCCGTCAGAGTCCGAAATGCGGTAAATCCTGCTGGAATCGGCGCTGTAGGCGGGACTGTCTGTATCATTTACCCACCAGTCTAATACTGCGACAATGCACAGGGCGTATTTTACGAGATTTGCGTTAGTGGCAGCCGTGTCGTTCCGTTTGGCTCCAAGCAGGACGTCCATGCGTTTAGAAACGACATTCGGAATGTCAAATTCGTAGCGTTCCCAGGGGTTCTGCAAGCCCATGACATCGCCTTTTGTTTCTGCAGCGCCGTCGATATTGTGCGCAAGTTCTCCGAAGAATTCCCGAAGGAAAGCGGCTCGCAGGCACATTGGACGGTACTGGCTTTCGTTTCCGGGCTTTTCGAGCAGCAGCTGTGTGAACTTAAAGTGCGGCAGGAAGTTGTATTTTGTCTGCCACAAAAGGCTTGTCAGCAGTTTTTTGCCGAAGAGGCTGTTCTTAAAATCACTCTGGCTGTACTGCTCGTTGCAGAAGTTGACCAGCTTTTCGCAGTAGTTCTTTTCAAACAGCACTTCCCGGTACAGAGACCAGTCGCTGAGCGTTTTTCCCAAGGTGTCGTCGGATTTGCCGTTGGGAGAGACATCTTCGGTAAACTGTACGTTACGACATGCCTGGAAAATGTCTTCGCTGATGCGTAAAAGCACAATGGTAATCTGCAGGGGATTATGGGGATTAAGCAGATTGAAGCCGTCCCGGAACTGGTACAGTGGCTGGAAGTACGGGTACATATCGGGCATGGAGTCGAGTTTGGTAAATCCTGCATCTGGGAAAAGCTGGTCGAGCAGCTTTAAGCCGCTGCGGACAACGCTCATACGGCTTGCCTGTTCTGCCGCTGCCTGTATTTCTTCGGGAGTGGGGCCTGACGGCTGGTCGTCGTCTTCAGTTTCGTCATCAAATTCAATGGGGCGAATCTTCTTTTTCGGCATTAAAAGCTCAAACTTTGTCATACCCAGGAACGTAAGAATGTTTGTCGCTTTTGCGGTAAAGAAGAGCGGGAACGACTCGTAGGTGTTGCTGCACATGCGCATCAGGAGCGGATACAGGCCTTTTATCAGGTTTGTGTACACATGCATCCACTGGGTAAGGGCGTCCTTTGATATTGCGGTAAGCTTTTTCTTGTCGCTGTCGCTGTACCGGGCGAGGTCGTTGTAAATGTCTTTGAGAATGCCGGGGATGCGGTTTTCTCCGAGGTAGTAGACTTTCAGCACCATCCGGTAAATAAGGCGGATGAGCGGAATCATGTCGGTTACCGTTATGCTGTCGCTGCTGGCAAGAAGTTCGTCTGAAGCGGAGCGGATGTCTTTCATCGTCCAGCTGCCGACAGTGCGCAGGAACTGGAAGCGCTCTGCATCTTCGACCTGTATCTGTGCTTTGTAGCTGTCAGGAGAAATCTGTATCAGGGATTTTATGCTGGTCATAAATCCCTGCAGGTAGCTGAGGTAATCCTGCAAGGTCTGGTCGATAAAGTCCTTGCGTACTAATTCCGTACCGTTCTTTCTGAAGTAGCGGATAAAGTTGAATACTCCGTAGTTCGGCTTGATGCGGTAATCCTGAGACATGAGGAGCTTTTCAATCTGTATAAGCTCGCTGCTTTTGATGTCGGGCAGCGTGTTGTTTGTAGCAGGAGCTGCAGCGACAGGGGCCGCATGCGTGCCGGCAGGTTTTGACTTTAGCCCGGCCGTGCCGCCGGTGCTGCCTTTAGCAGGCCGGTGAATATAGCCGCCGCGGTTTTTCTGTTGCGGCAGCGCTGCCGGATTTATGGGCTGTGATTTTTCAGTAAAAATCTGGCCGCCGAGGATTTTTGTCATCCGGCGGGCTTCGTCGGGATCTATGGCACCGATGTTTTTTCGTGTCTGATCTAGTGTTCCCGGTTCATAAAGAGCTGCAGGTTTTTTAGGCGGGTTGAACTCATCACTCATATCTGTCTCCAAAATACGCTAGAGGCGCAGTAATTGATGTTTTGCTATGCCCTCAAAATTGTGGACGGGAATTGATGTGCCGTCTTTTGTTTTGAGGGTACCTTCAAAACGACCAAAAATTGTATGAAACTTTGTATGTATGACGAAAAATGACATGTCCCGGAAATTGTCGGAAACAGGAGTGAACGTCAAATCTACCATGTTTTCTGTGTCCTGAATAATCCATTTGTTGGTAAGCCCGAATGGATAGGTAATGAGGACTGGTGGCAGCGGCGTACATTCTTTGTCGACAAACAGCAGGTTCTGCGTGTCTCCTGTCATGTCATCATCTTCGTCAAGCATGGTGTGAATCGTAAAGGTGACTGACTTGCCGTTTATGATGCCGGCGGCAGTAACAAATACGGCTTCCGAAACAAAATTGTAGTAGTTGCGGTTTATGCTGAATACGGCATGTCCGTCGGTGTCGGCCATGGTGACGGCTTTGGAAAGTCTGGTGCTTCCGAGTGAAAGCGAGCCGTGAATCTGGCTGGCGGCGATGTACGAGGCAGAGCAGCGGCGCTTTGTCGGGGACGGAATGCAGGTGGTGATTTCTCCCTGGCCGGCAGTTGAATAATGAGCCATAAAAGCGCCTGTTACTGAAGGTCGGGCGCTGTCGCCGGCAAGGTTAAAAATCAGCGACAGGCGGTCGCGGCTGTGATCCCAGCTGATGCGGATATAGCGCTTTTTGCTGAAGCTGACACAGTAGCCGGTCTCTATGATGTGAGGAATAAACCTGCGCCGCGGTCCCATAAGAATACGATAGGACAGTTTGCGGTTGGTTTCTTTATCCCAGATGGTTACTTCTGCATATCCAAAGATTTTCTGATCAAAAAAATCAACAGTACCAATATAGGAGCTGATATTAAACAGAAACGTCAGAGAACTTTTTATGCGAAAATTGGTCAGCAGGCGCGGTAATGGTAAGCCGAAAGGTGCTTCTACGCCGCGGATGTCCAGCTTTTTGGGAAAGCCTGCAAAGGTGCCGAAAACGGGCTTCCCGTTAGACACTAAATGCTCTGGCGGCGGCGATATTTCTCGTGAATACAAAATGACCTCACAATCCTTTTTAATCAAATAAGTATACCTTAAACGGGCGCCTCTGGCAAACGGTTTTCTTTTATAAGCGAATTCGTTTGGTGATTCTGAAATTTAGGTTTACACTAAATTGAGATTTAGCATCAGGGTCGGTAAAACCGTACCTGCAGGAGGGCACTATGTCAGTTACAATGTATTCATTGGGTGCGGCACAGGAGGTGACCGGCTCTAAACATGTGTTCGAAATTGACGGACGCGCATTCATGGTCGATTGTGGAGCATTTCAGGGGCATCGTAAGATAGCGGACGAAAAAAACCGTAATTTTGATTTTGATCCCGACAAGCTTGAGGCTGTTATTCTGACTCATGCGCACTATGACCACTGCGGTCTTTTACCGGTGCTGACTAAAAAGGGGTTTGACGGAAATATTTATGCAACGCCCGCAACCCGAGATCTTGCAGACTTAATTATGATGGACAGCGCCCGTATTCAGTCGCGGGATGCAGAGTACTTGCGCAAGCAGGCGCAAAAAAAAGGCGAAAAATTCACCTGGCAGCCGTTGTTTACTGAAAAAGACTGCGTAAAAGCAGCTAATCAAATTGTGACGCTTTCCTATAATCGAAAAATGTACATTGCGCCTGATATCGAGCTGGAGTTTTTTGATGCCGGGCATATTTTGGGAAGCGCTTTTGCCTATGTGTCTATAAAAGGGCAGCGCAATTCCCGGAAAGGCGCTTTTGCCGGCATGGGAAATGCGCATCCGCTCTGGAACCGCTTGTTTGGCTGGATGTCGAGCCGCGCAGAGCTGCATGCGGACGGCGTCGATGGAATGGAAGACCGGCGCGTAAAGGGCGACCGTCGTAAGGCGACGCCGGAAGAACAGGCGGCGTATACTGGCGAAGAACGGCGCAGCGGCTATGACAGGCGCGAAGGCAAGGACGAAATCCGCGTGCTGTTTACCGGTGACCTTGGCCGCAAGAGTAAGCCGATTATCCGTGACCCTGCAGAAAAACTGCCGCCGCCGGATTACATCGTAATTGAAAGCACATACGGTAACCGCCGTCACGAAGGAACCGAGATTGCTCTGGACGAATTACGCAAGGTCGTCAGGCGCGCCATCGATAAAAAAGGCAAAATCATCATTCCGTCATTTGCAATCGAGCGCACGCAGGAACTTGTGTATTACCTGCACCTGCTGGTAGACCAGAAGAAAATTCCGTCTATTCCGATTTATGTGGATTCTCCGATGGCGATGAATGCGACGAGCATTTTTCAGGTGCATCCGGAGTGTTATGACACGAAAGTGCATGACCTCTTCACTCAGCATCACAAGAATCCGTTCGGCTTTAACGAGCTGTCGTTTGTTACCAGCGTGGAAGAATCAAAAGGCCTGAACGAAAAGAGCGGGCCAATGATTATTATCAGCGCGGACGGCATGTGCGAAGCCGGTCGTGTCCTGCATCATCTGGCAAATAATATTTCGGATCCGCGGAATACCATTCTGATTGTCGGCTACATGGCAGAAAATACGCTGGGACGCAAAATCCGCGACCATGCAAAGCAGGTGAACATTATGGGCGAAGTCTACGACGTAAATGCGGAGGTTGAAACTATAAACGCCTTTAGCGCGCATGCTGATTATACCGAAGCGACCGCATGGCTGGATAAAATCGACACAAGCCGCTTAAAACGAATTTTTATGGTTCACGGCGAAAAGGATTCCCAGGCTTTCTTTAAAAACTATCTTGCCGAGCATGGCTATACTGATGTAGAAATTGTAGAATACGGAAAAGCGTATGAGCTTGAATAACAGGAGATTCTATGATTTTTACAAAAAGGCTTTTACTGGCCGGTCTGGCTGCTCTGTGTTCTGCAGTGTATGCTGAAAGCGTACCGCTGTCGGCAGAACCAGGGCTGCCTGTTACTACATATGGCTGGGCTGATAAAGCAGCCCTGAAGTATGCGTCACCAAAGAAAATCACGTATATTGATGATGCGGCATATCCTGACATGAATAAAAAGAGTCAGGCTTTTATAAAAGCGATTGGATCTAGTTCTGCAGCTTTTATTGTTGTCTCCGGCGATGTGGATTTAAGCGGCGGCAAGGTGACCGATAAGGACCATTCATATTTTGACGCTTTTGACAAAGCATCTCATCAGCGCCTGCATGAAGACATCGTATACCCGGTTATGTCTAACAAAACGATAATCGGCGTGAATAAAGCGCGGATTATGTACGGTGGGCTTACAATCCGCAACGTACAGAACGTCATCATCCGGAATATTGAGTTCTGGGATGCGCATGGCTCGACGGAGTATGATACGTCAGCTTCCGGACATGAAAGTTCCAAGGCAAGCATAGACAATGTTGTCATCCGGGATTCAAAAGGCGTGTGGATTGACCACTGTACGTTCTCTGACGGCGTGTGCAATGACATGACCCGCAACTACAATCACGATGGTCTGCTGGACATACCGGCCGGTCAGTATGTGACGGTTTCTTACTGCGATTTCCACAATCATGACAAAGTAATGCTCGTTGGCAGCGGTGAAAAGGCTCTGGACCCCGCTGAACGCAGCATTACGCTGCATCACAATTACTTCCACGGAACGACGCAGCGCACGCCTCGCACCAGAGGCACCTTTATGCACATTTACAATAACGTGTATGACAACATTGGCGTTTCTGGTAATTCGGGGTATTGTCTGGGACCGGGAACGGGTGCGCAATTCATTGTCGAAAACAACTATTTTGGTTCCCGGCTTGGAGCCATCGTTGATTTTTACGACAAATCTGCTGACAGCAAGGCTACGCTTAAGCTGTATTATGCGGGAAACAACGAAGATCTGACAAAAGCTTCGGCGAAACTGAGCAACAGCAAGGTCAAGCGGCCTCTGGAAGAGTATCTGGTTGCCGAAAAGCCCTGGAGCATTTCCTACGAGTACACAATGCAGCCCTGGAACGAAGCAAAAGATTCCGTTCTTGAAAATGCTGGCGCCGGCAAAACGATTGTTGTTGCAGGAAAAGAGTACCCGGCGGCAAAGTAAGCATTATAAACGTATTGGGCGTATCCATGCGCTTGAGCGTGCCGCGGTTTTTATAAGGAGTGCGTAAGATGAAAAAAGGTTTGATTATCGCCGCTGTGGCGGTTGTCGTTGTCATTGGTATCTACAGCAGCTTTAAGGGCAGCTATAACCGAATGGTCGCACTGGACGAGGGTGTAAACGCTCAGTGGGCGCAGGTGCAGAATCAGTACCAGCGCCGCATGGATTTGATTCCGAATCTTGTAAGTACCGTAAAAGGCTACGCCGCGCACGAATCTGGCGTTTTTACGCAGGTAAGCGAAGCGCGTGCTGCTGCTGGCGGGGTTGTTACTGTCGACAGGTCGGTACTGGAGGACGAAGCGGCGTTCAAACGCTATCAGCAGGTGCAGGATTCTTTAGGTGCAAGTCTGCAGCGGCTCCTTGCGGTTACAGAAAACTATCCGGAACTGAAAGCAAATCAGAATTTTCTGGCGCTGCAGGATCAGCTTGAAGGCACGGAAAACCGTATCGCAGTGGAGCGCAAACGTTTTAATGACCTTGCCCAGAATTACAATACCTATATCCGCCAGTTTCCCCGTGCAATTATTGCCAATATGAGCGGATTCCGGGCAAAAGCCTATTTTGAAGCTTCTGCGCAGGCTCAGTCAGCGCCGGTGGTGCAGTTTTGAGCCCGCTGCAGAAAAAGCTGCGGCTTTCTGACGAGGCGCTGGTGCGCATTTCAGAAGCAGTTGCAGCTGCCGAAAAGTCTACTGACGGAGAAATTGTGGTGGCGGTGGCAAAAGAAAGCTCCCGCTACAGTTTCTGGGAGCTGCTGGCTTCTGTGCTGAGCGCGCTGGTCGTGTTTGCGGCGCTGCTTCCCTGTGCCGGAATTGCCCGCAGCTGGTTTGAGTCAAAAATGTGGACTGTTCCCGACTGGTATCTTGTGGCTTTGTATGGAGTTACAGTTTTCGGACTTATCGCTGCCTTTTTTCAGGTTGCCAACGTTCCGTTTATCGACCGGATTGTCGTTCCACGCTTTGTGCAGGAAGATGCTGTCAGCGCACGCGCATTCCGGCTTTTTTCGGAAAGCGGCGTGCATAATACGGCCCATCATTCCGGCATACTGATTTACCTGTCGCTGCTGGAAAAACAGGTTCGGATTCTTGCTGACAGCGGCATAAGTGCGAGGATTTCTGCTGACTTGTGGGCGCTCATTTCCGATGACATCGCTGCCGACATGAGTTGCAAAAGCTATGAATCAGCCATACTCAATGGAATTGAAAAATGCGGGCAGCTGTTGTCTCAGTATTATCCGGCGCAAAAAAGCGAGGGTGACGAGCTTCCAAACGGCTTAATCCTGCTGGAAAATGCTGGTTGGGCATAATTAGGAGCATTTGATGACAAAGAAAACTGTCTGTACATGTATAGCATTCCTTATGCTGCTGGCCCTGTGTCCTTTGACTCTTTCGGCGCGGCAGGAAGCGGTTCCTGCGCTTACAGCGCCCGTTGTAGATGGCGCGCGAATCATTCAGGACGCAAAAGAGCAGGAGCTTTCTTCTTACCTGCATGCGGTAAGCGAGCAAACCGGCGTGCAGGTTGCAGTTCTGACAGTGCCTTCGCTGGCAGGAGAAGATATTGAAAGCTACAGTATTCGGGTGGCAGAACACTGGCAGCTTGGTCAGCGCGGCAAGGATAACGGCGTGCTGCTGGTTGTCGCTGTAGATGACCGCAGCATTCGCATTGAAACCGGGTATGGCCTTGAAGGCGTGCTGACAGATGCAAAATGCGGAATGATTATCCGGAACCGGATTACGCCGTTTTTTAAGGCGGGAGATTATACGCAGGGCATTGTTAACGGCGTGCTGGAGATAACTGATATCGCTACTGGCAGTGCCGTAATTGATACAGGCCTTACTGCGGCAGAATCTTCTGACGGTTACAGCATGTGGACGGATATTGGTTCGGTGATTTTCTGCCTGTTTTTCGTGCTGTTTCTGCTTACAACCCGGTCTGGCGTCGGGCCGTTCGGCTTATACTGGCTGCTGTCGCTGCTAACAGGCGCAGCTTTCAGGCCGAGGTATCCGAGGGGCGGCATGTACTGGAGTCACGACGACCGTCATGACAGATTCGGCGGCTTAGGCGGCGGTTCTGGATTCAGCGGTGGAAGTCACTTTAGCGGTGGCGGCGGACATTTTGGTGGTGGCGGAGCCAGTGGCCGCTGGTAGGACTGCGCCCCTGTAATCAGCTTTTTGCTTTTGACTTTTTTTTCTGTTCGTACATAAGGCTGTCAGCGCGACGGAATACATCTTCCGGCGATTTGTCGGTGGTTTCATTGTACAGGGCGATGCCTATTGACGCAGTAACTTTTTCCCACGGTTCAAGCGATTCATCTTCTGCAAGTGCGTTCAGCTGCTTTTTGAGCGATGTTTCAAGGATGGCGGCGCTTCTGTAGTCGTTGTGCTCGAGCAGTACGACAAATTCGTCCCCGCCGATGCGGAAGACCGGCGAATGTTTGTAGACGGTGCAGATGTGGTGGCAAAGAGTCTTAAGGGCTTCGTCGCCTTTTTCGTGCCCGTATGTGTCGTTTATGTGCTTCAGATTGTTCATGTCAATCATGACGATGCCGAACGGGCTGTTTCCGAGCATCAGCGTTTTTCGGAGCCTGCGCATTTCGCCGTCGTACGCCGTCTTGTTGTGTACGCCGGTAAGCGTGTCTTTCTGTGCCAGCTCGCTCATTCTGTCGGCGCGAAGCTTTGTGGATCTAAGCTCCTGTGTTGTCTGCAGAATTGCCTTGATGTGCAGGTTTACGTCCTGCTCCATCTGCTTCATGGAATCAACAAGGTCTTCAATTTCATCTCCCGTGTGAATGTTCAAATCCAAAAAGCCGTGATGTTCGATAACCGTCGGTTCAGCGCAGAATTGAGCCGCCGCTGCCGACAGCTTGTTGATGGGCGATGCGATTGTCTTGTTTACGATGTTGATTGCAGTTATGGCGATGACAACGGTCAGCAGTAAAAGAATTGCTGACAGAAGAAGGCTGAAGTACCGCTGCTTTGCACGAATCTCTTTCATTGAGATATCGACCATGGCATAACAGATGATGCTGCCGTTGCTGTAAACCGGAACGCCGGCAGTTATAAGCCAGCCATATTCCGGGGTATTTGTCTGATACGTCTGAAAACCGATGTCGGGATTTTCCAGCAGCTGCAGGCTTTGCTTATTAATGTCCAGCCGGTCAATACAGCCTGGCGGGCACGGGTCGTCAGAAGCGTCGACCAGATAGACGACAGTTTTTGCCGTTGCATCCAGATGAATCAGGTAAACAGAAGATACATTGTTTGAAGTCTGAAAATAATGCAGCGTAGTTCTGAGCGCGCGAAAAACATTGCTTCTCGTCACGGAAGAAAACTGCTCTGTGTATGCTTTAAATTCCGGGCTTCCCCAGTCATCGCTGGTGACTTTTTTTTCTGATGCCCTGTAGATTGCCAGAACGTCTGATTTGATTTTTTTTACACTGCTTGCATCGATGATTAAGCGAACGGTTCGGGCAAGTTCGGTGGCTTTTTCTGCGTAAAAACTATTCAGAATATTCACAATAACGTGATTGCTTATGAAAATTGCCACACCACTTAAGATTGCAGCTGTGAAGATGATGACGAATGCGGCTTTTGTTTTTAGCAATACTTTCATAAGTCTAGTATAAACGGAATTTTAATGTTTCCGCTAGATAACACAATACCTTTATGTTACACTTTTACTATGAAATCTTCCTGGATTATGAAACTGTGTCTTGCTCTTGCGGGGATTTTTGTTGTGCTCCTGCTGTATTTTATTGCCGTATATTTTGTACTGTTCAAGCCGAATTTTACACGAAAAACCGGTCCGTATACAGAAAAAAACAATCAGCAGCATTGGGTAAACAAAGCCTATGAAGAGCGCTGTGTTGCAGATACAGCCTGGTGGGAAGCTAGCGACCGTGAGCGTTTTGAAATTACATCCCGCGACGGTCTGAAGCTGGTGGCATACTATCTTGCACATGAAAAGCACAAGGGCATTGTCCTGATGATGCATGGATTTCATAGCACACCGATGCGTGATTTTGCTTCAATCGCGCGCTGGTATTACGAGCAGGGGTACTCAATCTGCCTGCCGTATCAGCGGACGCATGGAGAGAGCGAGGGCGAATACCTTACGTTTGGCGTCAAAGAGCGCTTTGATGCGTATGACTGGGTGCAGGAATTGAACGAGCGCTATGGCATGGAAAACGATATCTGGGTGCATGGCATTTCCATGGGCTGTGCAACCGTGCTGATGGCAAGCGGCTTTGACTATCCGTTTAATGTGCGCGGCATTATTGCAGACTGCGGCTTTACGTCTCCGACAGAGATTATGCTGGCGGTCATGAAATCCCAGCATATACCGTTTCCCAATCTGGTAGTAAAAACCGGCGATATTTTTACCCGCCAGCTGGCAGATTTTTCGTTGTATGAATACGATACTTACAAGGCGCTTCTGACAAATGAAACGCCCGTGCTGTTTATTCACGGGACGGCAGATACCTTTGTGCCGGCTTTTATGACGCTTAGTAATTTTGAAGTCTGCCGTGCGCCTAAGGAGCTGGTGCTGGTGGATGGCGGGCTGCACGCAATCAGTTTTTATAAGGACGAAGAGCTGTATACTTCGCGGCTGCAGGCGTTTTTAAACGCCTACACGCTTATCCGGTAGCGCGGTTTCGTTAGCGTTTACCCGGGAGTGGCTGCACCGATTATCCTGGAGCGGTTGCTTCAGGAGTGGTTGCTCCGCTACCTGCTGCTAGAGCGTAAAGCGCACGGAAGCGCCGGTCGGCAGCATTGACAGCTGCATGCGTTCCGTACTGACTTTGTGGCACCAGGGGATTAAAAAGCCGATTGCAGTGCCGGTTATGGCGCCGATGAGTACGTCGGTCGCAAAATGGCAGCCCGCCTGTATGCGGAAAACTCCGGTAGCGGCCGCAAGCGCATAGCTTCCCGCGGTTACAGGTATTTTCCAGCCGCTTTCCGGAAAGTAGTTCCAGAACGTGTAGCTGGTAAAGGTTGCCGCGGCAAAGGCCATGGTGGTGTGCCCGCTGTAGAACGAGCGGTTCCAGTCATCTTCTATTGCTTTATCAACATCATAATACATGTACGGGCGCGTGCGCAGAACAAGCCCTTTTGTAATGTGTGCAACCGTATGAGAAATAGCCAGCGTTTCTGCAAACATGACTGCATCCGTAAACAGGTCGGTAGCAGTATAGCTGGAATCGGTGTAAAGAAAGGCTGCGCTTGTCAGAAAGGGAAGCGCAATCGTTGTTGCAACCATGATGTCGCCCGCTGTGTCCAGCGTGCCGGAGTAGCTGTGCATTAAGGCGCGGTCAAACGGGTTAACTTCGTTTTTGTCATATGCTGAGCCATCCCATTCATCGTCAGTAACAAAATGGTCGTACAGTGTGTGGCCGATTTCTCCGGCTAGTTCTGCGCCGCAGATAACAGCGTCTTTAGTAATGTCCAGCTGGAATACCTGCGCTTTTTTTAACGCTGCCGAAAAATCTTCTGCCGGTGCCATGACTGTCATGCCTGCAGCAAAACCGGCTGTCAAAACTAGTACCTGTAAGTTCTTGCAAAACATAGACTGAGTGTAGCATAAACGGCTGTTTTTAGATATACTCGCCTCGATTATGGTGTTGAAACTTATAAATTTCGCAGGCAGCTTATGTGTGCTGTTATATGGCATGAAGCTGATGAGCGACGGAATACAGAAAGGCGCTGGTCAGAAACTTCAGAAGGCGCTGGCATTTGTTACCGGAAACCGCTTTGTCGGTCTTCTTACCGGTATGATTCTGACGATGATTATTCAGTCATCGGGTGCGACGACGGTTATGGTCGTTACTTTCGTAAATGCCGGCTTGATGACCTTGCAGCAGTCAATCGGCGTAATCTTCGGTGCAAATATCGGTACAACAGTCACTGGCTGGATTGTGGCCCTGTTCGGCTTTAACTTCAAAATGGAGACGCTTGCGGTTCCGATTTTCGGCATCGGCTATCTGCTTACAGTTAACAAGCGTATTCACAAGGAAGGCTTTGGCCAGGCATTGATGGGATTTGCCCTGCTGTTTATCGGTCTGGGCTGGCTTTCGAGCGCATTCCAGCTGGATGCAGACAGTCCGCTGGTGCATTTGCTTGCAATCGTACAGGGGTATGGCGCTGCCAGCATTATGATTGGTGTTGTCGTCGGCACAATAATTACCGGACTTTTGCATTCTTCCAGCGCAATGAGCGCTATCATCATCACCATGGCATATAACAAGCTGGTTAACTGGGAATTCAGTGCCGCGATGATTATTGGTTCAACCATCGGTTCAACCATCGATGCAATTATGGCATCATTCGGCGCTAAGCCCGATGCAAAACGCGTCGCCCTGGTGCATGTTCTGTTCAACCTGTCTACAGCTGTTATCGCTCTGATTATTTTCAAGCCCTTCCTTGCGTTTGTTGATTTTATTACACCAACGTTTTCTAAAAATCAAATCATCTACGACATTACGATGCTGCACACCATTTTTAAGGTGTTCGGTGCAATCATCTTCCTGCCGTTTGTAAAACAGATTGTCTGGCTTATGAACAGGCTCGTAAAGGATGACGAAAACGCACTGCCAACCGAGTATCATCTGGAATTCAACGAACGCATGGCGATGGAATCACCCGAAGGCTGTGTATTCCGCGTGCAGAAAGAAATGACAGTATTTGCCGACGTCGTTGTTGAAATGTTTGACAGCCTGCAGGACGGCTTGCAGCACCCCGACAAGGACTTTATCGAAAATCATTTCTCTCGTATCGAACAGCTGGAAAACTACACGGACCAGATGCAGGACGAAATTGTACATTATCTGGTGCGCTGTTCTCATCTGCATTTGAGTGATGAGTCAAAAGACAATGTTTCGACGATGATGCAGCTTGCAGGCGAGATGGAAAGTATGGCCGACGGCTGTCTTAATATTGCAAATCAGATTAAAAAAGCGGTCGAAAAGAAAATGGAATTCCCCAAAGAAGATGTCGACCGCCTGCTCCCGTACTTTGAGCTTGCCCGGCAGCTTCTGTACTTTATCCATAAGAATGTTGCCAAAATGCAGTCTCTTACGCAGGAGCAGTTTGAATTTGCAAGTGAAATTGAGCAGCAGATTGATGATGAACGCCGCTCTCTGCGTAAGATTGCCCGTGACCGCATGGAAAAAGGTGGCGATGTACGCACAGAGCTTCTGTATATTGATATGGTTCGTCAGATAGAAAAGTTCAGTGACCGCTGTTTCGATGTTGCCGGCGAGCTGGGTAAAACAGTTCGGGGTTCAATTCATCAGCGCATAAGCTGAACTTTAGCAGGCTGGCAGCGGTAAGCAGCAGCTGTACGAGGGAAAACTTTTGTCAGTCATAGCAAACTTTTGTTTGACAAATAGCAAATGCCTTGTTATCTTTTAAGAAAAGAGTCTTAAAGAGGTAATTTGGAAAATGTATGAATCGGGAGAAGACTACCTCGAAGCGATTTTGCGCTTACAGGAAGAAAATGGCTTTGTCCGTTCGGTCGATGTTGCTAGAAAATTGAATGTTTCGAGACCGAGTGTCAGTCGTGCAATGGGTCTGCTGCAGGAAGGCGGTTATATTGAGTTTTCACTTGGAAATATGATAAAGCTTACACCTTCCGGCCTTTCAAAGGCGAAGGATGTGTACAGCAGGCATAAGCTTTTGACGTCATTCTTAATGGCGATAACAGGTTTGCCGGTCGATCAGTCAGAAGAGAACGCTTGCCGGATGGAACATTACATTGATTCTGATGTTGTGTCTGGCATCAGAACCTGGATGAAAAATAACAATGTGCCGGAAGAGGTGCCGCTGCCATCGCTCTCTGCAGAGGACGTAGAGTAGGGAACCTTACCGCACGATAACAGCCGCACTACAGCCTGTTCTGTTGTGCGGTTTTTTTATGCATTTATAATCTTTTGTTAGAATTGCTGTATACGGTAAATCTTCAGTTTCATTTTACTTTATCTAAAGAAATCTACATTACACTTTTTTTATATCCTGGTGCACGCTGAATTTGCGGCCGTACAGCTGCGATTCGATGCTTCCTGCATCGCCGCTAACGCGGAGTTTTACAAGGAGGTGTGATAAAAATTACGTCCGTGTAATTTTTATCACTGCAGATTTTGCCGTTGGCAAATCTGCGATTCGATGCCTCCTGCATCGCCGCTGAACGCAGATTATAAAAGGAGATGTTATGAAAAAGATTTCTGCTGGTCTTGTGACTTTGCTGTGCAGTCTTTCTGTTTTGATTTATGCAGGCTGTGTTGTTGATTCTGACGACAAAGGTCTGACCGATGTTACAATCAGTGCAGATACGACGTCGATTGAGGCCGATGGCAGCGTAACGCTTAGTGCAAATGTAGAAACAATCGGAAGTCCCGATCTGTCTTATGTGTGGGCAATAAAAAGCGGAAGCGATTATGCAGAATTTACCACAAGTAATGCTCAGGAATCTGTAGTGCTGCAGGGAAAAAATGCTACTGCGACGGAGCAGTCCGTTAAGGTAAAAGTGACTGTAACTGACCGTACGAATGGGTATACCTATGCCGATTCTGTTGAGATTTGTGTTGGCGCTGCAGAAAGCGTTGTCAGCAGCGTTTTCATCAGCGGAACAACGTCCATCGCCTATAACGGGACTGGTACCCTGACAGCCCAGGCCAGCACCATCGGAAATCCTTCCATCAGCTACA
>JAILRG010000125.1 GCA_024698325.1 Treponema sp.
CTCATGTATATGCGGCTTAAAAACTGAGCCCTCTGATTGTTATTTGGACAGCACCAGCAGCCTACCCGGTCATAGCCCAGGCGGTATGCGTCGTTGAAGTCAACTTTTTCTGCCAGAAGATAAAGCCACACATCTATGTCCTTCCAGTCGATAATCGGACTTGCCACGGTCTGCTTCTGGATTTTTACGGATTCTTTGTTGTCTTCAACACGATTGTATTTTGAACGGCTTACGCTTTCGGCGTGGCGGATTCCGTAGAATGTGAGAACTTTTTGATTTCGGTAAAGGGCGTTCAAGGTTCGAGTAATCGGACCTGTCTTGAACATGGAACAGCACCATCTCATCATGCGGGCGGGAGGTCCAATATCGTCACAGACCTTCATAAAGTCCTGCTCATCGTTTATGGCTGTCTCAAAAATCGCAAAGGGATGATTTTTTCTGAATCGTTCGGCATATTCAAGCGTGGTAGGAAATTCAAGTGTGGTGTTGCCGAAAATGTGAACCAGGCTGGAATTTGAAAGAGCCTTTGTCACTATGTCCGCAGTTACGCTTGAGTCCTTTCCCCCTGAGAAAGAAAGGATAATATTTTCGATTGGAAACTTTGCTGCCTCTTTTTTGATGAAGTCGTGGGCTTCGTTAATCAAAGCGTTCAATCTAGAGCCGTTGGCCTTTACAAATCGCTCAATCTGATTTTCAAAGGCATCCGTAACTTCAGGCCGCTCGTTCTTGATTTTTAGCTCCTCAAGTTTTTGAGCGAGAATATCTGTGTCTGCATTAAGGAAAACTTTTGAAGGAATGGATTTTGATTTTCCATCAAAATAATAGCGGCTGTTTTCACACCATACTGATTTTTTGGAAAGAGATAATGGTTCAAGTCCAAGCAAAAGTTCAAGCAAAAGGCGCTCCTGTGGGAATACAGGCCGCAAGTCAGTAGAAAGATATTGAGTTTCACCGCCACACAAGGGGCAGGTAGATTTTCCAGTCACCTCGTTGATTTTTGGTAGGGAACGGTTTTCTTCTGCGTCATTTAGAGAGGTGATGACAGGAACATCACAGTGCGAGCAGTAATAAATGTGTGCGGAAAAACGAACGTTTTTTGTGCTGTATTTCCCGCTTTATTCTCAAAATTCGCAAAATGTGCTATGATAAAGTGATTTTGAAGGAGGCAGAACTATGAGAACAATAACGAAAGAATATTTATCTGAACAAAAAAAAGAAACAAATCCTCTTTCATATATACTAAATACTCCAAAACCTGATTTCACACAGATGCATAAAGAGAATTTGGAGTTTGAAGAATCAATGCAGAAAGCACAGGCAGAAGATCGAAAGAAGATTATGGAGGTTCTGCAAAAATGATTGTAGAGTTTTCTGTTTACGATACAAACTCTTTCACAGTAGAACATCTTTTGGACTCAAAAGAAAACGCAGAACTCGTTGAACATTTTGAGGTAGGAAAAAACGCAAAAGGACTTGAGAATTATTTAAAATATGTTTCATCCGATGACGAAGAAAACAATTTTAGCCGCACATATTTAGTAAAAGACAAGACTACAAAAGAACTTGCAAGTTATTTTTCTATTCGCACGGGTTTGATAACAATGCAGGTTCAAGACGATAAATTTGATTCAATCCCCGCAATAGAGCTTTCAAATTTTGCCGTCAATCAAAATTACAGGAAAAACCATCCCGATGTAAACAAATTGGGAACGTATACTTTTGAATACTTTGTGCTTCCCATTTCTCGTTGTTTGGCCAAATACATCGGAATCCATGCTCTTTACATTTACGCGCTTCCAAACGACAGGCTTATTGAACACTACTCAAAAATGGGCTTTTCTCGTTTGCCGGCAGAACAAGAGCAGTTCGTTCAATTCCATGTAAAGCCTAAATACGATGACGGCTGTATTTTTATGTATCAGATTTTGTAGGCTCAAAAGATTATGCAACAAGAAGACAGCACAAAAAACGTTCGATTAAATGAGCAGATTATTACCATAAATCAAAGTTCTGGATGGGATACAAAAGAAAATCTTATTCCATTCAAAAGTCTTTCAGACCAAGATGTTATAACGCTTGTAAATCACGCACTTCTTGGCAATTCTAAACATGCGACTTCTTACAAATATGTATTTTTCAAATCTATTCTGGATAATCTTTTTAATATCGATTTAGACAGTATGCCTGAATGTTTTTTGAGTTTTGATGCTATTTCGCTCAGATTTTCCGAAATTTACTGGAATTTGATTCTTAGATTCGGACTTAAACAAATGCCGGAAAACACAAATGGGAAAATTTCAGTCATAGAAAAAATATTGTTTGACTTTTGCGTAAAATACGGATATTCAACGACTGAAACAGAATTTGCATTTGATGGTCTAAAAAGCGAGCAGCAGCTTGAGCTTTCAAATAACATAAAAAAAACTGTGGTTACAAAGTATGTCTTGGGTGCATTTTGCGCGGATACTCAATGGCAATTCTATCATTTTTCAAAAACTCAAAAGTGGGAAGGAATTTATCTTAACAAGGACTTTTTCCATACGCTCGCTAAATATCGTAGCGATTTTGAGAAAATCAATTATTTTGAATGGATAAAATATCTGGAGAGCATCAACAAAGAAGAAGATTCTTATCAGCTTGCAAGTAAACTTGATAGATCGACAGAAAGAAAAAATCTAGATTCATACAGAAAAACTCTTTTTGAGTTCGGTCAGACAACTTGCTTTTACTGCGGAAAAAAACTTTCCAGAACTGTGGTCGGAAATGCTGTTGATCATTTCATTCCGTGGAGTTTCGTAAAAGACGACAAATTATGGAATTTCGTACTAGCCTGTCCATCATGCAACTCAAAAAAATCTGACAAACTTACTTCCCAATTATTCCTGGCCAACATAAGGTTTAGAAATGAAAAGTTACGCCTAAAAAATTACCCATTGGTTCAGAAAGAATTTAAATCTTATACTTTTTCTAAGCTCGCCCTTATGTATGGCAATGCAATTTTCAACGGATTCCAAAGTGGCTGGGAACCAGACTAATTTTTTCCTCACCCCAGGTTCCGCACCATTTCCATGTTTTCCGAAGAATCAAGTTTGTGTTTTTCAATAAATCTCTTCACAGTGTTTCTGTGCGTGCCGTAAAGTTTTGCCATTCTGTTTACGCTTGTACCCGCAAAAATCATAAAGCTCACCGCAAATTCTGCACCATCAAGCTTACAATGCTTTCCACAAGCACCGCGTGGACGACCAAGAGATACACCTTCACGCTTTTTTCGTTCAAGAGCTTCTTTAGTCCGCTGACTGATTAATTTTCGTTCTATTTCTGCGCTCAGCCCAAACGCAAATGCAAGCACCTTGCTCTGAATGTCGTCGCCGAGCTTGTAATTGTCCTTTATCGTCCATACTTTTGCACCTTTTTCCATCAGCTGATTCAAAATCGACATAATCATAAAAAGACTTCTGCCGAGTCGTGAGAGTTCGGAACAGATTATAAGGTCATCTTTTTGAACAATTTTGAGAAGGTTCCCAAGCTCCCGGTTCTGGGGTTCAACGGTTCCGCTAATAGTTTCCTCAATCCAGTCGTCAATCGAAATACCTTCTTTTTTACAGACTTCCGTTATCTCATAACGCTGGTTTTCGACAGTCTGCTTGTCCGTACTCACGCGAATATATCCATAAGTCATACAATAAAGATAATGAAAATTACTTTGCTCGGCAAATTTTAAGATTTGTTTGAAGAAATAATGTAAAAGAAAAACGGATTTAACAGCTCCTTCGTAAAAACAAATCCCACCCCCATGAGAACCTCACAGGAGCGGGATTTGTCAGTAAAAATCAAGCCTCTTTTAGCCGATTTCGCTGTTTACTGCGTGAACGGTCTTGATTTCGCGGCCGTCTGCGAGCAGTTTTTTACCTGCAATCTGCACTACGCCGTCTTTTGCCTCGATAGCAACAGAGAAAAACTCATCTCCTGAGATTTCTGCTTTCTTAGAAGCGTTCACATCCGCGCCCTCAAGCACGACTTTAGTTCCCGGAGCTGCCCAGCCGGCATCCAGAACTTCCACACATTCCTTACCGTCAGCATCCTTGTAGTCACCTGCAAGAAGCATGCCGTAGCTTTCCACACCGCGCATTTTTCTCGGAGCAAGGTTTGCGGCAATGACGACATGCTTACCCAAAAGGTCAGCTTCGGTCAGGTATTTGCGAAGGCCCGACTGAATAGTACGCGGCGTTCCGCTTCCGTCGTCCATGGTCTCGATATACAGCTTATCGCCATCGGGGTTGGGCTTAATGTCGACGATTTTTGCGACTTTAAGCTCAATGTTTGCGTTAAAGAAAGCAATCTGCTCCTCAGGTGTGAGCGCAGGTCTTTCAGGCTCTGCTTTTTTCTGAGCCTGTTTTTCTTTTTTCTGCTGGCTCTTTGACTTTTCGCCTTGGGCTGAGCCTTCCGCCCCCTGCTTGCCGCTGAATTTAGCGCGGAATGCATCCACGGTCTTGTTATCAAGCGGTGTAAAGTAGACGGCTGTCTCTTTAATCGTGTCAAGACCTTCCATCTTGCCCAGATCGCTCCAAGTCAGGCTGTCCTCTTTTGCTTCTACTCCGTAGTGCGCGTCGTAAATCGTGTGGCCAAGGTAGCCTGCAACAACCTGCGTATACTGCGGCAGATACGGCTGCATCATAATCATCAGGTCTTTGATGACATAGGCAAGGTTATAAAGCACGTTGTCGCTTACTTCCTTGTTTGTCTTGATTGCCTTCCACGGCTCGGCTGCCTGGAACGCCTTGTTACAGATGTCGCTGATGGCAAACATTTCATGGAATGCATCTTTAAGCTCCGCCCACTCCAAATGCTCGGTAGCCTTTTTTTCGTGCTCCAGCACCTGTGCCCAGAGCGCTTCATCTTTCTTTCCGGCCGGAATCTTTCCGCCGTAGTTTTTGTTAATGAAAAGGAGCGTGCGGTTTACCAGATTTCCAAGGTTTCCGATAAGTTCCTTGTTGTATTTTTCCTGAAAGTCCTTCCAGGTGAACTGATAATCCTGATTTTCCGGGCGGTTGTAGTAGATGTAGAATCTCCATGCGTCTGCCGGAATGCCGCTTTCTTTTGCGTCGCTTCCAAAGACGCCGATTCCCTTACTCTTAGAGAACTTTCCGTCCTCATAGTTCAAAAACTCGGTTGAGCTCATATGATAGAGCTTGGTATAGTCGCGGCCGGTTCCAATTTCAGAACAGGGGAAGACAACCGTATGGAAGGGAATGTTGTCCTTTCCGATGAACTGGAAGAGCTTGATTTCGTCGTCTGTCTTTTCTGCGCTCTCTGCGGGGAGCCACCACTTTTTCCAGTCAAATGTCGGCTTTCCTTCTTTCTGCATTTCGTCTGCAAGCTGCTTGGTGATTGACATGTAGCCAATCGGTGCATTGAACCACACATAGAAGACTTTGTTTTCGTAGCCGGCTTTGGGAACCGGAATGCCCCACTTAAGGTCGCGGGTAATGGCGCGCTCGTTAAGGCCGTCACGAATCCATGCCTTGGTCATCTGAATCGCATTTGCGCTCCACTTGCCTTCCTTACTGGTCTTTTCCATCCATTCCTCAAGCTTTGGAGCGATTGACGGAAGGTCGATGTAGAGGTGTTTGGTCTCGCGCACTTCGGGCGTTGAGCCGCAGGTGTGGCATCTGGGCTGCAAAAGCTGAGTCGGGTCAAGCAGGGTGCCGCAGCTGTCGCACTGGTCACCGCGGGCATCGGTAGCGCCGCATTTGGGGCAGGTGCCGTCTACATAGCGGTCTGCAAGGAACATGTTGCACTTTGGGCAGAAAAGCTGCTTTGAAGTGTGCTCTTTGATAAAGCCGTTTTTGTCAAGGTCGTTAAAGATGCTCTGCGTAATTTCAGTACATTCTTCGTTTGATGTGCGGCCGAATTTGTCAAATGCAATATCGAACCACTGGTAAATGTCCTTGTGGATTGCATAGTAGTAGTCGCAAAGCTCGCGCGGGGTCTTTTTGTCCTGGAGAGCCTTTGTTTCGGTTGCAGTGCCGTACTCATCAGTGCCACAGACATACAGCGTCTCGTAGCCGCGGGAACGGCAGAAACGCGCGAACACGTCTGCTGAAAGCATCTGTATAAGATTTCCCAGATGCGGGATATTATTTACATAAGGTAATGCTGAAGTAATAAGTCGTTTCGTCATAGCGAAACTATTATAGAGAAAATGAACATCTTAGGCAACGAGCAGAGAAAATTTGGCAGGAATCGAGACGGAAGCCCTTACTGCTTTTTTTTGCTTCCCCGGCGCTTTTTGGGCACAAGGACGGTAAAACTCACCGTTTTTTCCATTTCCATACCGGCCTGTAACTCGACATTCCAGCAGAACGAAGCGACAAAGGTTGTTCCTGCAATCTGAGGCGCTGCACTTCCCTGCTTTGGGCGATGGAAAACAAGCGGCATACACACGGCATCTGCATTTTCGTTTGGCTCATACACAAATGAAATATCGTGCGCCGTATCGGTTATCTGCATATAGGAACAGGAAGCAAGCGAGCCGGGAACATTTTCTACTCCCAGATCACAGCTCTGTCCCTGCGAGATGACTGCAACCCGGTAACTGTTTAATTCAGCATCTGAAAAATCTGTCTGCGCGAAGTTTGACTCGACGACAAAGACACCCTTTAACGGAAGCGGGCCTTCATTTTTCAGGATGTACTGCAGCGTAAATCCGTTTGAGTTTGCAGTGTAATTTTTCCTAAGCGAAACCGGAAGCCTAAGACTGCTGAACTCTGCGCTTGCGCGAAGCTTTACTTCATGCCGGGAGCTTTCAAATCCTGCTTCCTTGTACAGCACAGCAGAGAAAACGCCGTTTCCGGACGGCTGCTTCTTTTTGTATTCCTCGTATTCTTCCTGTGTAAACAGATGGTCAACGAAAAGCCCGCGCTCGTAGCCGTCACTTACAGAATCAAACTGCGCAATACGCTTTAAGTTGTCAGCGTAGTTACCGGTATTATGCATGACGTCAAACTCGGTGACGCTGCCTGACCGGCGCGAAATACAGGCGGTAAACTGCTGCATGCGGCACAAGTACTCGTTGTAACCGTCTCCGTCGTAATCATAACTGAGGACTGATTCCTTAAAATCCGTCGTCTTTAATCCTGCGCATTCGCGAAGCAGCTTTTCGGCTTCCGTCAGGCTGCGGTATGCATTCTGCCTCAAAAGGTTTGAAGCAAAAACTCCGTCGGGATTACAGATTAGGGAAGCGCCGTTTTGAGCCTCCCACAGTTTTTCGCGGGCAGCCTGCCGACGCACTTTATCGCCGTGAGTCTGCGCAATCAACGTCGCAATATACAGGACCCGGTTATACAATGCCTTGTTCCGGGGATAAATAGACAGAAAATCCTGAATGGTAACGGGAAAGCCGCTCTTGTTCTCTGTGGCTTCGTACGGAACCATGCCCCACTTTGCGATATCAGACTCAAGACCCGCAGAAATATAGGCAGGCTCAATGTCTTCACATTTATGCAGGTATTCCAGCGGCAGGCGGACTTCATAGCCGTCGAATGCCTGAAGGGAACATGCATTATACAGGGCGGTAATCCAGCCGTTTTCGACAAGCTGCATAAACCGGCTAAGGCCAAACTGCAATGTCACAAGCTTGTTTTCGTCATCGTGTCTGCTGCCAGTGGCCGCACAAGACGTGTCATGCAGCCAGCTAAGGTATGCGGCGGCATTTTCCGGCTGAGTCATTTCCGCTTCGGGAAGAAGCTCAGAAAAAACGGGAAGCACTTTAAGCCGCTTTCCCTGCTCGCTTACCAGAAGCGGACAGAAAAGCCGCTTACCAGGAGCTATCAGAGAGGCATTTAAAAGCACGTATTCCATGCCGCAGGTCTGTAAACCGGGAATCAGGCTCGGATCCCAGACAGAACCGTACAGCGTCATGCCGCGGGGGCGTTTTCCGACCGCGTGCGTAAGGCAGGAGGTCAAAAGCTCAATCTGACCGCTTCTGTCCTGAGAAAAAAGCAGCGGAAACACAGGATCGTAGTAACCGCCGCCTAACAGTTCAATCTGCTTTCTTACTGTCAGTTCGCGTAAAATCTGAATGTACTCGGGGTGCTGCTTATACAGCCAGTCCAACAAAACCCCGGAAAAATGCATGGCAATCCTGCACTGGGGATTCGCGTAGAGGAACGAAACGAGCTTTTTGAGCGTAGATTGGTATAAGTCTTCGTGATTTTGAAGGCAGTAAGCCGAATCAACGGATAGAGCAATACAGATGGTAAAGCTGTTCATATATGCAAGCGGTTTTCCACCCTAGTACCGCTGTATCCTCCTGGCGAGTATTCTATAACATGTATACCAAAATTTAAAGTGCTTTTTCGGCGGTTTTTCGACACTAATCGCCGGAGCCAGTGAAATGATGGAAATAGGACACGCATCCACGCACTTACCGCAGCCGCTGCACAAATTGCTGACGACCGCCTGACCGTTTTCCATAAAAATAGCCTTCTGCGGACACGCCTTTATGCAGTCACCGTAGCCGATACAGGTCTGGCTGTTAAGAGCCTGAGAGCCGTAGGTGGCATGGAAAACCGCGCAGCTTTTGACGCCCTGAAACGTAAGCCGGTTCACCGCCTGCTCGTCAGATGGACGGATAATGACAGCCTGCATATACGGGTCAAAAATGACGTCAGAAAAGCCGTCTTCTTCAATGACGATGTTTTTTTCCGTACTCATTACGCCAAGCGTTCCCGTATACTTTTCAATGAGCTTGGGGATGAAAAAGCAGAAGAGAAAGAAAATGATTGCGCTGATGGCAAGCAGAAACAGAAGCAAAAGCAGTATTGCAATAACCATAAAAAGCCCTCCTATTCCTGCAACAGCGTCAGCCAGGAAATATTCCAGGAGCACAATGCAATGACGATAACCGCAAGGCTTACCAGCAGCACCGTGTAAATGCCGATGCCGGAGCGGGAGGCATAGCTTTCTACCCGGAGCCTGACGGAATAAATCATCAGCTCAAGAACATAGAACGAAACAATACAGGCAGACACGACGACAAGTATGTGCGTAAGCCCATGCGCCTCGTTGACCGCAAGAATGATGCTGACAAGCGGAATCGTCAGCTCTGAGATAGAGTCGTTTATGCCGATGCTTGCAAACACTTCAATCACAATCGAAATACAGACATAAATGCTGACAACAATAAACGGATAGAGTTCCGCAAGCTGCACGGGAACCAGAATGTACCTGATAATCAGATATGCAAGGGACACGGTGCAGGTTGCAGAAATAAGCGTTTTTGCGCAGGTCAGCATCAGGGAGCCGAATGATTCATGCAGCGTTATGAGCCGGTTCAGGCCCATGCCATATACGAGGAACACGGAGCTGTAGAGAATGTAGTACAAGATGGAACTTATCATGATTCTTCGCCTCTTTTAAGCACGGTATACTTGTTTCTGACCATCACATACAGCGCAAAGGCCAGGGACAAAAACAGCAGCGCGCCGGGAATTGTCGCAAGGAAAGAAGATGCAGAGATTGTGCTGGTATTAACCGGAAGCGTAACGACGGCAATCCGTTTGTACGCTATCATGGTAATGGTGCCGTAGCCGAACACATCCCTAATCAGGAAGAACAGAAGCGCCAGCAGGGAAAAACTGCCGCTCAGAATCATTTTCTGACAGATGTCCTTTTTCATGGAACGTTCTGTTTCCTTATACAAAAAGTCGATGATTGCCGCGGACAGCACCGGAAGATACATCACAAAGCCGAGCGTAAGCGCCATAATCGGGCAGATAAGGACGAGAATCTGCTTGCAGAAAATGGTAACGGCAACGATTTCCATTGCCATCAGCGCATTTTTCAATGCATTCAGGTTGAGAAAATTAATAAGCCGGGAAAAGAGCAGCCCGCAGATAATCTGAAAGTTAAACACCAGAAGCAGGACGAGGCCGTATGCAAACCTGCCCGGAGCCGGAATCAGAATGGAAAGCGAGGCGGCAAGGAAAAAATATACGATTTTGTTGCGGAACTCGATGTCACTCATGCTTTACCTCCACGCCTGCGCTTTTGAGGATTGTATATACCTGTTTCTGCCAGTACTGAATTATCTTAAGGCCGACAGCGTTTTCGAACACGCTCTTGGCTTTTCCGTAGTGCAGCGCGTAGCCTACAAAAACGACACCAGCATCATCAGAATACAGGAATACGGCTGGAGCCGGGCCTGCAATCGTCGGAATGCGGACAA
The DNA here is from genome assembly GCA_024698325.1 of Treponema sp. Taxonomy (GTDB): domain Bacteria; phylum Spirochaetota; class Spirochaetia; order Treponematales; family Treponemataceae; genus Treponema_D. Next base: position 10,229 of record JAILRG010000125.1, read on the forward strand.
TGATGCCGTACTGATGCAGCAGAGCCGAACTTCCGGCTTTTTTTGCCGTCAGATTGTACACGGCGGCGCTTGTCGAAAACGGGCTTGGAATAACAAGTCCGTCTTCAACCGCATATACGTCCGAGTACCGGGCGTTAAGCGTATCCTGCAGGGAAAGCGCAATTCCCTGCTGCCAGGAAGAACGGGAAAGTATCGTTACTGTCAGCAGAATGCTAACCATGCCGACAACAAGGCCTGCGAAGATGGCGTACTTGCGGAACATCCGCATCATTTCCTGTTTTTCAAGCATGGATTCCCTCCTGCTCCAGATTTCTGCTGTGAGGAATCAGCACAGAGCTTACGTACTGGTCTGTATACAGCGTTTCCACTGCCTGAATCATCGAGGAGATGACATTCAGCACCAGAACGGTAAACACAGAGCCGGCAGCAGACACGCCGCAGCCGACAATCAGGAAAGCGACAACGCCGCCTGCAATTCCGTAGCAGATTTTACCGGCCTTAAGCTGCGGCGTCGTTCCCGTCCACGGAAGCAGGAAAAAAGCCGAGAACAGCGTGCCGCTTGTCAAAAGAGCCAGCAGTATGTCGCCCTGCCCGAAAAGGCCGCCGTAGAAAATCGGCGTCAGAATACGCACCAGAAGCAGATACACGGAAAGGAAAACTGCCGGAATGACCGGGTTAACCACGTCGAACGCTATCAAAAGGATTGACGAGAGCAGCGTTAAAGCATTAAAGCGGAATGCCGGGATGACGGCCTGCGTGTCCCAGAGCAGCGTTACAAATCCGTCGGGAATCGACACATTCAGGAAACCGAACAGCTTCTGGTTAACAAACGAGGTAATTGCGCTGTCAACAGGCAGAATGGGAAACGTTCCGTTCTGCAAAAGCAGCGCGCTTGGATTTTTTGCCTGCAGAATTACGGGCGTAACCGTAAAAAGAGGGAACAGGTTCATGCCGATAAGCCAGCAGACGGCGACCGTAAACGCGACGGGATTTACCCAGCTGTTCGGATTATTACCGAGGAGCCAGCGGCACACCAGAGAGATTATCAGCGTAATGAAAAACACTGCCATCGGCGGGTATGTGCTGGGAATAAAAAAGCCGATGATGATGCCCGACACAAGGGAGTTTGTCCAGTTAAAAATATGCCGCGGGCGCTGAAAAAGCTCCGTCGTCTCAGCAATCTCAGAGGCGCATACCGCACTGAGGATAATCCACAGTGAGTCCCAGCTTTTTGTAACAAAGAGCATTCCCGTCTGCACAAGGAGCATTGCCAGCATAAAATACAGCCGGACGTGCATTGAGGTAGACAGCATCTTATACGGCCGGAGCGAAACCGTCTGAAAGCGCAGTTCATTTTTCTTCATGGTTGTATTCCTCCAGCAAAGGCATTATCTGACAAAGCGGCAGCCGGGAAGGACAGACCGCATTACACAAGCCGCATTGAGTACAGAGATTCGCCGTACGCGCAGCTGTTTTTTCGCGTTCTTCTGCAAAATCCCCGTGGATAAAAGCCC
>JAILRG010000043.1 GCA_024698325.1 Treponema sp.
GAGCGAGCGGAGGAAGATGATGAGTACACAGATGGCGAGCAAAGCGCCCTGCACGACGGAGTTTACGACTTCGAGGATTGTCTGCTCGATAATGTCTGTCGTGTTGTAGGTTTCGGTAAGGCTTACATCATTCGGAAGCTCCGCTTTTAAGTCTTTGAAGGCGGCGCGCACTTTTTTAGCTGCGCTTACCGAGTTTTTGCCGCTTTGCTTCTGAATCATAAGCATGACACACGGCTCGCCGTCGAGGTAGGCGAGTGTGCTTTCGTCTTTGTAGCCTTCGTATACGTCGGCAACGTCCCGCAGGCGGATTGTTTTTACTTCCGGCGCATTAAAGCCGTCGCTTGCGGCAACCTTGTAGCTGATGACTGTGTTTTTAAGGTCTTCAAGCGTCTGGTACTTACCGTTTGTCTTGATGGAGTAGTTGATATCTCCGCTGGTAATGGTACCGCCGGAGGACTGTACGTTCTGGGCGCCAATCATCTGGGCCACGGTGCTGATGGAAAGCCCGTATGCTTCCAGACGGTCGCGTGGAATATCTACGTTGATGCTCTTTTCGCGGCCGCCGCTTACTGTAGCCGAAGCAACTCCATCAATCTGTTCCAGACGCGGCTGTACGATGTCTTCTGCATAGGTGCGCAGCTCTTCCGGCGTGCGGTTTCCCTGAAGGGCGAGCATCATGATCGGCATCATAGCCGGATCCATCTTTATGGTAATCGGGCTATTTGCATCTGTCGGCAGGTAGGAGCGCACCAGGTCTATCTTGTCGCGGATTTCGTTTGCGGCGCTGTCGAGGTTGGTGCCGTAATCAAACTGCATGATGACAAGCGACAGACCCGTGCTCGACCGCGACTGCAGTTTTTTTAAGCCGGAAAGACCCGAAAGCGAGCTTTCCAGCGTGCGTGTAAGACTTTGTTCAACTTCTTCCGGACCGGCGTTGCTGTAAGTCGTGTATACGATCATGTACGGCAAATCCATTTCCGGATACATGTCTACCGGCATACTCTTGGTGCAGTAGACGCCCAGCCCAATCAGTACCAGAAATATCAGCAGTACTGTGGTTGGTTTATTAACACACCTTTCTGAAAGTGTCATATGTTCTCCCTAAAAACACCGCGTTAGCGGCCTTGCATGGAGGCAAGGAATCGCAGTTTTGCCAACGGCAAAATGTGTGGAATCCTAGTTGGCTTCAGTTAAAGAAACTACATTTACGGCAGCGCCGTCGTTCAGCAGGGACTGGCCTTTGATAATGATTTCGTCGCCGGCTTCCAGTCCTCGCTGTACTTCAGTAAGGTTGTCGACAGAAATGCCGACTGTAACTGGCTGAAGCTGGACTTTTGCATTTTTGCCGTCTGCCTTCTTGTCGCGAATGAGAAATACATATGGTTTTCCGTCGCGTGTGATAATGGCTGAAGAAGGCACGACGATGACGTTGTTTACGCTGTCGGTAACCAGGCGGACGCGTGCGTACATGCCGACTTTAATGCGCTTATCCGGCGTGTTGATGCGCAATTTTACTGCCATGGTGCGTGTGCTTGTATCGAGAACCGGGCTTACCTCAAAGACTTTTGCGGTAAATTCTACTCCCGGATAGGCATCAAATGTTACGACGGCAGTCTGGCGTTCGCGGATGCGGCTTACAAAGCGCTCAGCTACATTCACCTTAATTTCAAGGTCTTCTGTCCGTGCAATGCGGGCAATCTTTACGGCCTGAGAAACCGTTGCGCCTACTGACGGCGGAATTGAAGTGATGCGGCCGGCAATTGGAGCGCGGACAGGGCTTTCGCTGTAGGTCATGCCCGGGCGACTTGCGTCAACATAGGCGATGACCTGGTCTTTTTTTACCATGTCGCCCACGCTTACCAAAATACGGGAGATTTTTCCCGCCATATCCGGCATGACGTCAACTGCATTTACGGAGTCAACGTCGCCGCCAAACTCAAGGTATTCATCGAGATTGCCAGCGGCAGTTTTGTAGGCGCTGACAGCATAGATGATTTCTGTCTCGTCTGCTGTTTTTTGTGCTGCACCCGGTTTGCTACATCCTGCTGCCAGGAACATAACTGCTGCGGTTGTGGCAAATGCGGCTGCCACAGATTTGTACGTCTTTTTCATATAGTTCTCCTTATAAAACTCCGCGTTAGCGGCGATGCAGGAGGCATCGAATCGCAGATTTGCCAACAGCAAAATCTGCAGTGATAAAAATTACACGGACGTAATTTTTATCACACCTCCTTATGTACTTCGTTATAGCGGCGTTGCGGGAAAGCAACGAAACGCAGTTTTGCCAACGGCACCATCTGCGCATGATACTGGGCTTCCTTACGTTACTTTGCTGTCAGGCTGGTGTTGAGCGTGTTTTCCAAATCCATAAGCGCGCTAATGTACTGGAAGCGTTGATTCAACTGTCCCAGCTTTGCCTGATTCAGCTGCTTTTCTGCATCCCGCAAATCCAGCAATTCCGTGCTGCCGTTGCGGTATGAGCGGGCTGTCATATCGTACGCACGCTGTGCAAGCGTTACGCTGCGGCCCATTACGTCGATCTGAGCGCGCGCCTGATTAAGCGTGTCTACAGCCTTGCGCACGTTGACTTTCTGGTTTTCGCGCAGTGTTTCCAGATTCAAATCAAGCTGCGCGAGCTGCTGCTTGTAGTCCTTTACCTGCTGTCGGTTGGCAGACCAGGGAAGCATATTCGTGATGTTCCACACAAGGCTTGCGCTGAAGGAGCCGGAATCGTACCACTGATCGCTTTTCCCGATGCCTTTATAAAAATGCCATGCGCCGTCTTCGCCAATGTACACCGGCTGATATGAATAGCTTAGGGCAATCGTCGGAAACCAGGTTGCTAAATCGCTTGCAAGAATGCCAAGCTCTGCGGCGTGCTTTGTCTTGAGCAGTGACTGTATCTGCAGGTCGTTGTTTGCGTACTTTGCAAGCAGCTCGTCTGCGGTTACGTCGACGTATTCCGGCTCAATGGTGCTGGTAAGCTCGATTTCGGTGCCGACAGGAAGGCCCAGCATAAATGCAAAAAGGTCAATCTGCTGGCGCAATGCCTGTTCCGCGCTTTCGACTTCGGGCTTGGTGTTTTCGTAGGTGACCTGTGCCTGCAGAAGCGACAGCTCCGGCACCGTGCCGTTGCGGAAGTTTGCTGCTGCCTGTTCGGCGCGCTCGCGGGCATTGTTCAATGACTGTTTCTGGATTTTTATGCTTTCCTGCTGGAGTAAAAGGCCGTAGTACAGCTTTTTTATGTTCGTGAGCGTTTCGCGCTGCGTCTGTTCCCAGCTGACTTTGCCGGCTTCGTACTGTTCTTTGGAAATCTTAATCTTTGCGACATAGGCAGGCGTAAAATTCCAGCTTGCGCTTATGCCGCCAATCGTTGACCAGTGTCCTTCCTCGTCGGCATAGTCGGTCGGCATGGAAATCTGCCCGCCGCTGAGTGCGGAAAAAATGCCGGCATAGGCTTTGCTGCTCGGTGAATATTCTGTCGTGCGGCTCATCGTTCCTGTCGCCTGAACGGTCGGCAGAAGCACGTTCCAGCCGTATTTTGCGGCGCGCTGCTTTATCTCAAGGTCAATCTGCGCGCTTTTAAGCGTGCGGCTGTTCTGTTCTGCAAGCTGAACCGCGTCCTGTACGCTGAGCGTAAGTTTTTTGCCGTCAGCTTTTTCTGCGGCTCCTGCTGTCTGTGCAGTCTGGCCGAAGAGGCTCGTGTTTGTCAGAACGCCAAGCCAGACAAACACTGCTATCAGTTTTGCTTTTATTGTATTCATGCTGTTTACTCCCTGTTTTTGCATATGATTTCCTGTTGTTACTGTTCGATACCGTTTTCCAGAAAGGAAAACATCTGTTTAAGCGCTTTCTGCATCTCTTCCTTGCCGAGTGCATGGCCGTTGCACTGCATTGCGAGCGTAGCTGGCAGCGAAGATATCCAGCCGATGAATTTTCTTGGCGGAATTTGGAGGCCGATATTCAGCTCCTGCAGGGCGTTGCCCGAGCGGGATAGCCATGCGTCTCCCGAGGCGTCATCGTCGTCAAAGAAAGTTTCGTCCATCGTACTCATTAGAATCCAGCTTAGAACCGGAATGATTGAAGGGCGCAGACTGAAAAACGCACATTCAGTGTGCATTACGATAAAGATATATTCAGTCAGATTATGTGCTTCGGCGATGTTTTCGAGTGAAATGAGGTTCAAAAGCTGCAGCTCTTTCATGACGAGCGTTTTGAGCATGGCGTTTTTATTGTCAAAATATTCGTAGAGGCTGCTTTTTGCCATGCCAAGCTCCGAAGCGACTCGTTCGACTGTCACCCCGCTCATCTTGTATTTTTTGATGACGGCGGCAAATGCGGTAAAAAAGCGGTTTTCCTCTGGAAGCGCATCCGGCTGAATGGTGCATATCGCTTCCAGTTCGGCCTGCCGTTCTGCTGTCAGCGGGGTGGGGTAGAGCTGGTTTTCTTTTCCTACGGAGCCTGCAAGCCCGTGCGTAAGAAAATGCACCAGTTTGCGGGCAAATAACGGGGCTTCGTCAACTTGTCCGCCGGCGGCCTGTATTTTTTCGCGCCCCTTTATGAAAATGTATACGGTAACGGCGCAATACAGGCTGCGGACATATTCATCAAAATCCTTGATAACGATTCTGCTGGTACCGTCGTCTTCGAACTGGAAGCCCTTGGACGTGTTTGTAATGCCGCGCTTTTCTAAATCCTGCGACAGTTTCCATTCAAAGTCCTGCACTGTCGCAAGGCTTCCGAACATGTAGTTGACGTAGTAAATGTGTTCGCAGAAAAAGGTGATGAGGTTGGTGACAGATTCCACTGGCAGCGTGTTGTTCTTGCATTCATTCCGAACCGCGCGCAGGCATGAGGCAAGCTCGTCGCAAAAGCGCTCGTACATGGCGATATGGACGTCATCCTTGTCCTTAAAATGGCGGTAAATGGCTGTTTTTGTAATGCCGACTTTTGCTGCCAGTTCGCTCAGAGAGAATGAGTTGTACCGCGGCTCGTTGCAGAACGAAAACGCTGCGTCCAGAATGAGGTCTTTGGTTGATTTCTTTTCGGTGGTTGCTGCTGTCATAGTATGTTACCGACTAGTCGGAAACCGAACAGACGGTAACATGAATATACCGAACAAGCGGTAACCTGTCAACAAAATTTAGGAATAAAAAAGGCTGAAAAATGAATTTTCAGCCCGAAGTTTTAGATTGATACGCCGCCAAGGAAATGCACGGATGTGTAGCCCATGCTGTCGAGGCGGTTTTTTGCCTGCCAGCTGCGCTTACCGGTTGCGCAGTAGACAATTATCGGCTTTGCTTTATCTGGAAGCACCTGCGGCGCATTCAGGTAAATGTCCTGGTAGGGGATGTTTATGGAGCCAGGAAGGCTTCCGCTGCAGAACTCTTCGGGAGAGCGTACGTCCACGAGGATTGCGCCGTTTTTTACAAGCTGCTTCATTCTGAACGTGCTGATTTTCTTGTACTGATGCACTCCGGCGCGCAGATGTCTGTTTACGTCGCGGATTGCGCCGCTGGCAGTGCTTGTAATCAGGTAGACTGCGCAGCCGTGGGCGGGAACTTCCGCGCGGAGAATCTGTTCCGGCGGCAGGTCTTTCTGGCTGCAGATGTCGCGTATGGCGCAGATTTTTCCTTTGGCGCCGGCTTCTGAAAGGCTAAGCTCCAGCGTGCGGCTTGTGTCGCTGCGGTTCAGGAATGCGACGGCGCGAGCGTGCAGCGGCTTTCCGTCCTGCGTGCGCTGGCTTAATTCCTTTACCCACGCCTCTGCCTGCAGCACGCTGTTTCCGCTCGCATCTGCTGCTTTGTATTCGTGGACAACGACAGCCTGCCGGCACAGTTCATCCTGATTGAGCGCAATCAGCTCTCGGTTTTTTAAAATTGCAAGCGTTTCCGGCGCAATCTTTTTGAGGTCTCCGCCTATCATGAGCGGCGTGGAAAGCATGCACCACATTGCAAAATGTGTGCGTTCTTCTGTGGGATTCATGCCGGTGCCCAGCTGCATCATGTCTGAATCGTTTACATGTCCCGGAGTGCAGAACTTTGCAAGCGCTTTCATGTTGTCAATCTGATATAGCACGGAGGGAAAATTCGGTGCGATGTCCAAGCCGGTGCGCCAGGAATCCGCTACCGTAGCCACCCATTCGCCGGGGAACTCCCAGCGGCAGACGTTGTAGACAATGGGCTTTTGCGTTTCCTCGCGGATTTTCTGGATGATTCGGCCGATTTTTCCGTATTGCGTTTCTTCGTCCAGATTTAGCCGGAGGCCGCCGCACCAGTCAACTTTGATGAAGTCGAAATCACATTCGATTAGCAGCTGGCGCAGGTCTGACTCTTCGTGTCCGTATAGGCCGACGCCAAAACCGTCTGCGCCTTCGCCGTCGTAGTAGTGGCCGCAGGTGTTGTCGCCGGCGTCGCTGTAAATGCCTGCCTGCAGCCCGAGTGAGTGCGCATATTCTGCGATGCAGCGGATGCCGTTGGGAAAGCGCGTGGCGTGGAAAAGCAGCTTTCCATCGGGGCCGCGGCCGCCAAAGTAGCCGTCGTCAATGTTCAGGTATGTGTAGCCGCAGTCTGCCAGCCCGGTTGCTACCAGTGCGTCAGCCTGTTCCCGGATGATTGCTTCGCTGATATGCGTGCGAAATGCATTCCAGGAAGCCCATCCCATAAGCGGAGTTTTACGCTGTGTCATGTTTTTTCCTCTAGTTTTTTGCAATGTCTGCCAGCGATGTGACTATTCCAGCAAGATTCTGGAAGTCAGCCGGCACTATAAGTTTTGTTGCCTGGCCGTCGGCAGCTTTTTCGAATGCTTCCAGGCTGCGCAGCTTGATGACGCTGTCATCGACAGCTGCTGCTTTTATCATCTTTAAGCCGTCGGCTGTTGCCTGCTGCACGTTACGGATGGCTTCGGCTTCACCCTCAGCCTTGCGGATTTGTGCCTCTTTTTCAGCTTCTGCCTGCAAGATGGCCGCCTGTTTCTGGGCTTCTGCTTCCAGAATGCGGGCCTGCTTTTTGCCTTCGGCCACCAGAATTTCACTCTGTTTCTGGCCTTCTGCCACCAGAATCTTTTCCCGGCGCTCACGCTCGGCTCGCATCTGCTTTTCCATAGCCTCCCGGATTGCTTCCGGCGGCATGATGTTCTTTACTTCCACCCGGTTCACCTTAATGCCCCAGGGGTCTGTCGCTTCGTCAAGAATAGAGCGCATTTTTGTATTGATAACGTCGCGGCTGGTCAGCGTTGCGTCCAGCTCCAGTTCGCCGATGATGTTGCGCAGTGTGGTTGCTGTCAGCGTTTCGATGGCTGTCATGGGGTTTTCGACGCCGTAGGTGTAGAGCTTGGGATCGGTAATCTGCATGTAGACAACCGTGTCGATTTTCATCGTTACATTGTCTTTGGTGATAACCGGCTGCGGCGGAAAATCCAGCACCTTTTCTTTTAAGGACACGCGGTTTGCAATACGGTCGATAAAGGGGACTTTTACCCGCAGACCCGTCTGCCAGGTAGTAACATAGGTTCCCAGCCGCTCAATCAAAAAAGCGTAGGACTGCGGCACGATGCGGATGTTTGTGATAATCAACATCATCACGACGAATACAATTGCTCCGATTAGAATAACCATATATACCTCTCACGATTATGTTTTAACATGTGCGCGGCAGCTACCAGAAAAGCACGGGCAACTACGACAGGTCGTTGGGAATTGGTATTAGACTCACTCAGAGTTTCGCTTTGCGAAAACTCCTCGTTCGCACCCAACAAGCTGTCTCGTGCCCGTTCTGCTTTTCTTCCCGCTACCGCGCACTGTCCAAACTACACTTTTTTAACTACTACCGTGGCACCTTCGATTGCTTTTATGACGCACTCGGTGCCGGCTTCGATTTCTGTGTTGTCGGCGCTCGTTGCTGACCAGACGACGCCGTTTACTTTGACCGCGCCTTTTTCAAGCGCCGTTATGCGTTCCCGCACAAGCACATGCTTTCCGACAAGCGCGTCGCTGTTGAGCGCGGGCTTTTTGAACGAAATGTGCCGGCGGGCAACCGGACGCATAAAAAACATGCTGGCAGCAGAAACCAGCAGAAACAGCAGGAGCTGCCATCGGAAGGGTAACGGGAGAAATGCCGCAAAAATCATCACCAGGGCGCCGCAGGCAAACCAGATTGTTGTAAGTGCAAGGGTAAAGGATTCAATCAGCAGGCAGAGAATCATAACGCCGAGCCAGAACCAGGGCGCATGACCTAAAACGTATAATGAAAACCAGTTCATGTCAGAAGTATAGCACGTTATGTTCAGATGTGCACAAAAAAAAGCCCCGTCTGCATGTAGCAAACGGAGCGATTTCACTTAAAGCGAGGCGACATGGACGCGCCCGCACAAACTTAGCTCGGCTGCTTTCCGATGTAAGCAAGGATACCACCGTCAACGTACAGGATGTGTCCGTTTACAGCGTTTGAAGCTTCGGAAGCCAGGAAGACTGCCGGGCCACGAAGTTCTTCCGGGAGCAACCAGCGTCCAGCCGGAGTGCGGCCGCAGATGAACTGGTCGAAGGGGTGGCGGCTGCCGTCAGCCTGCTTCTCGCGGAGCGGTGCTGTCTGCGGGGTAGCGATGTATCCCGGGCCAATGCCGTTACACTGGATGTTCTGTGCACCGTACTCTGAACAGATGTTGCGGGTCAGCATTTTAAGACCGCCCTTTGCAGCTGCGTAAGCAGAAACAGTCTCGCGTCCCAGCTCAGACATCATAGAACAGATGTTGATGATTTTTCCGTGGCCTTTTTTAATCATGCCTGGGAGAACAGCCTTTGACACGATGAACGGAGCGTTCAGGTCTACATCGATAACAGCGCGGAAGTCTTCTGCGCTCATTTCGTGCATCGGAATGCGTTTGATGATGCCAGCGTTGTTTACGAGGATGTCGATTACGCCAACGTCTTTCTCAATCTTTTTGACTGTTTCCTGAACCTGAGCTTCGTCCGTTACGTTGCAGACGTAGCCGTGAGCTTCGATTCCAGCCTCTTTGTATGCTGCAACACCTGCAGCCAGTTTTTCTTCATTGATGTCATTGAAAACAATTTTTGCACCAGCAGCTGCGTATGCAGAAGCAATTGCAAAACCGATGCCGTATGAAGCACCTGTAACCCAAGCAACTTTGCCTTTCAGGCTGAAGCTTTCCATATCAAACTTTTCCATTGAAAATCCTCCAAGAGATTTAGGTAAGTTTATAATATCTTTTCCAGTTTTTATCGTCAATAAATGAATTGGCAAGAATTAGCACTATACCGCCATTATTGCCCATCCCGGACTAAATCGGTATTCTGCACGGTATGAAATCGAAAATCCGCTTTATTTCGCTTATTATACTGATTGTACCGGCGCTGTTCGGCTGTTCAAAACCGGGCGACTCTATCGTAAGCCGCGCCATGAATGCGTATTCAGTAAAAGACTATGACAGGGCACTGGAACTGTTTAATGAAGCACTGGAAAGTGACACCCGATATTCGCAGGCCGTACTGTATTCGTTCATAGCGAACGTGTACATGCACCAGGAAGAGACGAAGCTTGCGGCAGAGTATCAGGCTAAGGCGATGGAATCCCAGCCGGATTACCGCGGATATGTAATGCTCGGCATGCTGTATCATTCCTGCGGTGAAGACACGGCAGCGGAAGAAGCCTACAAAAAAGCCATTGCGATGAATGCGGAAAAAGGCGAGGCGTACGCAAGCCTCGGCGCGCTGTATCTTGTGCAGGAACATGCTGACCGCGCCGTGGAGCTGCTGGAAAAAGCCTCGGCGCTTGAGCCTAAGCTTGCTGTTATCAAGGCAAATCTGGGAGTGGCGTATGCGATGCTTGGAAATGAAAAAGCCAGCACAGAGGCGCTGGAGCAGGCCGAGGCGCTAAAATGCGAGAATATAGGCCAGTTCCGGGAACGAGCAAAGCAGGCGCTTGTCGGTACTAACTGATTTCGATATAATTCGCAAATTATGGCTACAACAGAATTATGCCCGTGCGGTTCCGGGAAAAAATACGGCGAATGCTGTGAACCGATTATTACAGACAAACAGAAAGCACCGACAGCAGAAGCATTGATGCGCGCACGGTACTCTGCCTATGTAAAGCAGGAGATTCCGTTTATCATTAATTCCTGCGAAGAAGGCGACAAGATTGCAGAAATCGACCGTAAGGCAACCGAAGAGTGGAGCAAGAATTCCACCTGGCATGGCCTTAAAATTCTTCGCACTGAAAAAGGTACCGAAGCTGACGACGAAGGCATTGTTGAATTCGAAGCAACCTATACAGAGAAGAACGGCATTCGCGATGTTCATCACGAAACTGGCTACTTCAAGAAAATTGACGGCAACTGGATGTATTCAGTCGGCAGTGTAAAGCCCATGACTGTCGTCCGCGAAGGCGCCAAAATCGGCCGTAACGACCCCTGTCCCTGTGGCAGCGGAAAAAAATATAAGAAATGCTGTGGTCGTTAGACTACAGCATTTCTCGTAGATTATCGCGACCAGGTGGGAGCGATAACCTTGCTGTGGCCGGTAGGACACAACATTTCTCAAAAAATGTTGCGACCAGGCGGGAGCAACTCCCTTGCTACGGCCGGTAGACCCCAACATTTTTCAAAAAATGTTGCGACCAGACGGAGCAAATCCCTTACTGCGGCCGCTAGGCCGCAGCACTTTTCATCGATGATGCGATTGGGATGTGACTGAGATGCGACTGGTGGGGGCATCCCCCTTACTTAGGTCGCTTGAGCCGGCACCTTCTTCAAAATAATGCGCCCGGGTGGAATCACTCTTTCCCCCGCGGCCGCTAGGACACACTATGGCAAATCATATCATTACAGGCTTTCACGCCGTCGAAGAACGGGTGCGTCGCGCTTTGGAAAACGAAGGCAGCGCATCTTCCCTTACCATTCAGTACAGTAAAGCCGGTCCCCGGGTAAAAAAAATCCTGGAGCTTGCAAAAAAAGCAGGCGTCGCTGCCAGTCAGTGCGATAACAGGCAGCTGGACGCGCTGGTCGCTTCGCTTCCGGAGACGGCGCGGGATCACCGCGGCATCGTTCTTACTGTCGCCGGCGAGGCGCAGGAAACTGCCAACAAAGTTGATTTTGACCAGTGGGTCGCCGCAGCCGCTGCCAGCGAAGAAAAGCGCACGGTCATCATCCTCGACTCGATTACAGATCCGCACAACGTCGGTGCAATTATCCGAAGCTGCGACCAGTTCGGAGCAAGCCTCGTGGTCATGCCGCAGCGCCGCGGAGCCGATATAGAAGCCAACGAAATTATCGCCCGTTCAAGCGCCGGTGCCGCCGCATGGGTGCCCGTTGCTGTCGTGACAAACCTGGTCCGCGCCGCAGGCCAACTGAAAGAAGCCGGTTTCTGGCTGTACGGGGCAGATGCCGGCGGCACAAGCGTGCAGGACGTAACGTTTGCTGACAAAACCGCGATTGTCATGGGAAGCGAAGGCACCGGCATCGCGCGCCTTTTGGAAGAGCAGTGCGACACCATCGTCTCGATTCCGACCTGCGGTAAAATCGACAGCCTGAACGTATCGGTAGCGGCCGGCGTCCTGCTCTACGAAGCCTACAGACAGTCACTGTAGTCACGTCGCGCACGTACGTTTACCTTAAAATATGAGTGTACTGGAAGTCTTTTTAATCGGCGTAGCGCTTTCCATGGACGCATTTGCTGTAAGCATCTCAAACGGGCTTATCATACGGCATGTAACGTTCAGAAAGGCGGTTGTAATTGCCCTGACCTACGGCGTATATCAGTTTTTAATGCCCGTTATCGGCTATGTCGGCGCCTCTTTTTTCTATCGGTTTATCCGCTTTATCGACCACTGGATTGCGTTCAGCCTGCTGGGCTTTTTGGGTGGCAAGATGATACTCGACAGCATCCGCGAGATGAAAGCTGAAAAAAAAGCCCCCTGTCAGCAGGAGGGCGCCGCGGAAAAAAAACTAACCGGACAGGATGTGCCCACCGGTGTCAGTGCGACCGAGTGCGCCTCCGCCAGTGCTTCAGCCGCTGCCAGTGCTGCCGTTGCCGGTACTGCCGCTGCCAGTGCTGTTACCTGCGCCGCCAGCGCCGCCACGTGCGCTTCTGCCGCCGACAGAAAAATAGCATTTTTGCCATTTAAAACGCTGATGGTGCAGGGAATCGCGACAAGCATAGACGCGCTTGCAGTCGGCATCAGTTTTGCCGCAATCTCCGTGCAGGGGCCGACGTACATAGAAACCCTGCTTG
>JAILRG010000056.1 GCA_024698325.1 Treponema sp.
CGGACTCTGCAATCTCGTTTGCGGGGGCTGTTACCGGCTCCTTTGCGCTTACGCTGGACGCAGGCTCGGGCGCTGTCAGCTTTGACGGCGCTGTCGGCACGGAAGAGAGTCCGCTCGGCGCAGTCGTATGCGCAGGAAGCGGCTCATATACGTTCTCGGGCGCCGTGTACGCTTCGACCTTTTCCCTTACCGCATCTGGAGCGCAAGTTACGCTGCTTGAAGACGATACCTTCGGCACGCTTTCGCTTACGGGCGCCGGCTCAACTGTACGATTTGGCGCCGGAAAAACACAGACGGTCACTACAGCGCTCATCTCCACGGGCGCCGCCGGTTCTCCCGTCACTTTAACGACAGCTGCTTCCGCTCCTTCTGCGTCCGACACGGAAACCTGGTGGCTGCTGGACATTCCGCAGGCTGTCGGAGCTGCGCTCGGCGAAAGCGACGTCAGCTTTACTCAGATTGAATACTCAAAATCAGTTTCTGACATCACGCACGAGTGGGCAGAATCTGTCACTGAAAAAACTGCCGGAAGCACGCTCAACTGGTTCCTCAGAAAATATTTCTGGCGCGGAGGACAAAGCTCTGACTGGGCGACAGCTGCTAACTGGGCGCTGAGCGAAGACGGAACTGTGGCAAGCCTCCTCGCGCCTTCGTATGACGGCACGGAAAAAATCATCATCGCGACGGCTCCTGGCGGCAACACGCTGGTGCTTGCCCAGCCGGTTACGGTTTCTTCACTTTTGGTGCAAAGCGGAAAGACCATTGATCTTGCCGGCTATTCACTGACAGCGCTCTCCATTACGAACGAAGGCACCGTGCGCCTGACGGGCGGCTCCGCTTCTTCCTCCCAGACGATAAGCGGCGCTGTCGTAAACGGCGCAGACAGCACGGTATGCTATTACGGCACAAGCCTTTCTTCACTCCCGTGGGACGGCGACAGTACGCTCGCGGGCTGTCAGTACGAAAATCTTGTCTTTGAAGAAAGTGCATCCGGCTCTGTGGAAAGCGATATTGCTGTTTCGGGAAATCTCGCGGTACAGACGGACTCTGCGCTTGGCTTTACCGGAACGATTACCTTTACGGGAAGCGGCGTCGCAAGCGGTACTACGCAGACAGTCGAAGTTTCGCGGAACGAAAGCATGTACTTCGGCTCTGTCATCGTTGCTTCCGGCTCCGCTGTCAGCACTGCTTCTGACTTTACGGTGAACGGCAGCTGGACGGTCGAAAGCGGGGCGTCGTTTACGGTAAGCGAAAGCGGCGGAAGAAGCCCCGAAATCCGCTTTACGGGCGCCGGCTCTGTCTTCCGTGGCGGCGGCATGTACTATCCGCGCCTTGTCTTTGCAGGAAGCGGGGCGGAAATAGCCGACGAAAACTCCTTTGGAGACGTGTTCTTTACGGCAGATACGACGCTTTCGTCGTCTAACACATTCCTCCGCTTTTCGTGCGAAAAAGCCGGAGTTACGCTCACCTTTGCGGCCGGAACGACGCAGACGATAAGCGAGATGTTTACGGCAGGCGGAACGGGCGACTCGTATGTTACATTAAAAAGCTCGGTAAGCGGCTCGGTCTGGCGCCTTGCGGTAGGAACTGCTGCTACCATCGGCGACTTGTGCAACGTGTTCTATGTTTCTGTCAGCGACAGCGAATCTGTCTATGAGTCAATTACGGCATTCAGCAGTGTTGACGGCGGAAACAACACGAACTGGATTTTTGATGACGGGCTTGCCCTGCCGAACCTTGCGCTTATGCTGTCTCCGGTCGGCGAAACGCAGGTGTACGGCATTTTTGCAGGAAAGCTGTTCTACCGCGGCGTTTCGTTTGGCGAACTGGATGCGCAGACGCTTCAGACGGCGCTGGAGATGATTCCGCAGAACGTGCAGCTTACCCGGAATGGAGCCGTGGATGCGGCGCTAAAAGTTGATTCTGCTGAGTATGTACCCTCCGGCGACGGCAGTGCCTGGTCGGTGCTGCTTTTCACGTTGAGTCAGCCTGTCACCTTTGATGACATTTGCAACGTCACCGTGTACATCAGGCGCATTTCGAGCGAAGAAAAGCATCATTATCACCCGCTGAGTGATTTCGCGCTGAATGTCGTGGAGCCGCTGTATGCGCTTACTTCACTTGCTGCGGATGCGGGAAGCGCGTCTGCTTCCCTTACCGAAACCGTGCATGACTTTACGGCTTCGTCTGCCGATACGCTTTTAGCCGATGCAGACATCCTGCTGCAGGCAGATTTGCAGGACGACCTGCAGGCGGTGCTGATTCCGGACAGAAAGGCAGCCATTCAGCCCCAGTGGCAGTCTGCGACAGTAAATCAGGCACTCGGTACCAGCTGGCGTGTGTGGCTCCCCTGGCAGCATCAGTCCCTTTCAGGCGGCTATAACTCAAACACGCTTACCGGGCATGAGGGCGAAGCTGTAAGCGGTAAGGCCGGCCTCTGGAATTACACGTTCCAGAACGAGGAGCGTGATGATGACAGCTGCGGGTGGACTGGCGGCGAGGAAATACAGTTCCTGTTCAGCCTCCGCGATTCTAGCGGCAGCGACATCATGATTGACTTTGATGGCGACGGCAGCCGGGAAATGCCGCTGTATGCGCTTTCGTTCGGCGGCGTAAGCGCTTCATCACTTCCGGAACTCGACCTCTGGTCATTCAAGATTAAAGGAGTGCGCAAGCAGCGCGGCGGCGTGACTATTCTGAACAATGTAATCAACGTGCTGTCAGGCGAAGAGACGGTGCTGCAGGTGAATATGCGCGGAGAAGGGCTGCTTTCCGTATATGTGCTTTCTGCTGACGGCAGTATTGTCCGCCGCCTGGAGCACGGTCGGGTAGACTCTGGCACGCACTCCTACCGCTGGGACGGCACGAACAGCCGCGGAGATCCTGTCGCCAGGGGCATGTACTTTATCCGCATTACCGGCGACGGCATTGACGAGACGCGAAAAGTCCTCTGCGTCAAGGAATAGCAAGGAATAGCAATGGTTGACGCGCTGCCTACTTTACGTCATACTTTGCCCGTATGATTTCTGAATTACGCAGTCAGGAGCGATATGAGGATTTCGGCCGGATTGAATGTCCCGAAATCTGCATTGTCAACGGCGTGTTGAACGATATCAGCATAAACGGCTGTAAAGTGCATTTCGATGCTCCCATCACCATCAATCTCGAAGATGATTATGAACTCCACGTGCGGCTTTCTCATTCAGCACAGGCTCCGCTGATTCTGATGTGTCATCCTCAGTGGGTAAAGAGCGATAATGATACCGCTGATGTTGGCTTTTTAATCATGCGCTCTCCCGATACCGCCCGTCTTAAGCAGTACGTCAGCCTGCTGCACTCAGAATTAACGACCTCCGACGAACTTCTCCCGCAGGAAGTGCCATGTCAGTTCGTGTAGAACCGTTACAGGGCGTTGCCTTTCTGGCTTTTCCCGACATGCAGAATCTTCTTGAAAGCGAGCTTACCGGCCGTTTCGGGTATGATATGCACGCGGTCAAGCGGTACGGTGACCTTCTGTATGCGCCCGACTGGAAAACAGCAGCAGAAAAAGACGCTCAGTATCCGTACTGGGCGCGGACGGTCATGCTCGAGCCAAAGCTCATGCATTTTGATTCTATCGGCGAGGCTGCCGCAAACTTAAAGGCCGTGCAAAGAAGCTGGGCGCCGTATCAGTACCAGCTGTTTCGCCGCGCATCCCTCATTCAGGATAAGCTTCCCTACGTCAACTTAAAAATCCGCACGTTCCCGGTTGAAATTCCGCACAGTCCGATAGGCCTGTATACGCTGATTGACGAGCACACGATGCTTTTCAGCGCGGCGACAACGAGCGCTGTTCCGGCAGGGCTTCTGCAGTTTGTGGAAGACCACGAAAATCCGCCGAGCCGCGCATACTTAAAGATTCAGGAATCGCTTACGATGGCGCGCCACTATTTTGGCGTAGCGCTTCCGAAAGAAGGCAGCCGCTGTTTTGAAGCCGGCGCCTGCCCCGGTGGCTGGACCTGGGTACTCCGCGAGCTTGGAGCCGATGTGGTTGCAGTAGACCGCGCGCCGCTTGCGCCTTCACTTATGGAAGACAGCCACGTTACGTTTATGACGCACGATGCGTTTACCTTAAAGCCCGAAGACCTCGGTGATTTTGACTGGGTGTTCAGCGACGTTATCTGCTATCCCGAGCGCCTGCTAGAATGGGTGCGCATGTGGCTTTCAAGCGGACGAACGCGCAACATGATTTGCACGATAAAAATGCAGGGTGCCATTGACTGGAATCTTGTCGCAGAATTTGCCGCGATTCCTTCAAGCCGTGTGCTGCACCTGCATTACAATAAGCACGAGCTTACCTGGATTCACTGTGAGGAGCCAGGGCTGTAGCGCCTCTTCGCTCCTCGCACGCGCAATGCATTTTTTTTGCGTTCGACCTGCTTCTCGCCCGCGCAAAGACCTGTCTTTTCAGGAATCGGACGCATTTTTTTGCTTGCGCTGTGCTTTCCGCCTGCGCATTTCCTGTCATGTGCAAAACCCGAAGCTTTCCTTATGTTATGATGCAGTGGGCTAGGGGGGAGTTTATTCTTCAGACACGGCAAAAATGCGGTAGCGGGATGAAAAGCAGAAGGTCTTGAAGCACCTGCAAAGGGCGGAGGGAGCGTAAGCGACCGACGTCAAACACCTTTTCCTTTGCACAGTGCGGAAAGACCTGCCTTTTCAGGAAGCGGACGCATTTTTTTGCGTTCGACCTGCTTTCCTCCCGCGCATTTCCTGTCATGTTCAAAACCCGAAGCTTTCCTTATGTTATGATGCAGTCCGCGAAGAGCGAGTTTATTCTTCAGACACGGCAAAAATGCGGTAGCGGGATGAAAAGCAGAAGGTCTTGAAGCACCTGCAAAGGGCGGAGAGAGCGTAAGCGACCGACGTCAAACACCGCTTCCTTTGCACTGTGCGGAAAGACCTGTCTTTTCAGATAGCGGACGCATTTTTTTGCTTGCGCTGTGCTTCCCGCCCGCGCATTACCTGTAATGTGCAAAAATCGGGTTTTGCACTAAAAATCAATCAGATGTGATTCTGCCGTGCCGGACGCTTCGTTTACGGTTACGAGCGAGCACTGGTAGCGGTAGAGAAATGACGGCACCGCGCGCTCAGAAAAGCTCTGCCATTCGTAGGTGTGATCAGCGTGATCGTGGCCTTCAAATACATAGCGAACCTGGTGACGGGCAAATGCGTCCAGCAGCAGGTTCCGCTCCATTGTGTCCTGCAGCGTAAAGTAAAAAATGCCGCCTGCGTATACCGCGTAGTGACTGAATACGATTTTCGGACGGCTGTCAGCGCTGAGCCGGGCAAAAAAGTCAGTAAGCTGCGTGTTCCCAAGCGAGCCGTTTCCGCTGTCAAGAAAATAGTAGCTGAAGCCCGATGTGCTGGAGTCAGCCTGGGCGGAAAATGCGTAGTAGGATGTGTACGGGTATATGCTGTCTTTCCAGACGCTCCAGCCGTTATTGTACAAATCGTGATTTCCTAAAATCGTGTAAATCTTGTAATTTGCGTCGTGAAGCTGACTCTGTGCGGCGGCAGTGCGTATGCGTGCGCAGAATTCATTGTATGCATCTGCTTCATCCTGGCTTCCGGAGTTGAGTGTGTCGCCGACGTTGACGATAAAGCGGGGAATCTTTGTCGTGTCTGCAGACTCAAGCTGTTCGGTAAACCAGCTGACAAAGCCATCGTCATGGCGCTCGAACGGAGAGCCGAAATGCGGGTCAGCGATGACGACAAAGCTGTAGGTTGCAGAGCTTCCGATGTCCGGCAGCTCGCTTCCGGTTAGCTCGGTAATGCTTTTTGCGCGTTCATCCGGGCCGTCCTGCGAAAACTGCAGCCAGAACGTGCCGTAAGGGCAGGCTGTAAGCAAAAATAGCGGCGCGAGTATGAGCAGAAGATGGCAAAGCCTGCCTCGCAGGCATTTTACGGTGTGCGGTGTTTTCATAACCTGATGCTCCCTAAAAGCCGAAGCTGTACGCAGTTTATGTAGGTTGAGGCAGCGAAAAAATCGGTGCTGCCAACTTCAAGCTCAATGCCGGGGCGGAAAAAGCCGTCGGCCGAAAGCCCGTTTTCGTCGAATGCAAATGAAAGCCCCAGAATGTTTTTTGGCGCAAGGAAAAGCGGGTAGCGGAAGCGGTCGTGGGAACTTGCCGAAGCGTATACCTCGATGCCGTTCTTCCAGATTTTGCCGGCCTTTACGTAGGCAGCTGTCGAGAAGTTCTGTACGGACTCGTTGAGCGCGTAGATGCGGGCATTTTTTATGGTAAGCCCGTTTTTAAGCTCGAAGTAAAAGCCGGTTTTGTTTTCGCGCCGTATCGTAAGGTAAGAGATGCCGTCATGCTCGCCGTAGACGCCGCTGTAGTGCTGGTAGTGGTATATGCTTTCGACGCCGAGCGTCCAGAGGCTGCGCCTTGCCGCAAGTTTTAGCGGCTCCCAGAGCGCGTTCAGCGTGATATCGCTTACCGCTCCCCCGGTCTGGAACTGCGCACCGGCGCCGCATGGCCCGAGGGTGAACCTGTAGCCGAGTGCGCCAAACGTGCAGTCCCGTTCAAGCCCAAAGCTTCCGTTACGGGTGAGCGCGTATTCAACAAACTGAGCGGGCTTTTCTCCTTCAGACGGCAGCGGGTGCCATTCTGCAAACGACAGGGCCGGAATCATCCAGAGAATAAGCGGAAGGAGCTTGCAGTTCATGCTGAAAGTCCTACCGCCCGGTCGTGCGGATTGTGCCCGGCTTGTAGCCTTCATCTTTTACACGGACGAGCGTGCCGTCAGCTATAGTTAGCGGCGTGTAGATGACCGCCGGATGGTCGGGGTTTACCCACGGCAGAATCTCGCCGGTGTCGGGGTTTACGAACTGATACTCGCTTGCGGCGACAGTTTGCGTAAGCACATCCGGCGTAATAAACTCAAGCGCAGTTCCGGCGTCCGTCTTGTTGAGCGGGTTGTAGCGGTAGAAATGCCAGCCTTCGCGAGGCTCTGCTGCCGCCGGGCATTTTTCGGGATGCTGCGCCCAGTCGCGTTCGAGTGCCGCGCGTGCCTGCGGATGCATGGCTTTGAGTTTTGCGCTGCGCTCGGTAAGCATGGTGCGGGCGCGGTCGAGTACGGCCTGCTCGTCTGCGTCGGAAAGGCGGTCGAGCACCTGCGCGCCGAGCATGTACGGGCTGTCGCTGGCTCCGACGGTGGTCTTGTCGGCTTCGGTGCGGCTGTAGTAAAAGCCTGTCGTTGACTCCCGGTGCGCAACGTCTTCAAGCGAAGCGATGAACGGCTCTGCTTCTTTTGCGCTGATTTTTCCGTCGAGTGCGTCGAGCGCCTTGCGGTAGGCGCGCGTGACCATGGCGACATAGTAAATGCTTTTCATGCGGCCTTCGATTTTGAGAGAGTCGACGCCCGCGGCTTTTAAGTCGTCCAGGTGATTAATCATGCAGAGGTCTTTGCTGCTTAAGATTGCGGTAAAGTCGTCGCCTTCGAAAACCGGGAAAAGCTCGCCCGGCCGCTGGCGCTCCTGCAGCCGCAGAATACCCGACTGTGCAATTTCCTTTGCAGCCTCCGGCGAAATGACGCCGCCGTTTTCCTGCAGCTGGCGCAGGGTTTCGCTCTTTGCAGGCCCTTCTACGCCCAGGTCGTATTCCCAGCGGCAGGTGTGCGAGCAAAAACCGCTTTGTGCGCTGCGCCCGGTCAGGTATGCGCTCATCAGGCAGCGGCCGCTGTAGGCAATGCACATGGCGCCGTGTGCGAACACTTCAATTTCCATGTCGGGCACCGCGTCCTTTATTTCGCGGATTTCGGTAAGCCCGACTTCGCGCCCTAAAACAACGCGGTCAAAGCCCAGCGTCTTGTACATTTTTACGGTTTCGCGGTTCATGCAGCTTGCCTGCGTGCTTACGTGCAGGTGCGCGTTCGGAAAGTGCTTCTGCAGAATAGGCACGATGCCGATGTCCTGCACGATAAAAGCGTCAATCGGGTACTGCTTAAAATAGTCAAGGTTTGCGATTAACGCATCTACATCGCGGTTGTGGAATGCAATGTTCAGTGCGCAGTGCAGTTTCTTTCCCGGATACTTTTCTTTAAGGGCAATAACGCGCTTGTACTCGTCTTCATAAAAATTGTCCGCCTTGATGCGGAGTGAAAAGCGCTTTAAGCCGATATACGCCGCGTCTGCTCCATAGGCATACGCATAGCCCAGCTTTTCGACATTTCCCGCCGGTGAAAGTAATTCCATGTAGTCTCCTTCTCAAAATAAAAAAAAGCATGTGCAGCAGCGCTTTTCTCAAGTGTTACTGCTGCCTTGTTCCAGTACAATGCTGTTCGTTTCTACGCTTTCGCCGGTACGCACGTTGCGCCCGGTAATCATAAGGCCGATTTTTTCTACTGCCAGATGTGATTCATGCAGGTATTCGTCTGCCAGCTGAAACATCGGCATCATGCTGGGCCAGATGTCCAGCGTGCATTCACAGCCGGCTTCCTGCATGTTCACCTGGAACTGCTCGACGTCATCAAGGAACATTTCTTTTTCGCCCATCTGAATATAGACAGGCGGTAAGCCCTGCAAAAGCCTGCGGTCTGCCTTAAGAGGTGACACCAGCGGATTTGCGCGGTTTTCCAGATACGTGTAGTAGTCTGCTGCAAGCTTGATGGAATCCGCTGTAAACACTTCGTCTCCGGCTTTTTTTGCTGTCAGCAGCTTTGAATCCGGGCTGATGCTCAGCCAGGGACTGAACAGCACGAGTCTCGACACTGATTTTTTGACCCGCTCCTTCATGCTCATCATAACTGCCAGCGCAATGGAGGCGCCGGATGTGTCTGCCATGATGATAAGTTCCGGCTCTGAGTTTTTGCCGTCGCTTACATCAAGCGAGCAGGCAATCAGCTCTTCGTTGTAGACGGAATTGATGACCGCCTGCACGTCCTCGAGTGCGGCAGGGTAGGGATGCGCCGGCGCCAGACGGAATTCCGGGACGACAACCCGGCAGGAAGTGGCATGGGCAAGGGATGCGCAGTAAGAACGGTATGCCCGCCGGGATCCTGCTACGAAAGCTCCTCCGTGTATGTAAACGGCGATTTTGCGTGAAGCATAAATCTCCGGACAAAGTACATCGCATTTTACGCCGCTGTAGTCCCGTTCGCTTGATTCAACCTGGTTGGGGAGGAACGGCGCATAGAATGTTTTTTCAAATTTTTCTCTGAATGACTTTACATCTGTCTTTGGAGTAAGCAGCATGCATCGGAGCCGCTTGATTGCAGCCTGACGCTCTTTCTGGGATTTCATGGCGATACTATAGCAAAATCCCTTGAGATTTACTATACTTGCGCCGTTATGCCGATAAAGATTCAGTCTGAGTTACCAGCGCGTTCCATCCTCGAAAACGAAAACAT
Organism: Treponema sp.; assembly: GCA_024698325.1. Taxonomy (GTDB): domain Bacteria; phylum Spirochaetota; class Spirochaetia; order Treponematales; family Treponemataceae; genus Treponema_D. Next base: position 9,394 of record JAILRG010000056.1, read on the forward strand.
TTTCGTCATGACGGAGAACCGCGCTGCAAGCCAGGATATTCGTCCGCTGAAAATTGCGATTATCAACCTGATGCCGACCAAAGAGGCAACGGAGACCCAGCTTTTGCGCCTTCTGGGAAACACGCCGCTGCAAATTGATATTTCGCTCGTGCGCATGGAAAATCATGTCTCTACTCATACTGCAGAAGAACATCTGGAACGCTTTTACATTCCTTCAAGCGAAGTCTTTAATCACAAATACGACGGCATGATTATTACCGGAGCGCCGGTCGAGCAGATGCCGTTTGAGGACGTGGACTACTGGGGCGATTTGTGCGACATCATGGATTACGCAAAGGAAAACGTCTTTTCTACGCTCTACATTTGCTGGGGTGCGCAGGCGGGGCTGTATCACAATTACGGCATAAAAAAGCTTGCGCTGGAAAAAAAGCTGTTCGGCATTTTTCAGAATCACCGCCTCCTGCAGAACGAGCCGCTTCTGCGCGGTTTTGACGACAGCTTTCCGGTGCCGACCAGCCGCCACACGACCGTAAGCCGTGCTTCCATAAACAAAATTAGTGACCTTACCGTGCTTGCCGAAAATGCGGACGGCGAGACGACGCTTATCAAGTCCAGCGACAACCGCTCAATCTACATGATGGGGCATCTGGAGTACGACACGGATACGCTTTCGAATGAATATTTCCGCGACAAGAACAAGGGCCTGCCGATAGAAGTGCCGCTCAGTTACTTCCCCGATGACGACAGCTCCAAAAAGCCGCTTAACACCTGGCGGAGCACGGCGCACCTTTTCTACTCAAACTGGCTCAATTACTACGTGTATCAGGAAACCCCGTATAGTTTTAGCAAATAGTTTTTTAAGGAGCAGGGCTATGTCAGACACAAAACCATTCGACATCATTACCAACAACGAGGTGATTGACGCTGATTTGCTGCTGAACGAGTTTCATAAACGCTTTTCGTCTTTTACAGGTGAAGAGCTGGCGATGTTCGATAAGGCATGGAAGTTTCTGACAGCAAAAACTGAGGGCATGACCCGCTCCTGTGGAAAACCGTATTTCCTGCATCCGCTCAGGGTAGCAAGCCTGCTTGCAGAAAGCGGACTAGACGTGGACTGTGTGGTTTCCGGCCTGTTCCATGACATTCTGGCGCTGGACTCTGTTTCCCGGGAAGAAATCAGGACGCTGTTTGGCGAGACGGTGTGCAAGATTGTCTCCGATACGTCAAAAATCACCGGAATGAAAATCAATTCCCGCACGATTCAGCAGGCGGACAATATCCGGAAAATGCTCTTTGCCATGATTGATGACGTGCGCGTTATCCTTGTTAAGCTTGCAGACCGGCTTGACCGCATGCGCAATCTAAAGAGCATTGACGAAAAGAGCCGCCGTCTGGTGGCCGCGGAAGTAATGGATATCTGGGCGCCGCTTGCAGACCGTCTGGGTATGCAGAGCATGAAAAACGAGCTGGAAGACCTGAGCTTAAAGTATGCAAATCCTGATGTTTTCCAGCACATAAAGGCAATCGTCGCGCAGAAAAAGGACGAGCGCGCGTCGTACCTCGAAAAAGCGGTCAACGCAATTTACAAGGGCGCCGAAAAAATGGGAACGTCGGTGACTATTTCGAGCCGGGCGAAGCATTTTTATTCGATTTACCAGAAGATGCGTAAGCGCGGAAAGGGCGCCGACGAGCTGTTCGACCTTCTGGCACTGCGCATTATCTGCACGACCGTGCCGGAGTGCTACACGCTGATAGGTCTTGTCCACAGCCTCTGGAAGCCGATGGACGGCCGCTTTAAAGACTACATCGCCATGCCGAAGTCAAACGGCTATCAGTCGCTGCACACGACGGTTATCTGCGAGGGAAAGCCGCTGGAAATACAGATTCGCACTGCTGACATGCACAATAAGGCGGAGCACGGCGTCGCTTCTCACTGGTTGTACAAAAAAGGCACGAACCGGGACAAAGTAGACATTTCAAACCTGGGAATCGTCAATCAGCTGCAGGAACTGAAAAATCAGGATTTAAGCGATGAGACGTTCTTTAACCAGCTTAAAAGCGATTTGCTTGGGGATGAAATCTTCGTCTTTACGCCGAAAGGTGACGTTGTGCAGCTGCCTGCTGGCAGCACGGCAATTGACTTTGCCTACCATGTACACAGCGCTGTCGGTGAAAAAATTGTCGGCGCCAAGGCTGACGGCAAAATCATCCCGATTACAAAGCCGCTGGAAAACACGCAGATTATCGAAGTGCTGACAAATCCGCAGGCGCATCCGACGGAAAATCAGCTGAAGATTGTGCGCACGTCAAAAGCGCGGCAGAAAATTCATGCGTGGCTTACTGCCAACGATCCGACCTTTGTTGACAAGGACGCCGTGGCAAAACGGGAAGCGGAAATTGCCGCTGCCAACGCGAACGCCCAGAAAACGCAAGGTGCGCGGCACCGTCGGCCCAAGCTGGGGGCGGAAGCTGCAAATGCGGTGTCGCACAAGTACAGCGGCAGAGTCTTAATCGACAACACCCGCAATTTCGTAATAACGTTTGCCGGCTGCTGCTCTCCCAAACCCGGCGACCCTATCGTCGGGTACGTCAGCAGGGGCAGAGGAATCACCGTACACAGGGCAGACTGCATTACGTTCCAGCGTATCCCCAATATTGATAAACGCAGTGTAGAAGTTACCTGGGAAGAAGCGACCAGCCACTGATTGCGTCCAGCGCCTTTTCCCTGTGTCTAAAAAAATGAAAAACAGCATCATTTTTTTTGAAACAAAACTATAATTCGTTTATTATACATATGACACAAAAGGGGGAATTTAAAAAATGATTGTATATGCGCTGGTAGCTTTGCTCGGCGTGTTTTCTGCGCTGGAAGCTGCTGCCCAACCTGCATCGGAAGCTGCTGCCCAACCTGCATCTGTTGCGGTGCACACACTTTCCATTTCTGATGCCGTTTCCTATGCACAGGACCACAACATTTCTCTTGCCAGGAGCAAGATTTCGCTGGATGCGGCAAGGCGGACAAAAAACACGTCGTGGAACAGCATCAGTCCTTCAGGTTCTGTAAGCGGCACGGTTTCTGCACCTGACGACAGCCTTTCTGATTACACCGCTTCTCTTACCGGCACGGTAAGCGTTTCTTTTTCGCCAAATCTGTTTACGACAATCAAAAATGCATCCCTCTCCTACGAGCAGGGAAAAATCACCTGGCAGGAAGCCTGCCGGACCGTTGAGCTGAACATCCGAAAATCATACTATGCGCTTTTGTACGAGCTGGAAAACCTGGAACTGCAGAAGCGCAATCTGGAGACAGCAAAGCAGCAGTGGCAGAACAATAAGGCAAAGTACGAGCAGGGGCGCATGAGCGAGCTTGACGTGCTTTCTGCTGAAGTCAAATACAAGAACCTGCTTCCGACCGTGCAGAGCGCGGAAGTTACCTACAAAAATGACCTTGCTTCTTTCCGGCAGCTCCTGGGGCTTCCTGCTGACGAGGCGATTGTGCTTACCGGCAGCCTGGACGACATCCTGCAGGTCGGCGACATTTCTCTGGATGTGGAGCATCTGTCATCACCGGATTTGGAAAAGCTGCAGGTTCAGCTTAAGAGCGCGCGCACGACGGTCACCGCAAAGCGTTTTTCAGCATACGCGCCGTCACTTTCTGCCCGCTGGCAGCACGGCCTTATTCCTTCTTCCGGCGAACACATCAGCGCCTCCAGCCAGCTTGATCAGAGCGGCACGGTAAGCGTGACGGCTTCGATTCCGCTCGACGGCATCCTGCCCTGGTCTAGCTATGCGGTTGCCATCGATACCGCAAAAGATACCGTGGCAGATTTGCAGCTGCAGATTCAGAATGAACAGACATCCCTCCGCGTCGAAGCCGAAAGCGCGCTCCGCACTATTTCGCAGAGCCGCTCAGCCATCCTTTCAAAACAGGCAAGCATAGAGCTTGCGGCCCGAACGCTGGACATGACGGAGCAGGCATATAACCGCGGAACAAAAGACCTGCTGTCGCTTCAAAATGCCAGCGACAGCCTGCTTTCGGCAGAAGTCAGCTTGAAAAGCGAGCAGCGCACGCTCATAAATGCGGTGCTGAGTCTGGAATACACATTGGGAGTCCCGTTTGGCAGCCTTGGCCTTTCGGATGCTGCTTCCAGCACGACCACAAACGCAGAGTAGTAAGTAACAAAAAGGAGAACGTATGCTTGAAGAGAATATGAAACAGAGTGCGGCTGTGCCGAAAAAGCGCTTTCGCCGCTCTTACATCGTGATGCTGTGCGCGGTCATCGTAACGGCCGCCGGTGTGTTTTTTGCGCAGTCACTTTCAAAGAAGAATAAGCAGGCAAATCCCGGCGGCATGCGGCGGGGCGGCTCAACGGTTTTTAGCGTAAAGACAGCGGTACTCGAAAAGACGGTGCTGCACGACTATGTGGCTACAAACGGGGAAGTTGAGGCGCAGAGTTCCATAGAGGTGTTCCCGGATATCGGCGGCAGGGTCGTTTCTGTGGAAGTACAGCTTGGCTCGCCGGTAAAAAAAGGTGAGGTCATTGCCTACATCGACCCGAGCGAGCCTGGCGCCAAGTATATAAAAAGCCCGGTGTATGCGCCGATTAACGGAGCGATTGTTTCTACGCCGTTAAAGGCGGGAACCAGGGTCAGCACCAGTTCTGTACTGACCGAAATCGGCGATTTGCGGAATCTGCAGGTGTCGGCGAATATTCCGGAGCGCTTTGTGGCGCTTTTGCGTCCGGGGCTTTTGGCGAACGTAACGCTCGAAGCGTATCCTGACGTGATTTTTACGGCTACGGTAAGCAGGGTTTCGCCGGTTGTCGACAGCGCAAGCCGCACAAAAACGGTTATCCTTTCTTTCGATAAAAATGACTGGCGGATTAATGCCGGCATGTTTGCAAAAGTCATCCTGTACACGGTGGATTACAGCGGCGAGGTGGTTATGCCGGTGGATTCGCTTGTTACAAAAGATGACCGCTATTACGCGTTTGTGGTAAACGACGACAGCACGGTAAGCCGCCGCGAAGTGACCGTGGGAAAAACCGTGGATGCAGTGGCGCAGATTCTTTCGGGACTGCAAGCCGGAGAACGCGTTGTCGTTGAGGGGCAGACTTCTCTTTCTGACGGCGCAAAAATCCGCGACATTACTGCGGGCGTTGCAAAGCCCGATGAGGCGGCGGCCGAAAAAGCCGGCGGTAAGCCGGAAGCTGACAGCAAAGCCGCTGACAGCAAGGCTGCATCTGGCGCTAAGCCGGAATCTGGCCGCGGGGGTAGCGGGGGCAACCGATGAGCATTACAAAAACAACGCTTGAGCACCCCGTCCTGACGCTGATTATCTTTGCGCTTCTGGGCATCATGGGGCTTTTTACGCTGCAGAACGTGGCTATCAGCCTGATGCCCGATATTGACTACCCGGTGCTTTCTGTCAGCGCTTCTTACACAAACGCAGGCCCGGAGACAGTAGAAAAGACCGTGACGAAAGTGCTCGAAAGCGGGCTTGTCAGCGTCTCAAATCTAAAGACGATTACCAGCACGTCAAGCGAAGGCAGAAGCCGCATCAATCTGGAATTCAACTACGGCACGAACCTTGACGAGGCCGTTAATGATGTGCGCGACAAAATAGACCGGGTCGAGCGCTCGCTCCCCGACGACGTAACGCCGACGATTTTTAAGATGGATTCTGACTCGATGCCGATTATGCGCATTGCAGTTCGCGGAAACCGCTCCAACGACGACTTAAAGCAGATTGCCGAGGACACGATTGTCGACATTCTTGAGCAGGCAAACGGAGTTGCTGAAGCAAGCGTTTCCGGCGGCCGAACGAAAATTGTCCGGGTGGAGCTGAACGAAAACCGGCTTGCCGCCTACGGGCTTACGATTTCCAGCATTGCCTCTGCGCTTGCAAAGCAGAACCTGGAGTTAGGCGGCGGAAAAATCAATGAGGGGCGCAAGGATTACACCATCCGCACCACCGGCGAGTTTGCTTCCATCGCGGAAATCAACAATGCGGTCATTACGTCTGTCAAAGGCTATGATGTAAAGCTTTCCGACCTCGGCCGGGCATTTTTAGGCTATTCTGACGCGTCAAGCATCGTCTCGATTAACGGCGAATCCGGTATTTACGTGAGCGTGACCAAGCAGTCTGGCTCCAATAGCGTTACGGTTGCAAACGAAGTCTACAAAAAGATTTCCGAGCTGCAGAACGTGCTGCCGACAGATGTCAGTCTGGAGATAATCCGCGACGACACGGTTTCTATCCGCGACACGCTTTCTACGCTGCTCGACAGCGCCTGGCAGGGCCTTTTGCTTGCGGTCCTGGTGCTTTTTGTCTTCTTAAAGAGCATAAAAAGTACGATTATCATCGGCATAAGCATTCCGCTTTCGATTATCATTACGCTTCTGTGCATGAATTTTGCGGGCATCACGCTCAATATGATTACAATGACCGGTCTTATCCTCGGTGTCGGTATGATTGTCGACGCGTCCATCGTTATGATTGAAAATATCTACGCCTACCGCACGCGCGGCGCAAAGGCTAAGGTCGCGGCAGTGCTTGGTTCCGGCGAAATGGTCATGTCCGTTCTGAGCGGTAACCTGACGACAATCTGTGTTTTCGTGCCGTTCCTGTTCTTTATGAGCGATTTGGGCTTTATGGGGCAGATGTTCAAGGGCATTATCTTTACGATAGTCATCGCGCTGGCCTCTTCGCTGTTTGTCGCAATCTTTCTGGTGCCGGTTTTAGCAGGACATTTTTTCCCGCTTACAAACCGCCGCGAAAAGCCGATAAAGAGCCGGTTTTTTATAACGCTCTATGCGGCATTTGACGCGCCGATGAACTGGCTGACGAAGGTCTACCGGCGGGCGTTAAAGAGCGCGCTGGGGCACCGCAAGGCGACGCTTTTAATCTGTATCTGCGCGCTGGTGCTTGCGCTTTCGTTCATTCCGACGCTGCGTATTCAGATGATGACTGGCGGCGGCGATGACAGCGTTACCGTAAACGTACGCCTACCTGTCGGCACCCGCCTGAGTGAAACGCAGAGCGTGATTGAGCAGCTGGAGGCGATTATCCGGAGCGAAGTGAAAGGCTACAAGACGCTGATTTCGACTGCCGGCTCCAGCACGTCGAGCTATTCCGGTTCCATTCAGATTTCGCTTCCGAAAAGCGAAGAGCAGATTGACACTGCCGAAGTCATCCAGAAAAAGCTTCGCGCGCATTTCTCTGACTTTCCGGCTGATGCCCGTCTGAGTTTCCGGCAGGGCATGGCCCGCCAGATGACGGGAAGCGACCTGGTGCTGAAAATCCGCAGTGACAGCCTTGATTTGGCGCTGCAGGTTGCAAATCAGATTGAAGACGTCATGAACAAGATTGACGACATAGGCGAGCCGAGCATCGACACGACGGAAGGCTTACCCGAGGTTGAGATTGTCATCGACCGCCAGCGCGCGTACTCTTTGGGCGTTGACGTAACGACGGTCGCCAAGGAAATCAATTACGCAATTAACGGCGTTACGGCAACCACCTACCGCGAAAACGGTAAGGAATACAGCGTAAAGGTAATGTACCAGCCTTCCGACCGCCAGAAAATGACTGATTTGGACCAGATTTTCGTAAAAGGCACGAACGGCATGGTGAACGTGTCGAACTTTGCGACCGTTAAAAAAGGCCTGGGACCGGTCAGCATAAAGCGCGAAAACCAGACTCGTGTCGTAAAGCTGAGTGCCGATGTGCTGACCGAAAAAAATGTCAGCGTGGTTGAAGAAGAGCTGAAAGACGCCATTGCCGGAAGCTTTATTATTCCCGAGGGAGTGACCATCAGCTACGAAGGCTCGCTTAAGGACATGAAAGAGCAGGGCGGCGCCTACTTAAAAATCATCTTCATGGCAATCCTGCTGGTATTCGGCGTTATGGCCGGCACCTACGAAAACTTTAAGGCGCCGCTCATCAACCTGTGTACGATTCCATTTATGATTATTGGCGTCGTGGCAATTTACAAGCTGACAAATCAGGCATTGAGCATGGTCAGCGCCATCGGCATGATTATGCTCGTGGGCATCGTCGTCAATAACGGTATTATTCTCGTCGACTACACCGGACTCCTGGTGGAACGCGGGCTTTCGCTAAAAGACGCCTGCCTCGAAGCCGGTGCCAGCCGTCTGCGCCCGGTCCTGATGACTACGCTGACGACAATCCTCGGTATGCTTCCGATGTGCTTTAGTTCCAGCGGCAGCAGTGCCAGCATGGTGCAGCCTATCGGTGTTGCTGTTGTCGGCGGCCTTACATCTTCAACGTTTGTCACGCTGTTCTTTATTCCGGTGCTGTATTCGCTGGTTATGCGCCGCCGCGCCGTCAAAAAGAGCCGCCTTGAGATTGCGCTGACAGAAGACGGCGGCAAGGAGGACTAGCATGTATCGTGCAGAAATCATCGCAAATCAGTCCGTTCAGGATGACATTATAGAAGCGCTGGAAGACCACATTCCCGACATTCTGTATACCGTGCTGCCGCTGGTACACGGCCGGGGTGCGAGCGACCGCAAGTTGGGAAGTACGACCTGGCCCGAGAGCAATTTTGTGCTTTTCAGCTACGTTCCTGACGATGCGGTGCCGGTAGTCCGGGCTGTCGTGACGGCGATAAAGCAGAAATTCCCTGATGAAGGCATAAAGCTTTTTTTTGTGCATGCAGAAGCGTAACGCCGTCTGCCGCACGTAATTGCGAGGTGAAGTATGTATTCGAAAAATGATGTGGCGCTTACGCCGCCAATGGGCTGGAACAGCTACGATTATTACAACACGACGGTAACAGAAGCCGATGTTCGGGCGAATGCAAATTACATGGCAAAGCATCTGCGCCAGTACGGCTGGGAATACATTGTCATCGACATACAGTGGTCTGACCCGAACGCCGGTGCGCTTGTGCCGGACGTGCAGTACGTGCCGTTTACTCAGCTGTGTCTGGACGGCTGGTCGCGGCAGGTTCCGGCGCCCGTGCGCTTTCCTTCCAGCGACGGGGATGCAGGCTTTAAGCCGCTTGCCGATTATATTCACTCACTCGGGCTTAAATTTGGCATTCACATCATGCGCGGAATTCCGCGGATTGCCGCCCACAATCATATGCCCATCCTTACGCCAAACCTGACGACAGCGGACAAAATTGCAAATCCGTTCAGCGTCAGCAAGTGGAACGGCGATATGTACGGCGTTGACTACACCAAGCGCGGCGCGCAGGCGTATTACGACAGCGTTTTTGCCCTGTATGCGCAGTGGGGCGTGGATTTTGTCAAAGTTGACGACATCTGCAACACGAACATGTATCCCGACAATCCCTATTCTGCAGAAAAAGAAATTGAGATGATTGCGCTTGCCATAGAGCGGAGCGGGCGGCCCATGGTGCTGAGTTTAAGCCCGGGACCGGCTCTAATCGAAAAAGCCTGGCACCTGGAAAAATACGCGAACATGTGGCGCATTACCGATGATTTCTGGGATGACTGGCGGCTCTTAAAGGCGATGTTTGAGCGCTGCGAAGTGTGGCAGAAACATGTGGGAGGCGGCTCGTGGCCGGATTGCGACATGCTCCCGCTCGGCAGACTCGGAAAAGGCTTTGCCGCCGAACGCTTTACAAGCTTTACGCCCGCCGAGCAGCGAACGATGATGACGCTCTGGTGCATATTCCGAAGCCCGTTGATGATTGGCGCTGATCTTCCTCAGCTGGACGAGGCGACAAAGGCACTCCTTACCAACAGCGAAGTGCTTGCACTGCTTACTGAAAGCCATGGCGCCGAGCAGCTGCGCCGCGACGAAAAAAGCTGTGTCTGGAAAAGCTTTGCTGTCGATTCTTCCTCGCTGTATGTGGCGCTGTTCAATCTGGCAGACGATGCGGCGACGGTTTCTGCAAGCACAGCGGAGCTTACCTTGAGCGGAAACGCAATCTGGCGCGTGCGCGACCTGTGGGCAAAGCAGGATGTGGAATCTCTCGCTGCGAGCGGCGAAAAAGGCGGGATAAGCGCCTCTCTTCCCGCGCACGGAGCTGCGCTCTTTAAGCTGTCTGCTGAATAGGCTTTTTGCCGCTGAACAGGGCGTGTGGTGGCCGCTTCCCCGGGCCGGCGGCACATGCAGGGGATTTCCCCGGCATGTGTGCGCGTGCTATACTGCCTTATCATGCGCATAATTCATACTGCTGACTGGCATCTGGGAAATCAGATGCACGAGATAGACCGCTCCGTCGAAAGCGGTGCTTTTTTAGACTGGCTTCTGCAACAGATTACGGACCTTGAGGCAGATGTGCTTATTGTTTCCGGGGATGTGTTTGATACGGCTCATCCTTCAGTGGGAGCCAGACGGCAATACTATGACTTTCTTGCACGCGCTGTAAAAGACGGGCTTGGGAATATCATCATCACGGGCGGAAACCACGACTCTGCAGTTCTGCTCGATGCGGCAAAAGAGCTGCTTGGTGTAAGCGGCGTGCGGGTTGTCGGCTCTGTCAGCGGTATTTCTCCAAAAGACATGGTGTTCGAGCTTACCGGTAAGGCCGGCGAGACTTGCGGCATCTGCATGGCAGTTCCCTTCGTGCGCGAAGTTGAGCTTAGAAACTGCATTCCAGAAACAGTTGAAGACGGCGATGTGTACAGCCAGGCCTACTGCGCCCTCTATACGGCCGTTTACGAAGAAGCCGAAAAACTCCGCGCCGGCCGCCATATCCCGCTCGTTGCGACAGGTCATCTCTATGCCGCAGACCTTGAAGGCCGGCTTTCTGGCGCAAAATCAAACGAAAAGACTGACGACGGCGTAAAAGTGCTGGACGTGCTGGGTACGCTCGGAAATGTGCCCGTGTCGGTGTTCCCGGAGCAGGCTGACTATGTTGCGCTGGGGCATATTCACTACACCACGACCGTCGCGAAAAATCCCCGCGTGCGCTATTCAGGCTCGCCCTTTGTGCTGGGCTTTGACGAAGCGCTAATTCCCCGTACCATACTCTGTGTCGATGTCGAGGCCGAAAAGCAGCCTGCGGTAGAAAAAATTGAAGTTCCCGCCTTTTCAGTCTACCGGCGCATCAGCGGAACTCTGGCAGAAGTAAAGCAGCAGCTTCAGAGTATGGCAGAAGCTCATGCGTCGATTCCCGAGGCGAAGCGGAAGCCCGTGTACCTTGAAATCTGTTACAAAAAAGAGCTGGGCCTTTCCGCGCAGGAGTATCTGGAGCCGGTGCTGGCAGCACTGCCTGCCTCACTTTCGGTGGCAAGCTGGAAGCCGCTGGAGCAGAAATCAGCAGCAGCTTTTTCAGGCTTTGCCAGCATGGATGCCTCTGAGCTTAAGAACCTTGACGATACGGCGGTGTTTACCGAGCTGATTCTGTCTAAGGCGGGCTTTCAGAAAGACAGCCCCGAAGCAAAAGCCGCCCTTGATGTGTACCTTCCGCTTTTTGCGGAGATAGCCGCCGGCGTGGCGCAGGGAGAAGAGTAACATGCGTATTTTAAAAATTGAGCTGGAAAACATAAATTCATTAAAAGGCACCTGGAGCATTGATTTTACCGATCCTGCCTATGCAAGAAATCACGATATTTTTGTGATTCACGGGCCGACCGGTGCCGGAAAGACGACGCTTCTGGACGCAATAACGCTTGCCCTCTACGGACGCACGCCCCGACTCGAAGCGGTAAATGACGGCGTTGCCGGTAACGAGCTTATGACGCGGGGAACCGGTATGTGCCGGGCGACTGTTACCTACCAGTGTAAGCGCGGCGTGTTCACGTCCACGTTCCAGCAGAACCGTGCAAACGGCAGGGCCAGCGGTCGCCTGCAGATTCCCTCGTACCAGATTGTAAAGGATGACGGCACGGTTTTTGACACCGGAAAAAGCCCGCGCGCTCTTGCTGAAAAAACGCAGGAAATTATTCAGCTTGATTATGACCAGTTCTGCCGCTCGATTATGCTTGCCCAGGGAGAATTCAGCAGATTCTTAAAATCTACCTCCCGGGAGCGCGCGCAGATTCTTGAAAAGCTGACAGGAACCGGACGGTACCGCCAGATTGCGCAGGCAGTGCACGCACGCTTTTCCGACCTTGACCGCCGCTTTGACAGCGTAAAAGAAGAAAAAGAGCGCATGGAAAAGCTTGTGCTGACAGAAGATGCGGAAAAAGAGCTGAATGCGAAGGCGGACTCGCTGCAGTCTGAATACAACGCAGCCGAAAAAGAGCTGAGCCGCATTCAGAAGGATATAACAAGCTATGACACGCTTGAAAAACTGGAGCAAGGCGTAAAGAGCGCGCAGCTTGCGGTCGAAAAAAGCGCCCGCGAGGCTTCGGCGTTTTCTGATGATGAGCGCCGCCTTCTCCGAGCCGAAAGCGCCCGGGACTGCGCAGAAAGCTTTGCTTCTTTTTCGGCCCTGCGAACTGCGGACGAACGGGACCGCGCTGCCAGCGCCGCTTCTGAAAAAGAGCGGGACGCGCTTTCTGTAAGCGCAAAGGAAGCCGCCTCGCGCGAAGCTGAGGCTGCGGAACGATTTTCCGCGCTGGAAAAAGAGCTGGTCGCGCTCCGGTCGGTGTGGACGGGAGTGCGCGCGCTTGACGTTCAGATAAGCGCTGCCGAGAAAACGAGCGCGGATGCCGTCTTTCGAAGAAAAGCCTCGGAAAAGGCGCTTTCGGAAGCTGAATCAGCCCTGGCCGCTTTGTCGGAAGCCATTTCTGTGCTTGCAGCAGAAAAAACTGCGCTCGACTCATATATTGCCGGTCACGCGATTGACGAAACGCTTCCTGAGATTATCGCCCGCGCAGAAACGCTTTCTGCCTCAGTAAAAGAACATGCGGATAAACGCATGCACTTACAGCTGGAGCTGGATAAGGCAGAAAAAGATGCAGTGGAAGCCGCCCTTCTTTCCGAAAAGGCGAATGCTGAACTTTCCGAAATTGAAGAAGCGATACAGGCCTTCGTCTCGAAAGAGTCCCTCTTTATCGTGCGCGAGCTTCAAAAACAACTTACAGCAGGAAATCCATGCCCTGTCTGCGGCGTGCCGTATAAAACACAAGATGTTGGCAGAGAACTGCCAGCCGGCAGCGCACAGCCTGCAGCCGATGGCGAACAAGCTGCAGCCAGCCGCGAAGCCGAAAAATCCCGCGAACTAGCCCTTTCAAGCGCCGAGCTTTCCTCGCGGTATGAGGAAGCAGAAGCGCGCGCGCTTCAAGCCCAGAAAAAAGCAGAGGCGGCTTCCTCAGCCCTAGAGCTCTTAAAAAGCCGGCTTTCAGAGACAGAATCCGCCGTCGCCGCCTCTCTTTCGCAGATACAGGACGCGCTTTCTCCATGGAATGTGACGGTCAGCGAAGAAACGGTCGCTTCCGCGCTTGCGCTTCTTCGGAAACAGAGTGCCCTCTGGCAGCAGAAGCAGGCCGGCGCCACCGAAAACGCGCGGCTCACCGCAGAAAAAGAGGCAGCCCGCGCATCCCACCAGCAGCAGCTGACAGAGCGCAGTGAGGAGCTTGCTTCTCTTACAGAAGCAGAGCAGCATGCGCTTTCAGAAGAAGCTTCTTTGCGCGACAGGCGCCGGGCGATGTTTGGCGAAAAAGACGTGGATGCCGAAGAGCGGGAAAAAAACGATGCGCTGCAGGAAGCAAAGCGCCTTTCAGACATGGCTTCCGAGCGCTTCCGCACCGAAAAAGAATCGCTTGCCCGTGTAGAAGCGCAGCTAGAGCAGCTTACCGCATCTGTTTCCGAGCGCCAGGAAAAGCTTTCTTCTGCGCAATCAGCCTTCCAAAAGCGGCTTTCCGCCAACGGCATTGCGGACGAAGAAGCATATTTGGCCGCGCGCATGGACGAGCAGGAGTTTTCTGCGCTCCAGAATCGGCGCGATGCGATTAAGAGAGCGCAGGTGCAGGCAGAAGCCGCCCTTGCAGAAGCCGTCCGCTCACATGACGACTATAAGGCGCATGCTTCGCTCACAACACCTAAGGAAACGCTGCTTACAGAGCAAAACGAAGTCCTCGTCCGCCGCGAACAAGCCCATGTAAGTCTTGTCGATGTTCAGATGCAGCTGAAAACAAATGACGACAACCGCGAAAACGCCCGCCGCGTAGAACGTGACTACGACGCCATTCAGAAAGAGCACGCGCTCTGGAAGCAGATGAAGGACTTTGTCGGCGTCAAAAGCGGTGACGATTTTTCCGAGTTTGTGCAGAGCATCGCCTTTAACCGCCTGCTTTTTGTCACCAACAAAAACCTGTACGGCATTACCGGCCGCTACCGCATCGTGCAGAAAACGCCCGGCTCCCTGGATTTTGCCATCGACGACGCTTACTGCACCGATGTCCGCAGCGTGTCAAACTTAAGCGGCGGCGAGCAGTTCCTTGTAAGCCTGTCGCTTGCGCTTGGCATTTCCGAGTTTGCAAGCCACGCCGTGCGCGTCGACTCCCTCTTTTTGGACGAAGGCTTCGGCACGCTAAGCGGCGACCTTTTAACCGAGGCGATTAACGCACTTAAAAACCTGCAGAAAGACGGCAAAATGCTGGGCATCATCACCCACGTCGACACCGTCATACATGAAATCGACCAGCGTATCGAAGTCCGGCAGACCACCGGCGGTCACAGCGTCCTTATCGGCGCGGGCATAACCGGGCCGGGGGCCTCCTGTTAGCAGAAAACTGTCAGCAGGGCGGTCCCGCCGGTGGCAGTTGCCCCCGGCGGTCGCTATGTCCGCCCTTCGCTATCCGCTCATCCTCCCCGCTCCCTTACGGTCGCTGGGGAGGACTAAAGGGACTCCCAGCGCTACCGAAAAAGCCACGTCTGTCTGCATCCCCGCCGTCGCTTCCCGGGAACTTCTACCCTAGCCCAAAGCGCATAAAATCGCTACAATGGCACCTGTTATTTTTACGGTTTACTACCCACGCGCATACATGCGCGAAATCTGAAAACGAGGCATATATGAAACTTACTTGTGGTATTGTGGGTCTTCCTAACGTCGGAAAGTCCACTATTTTTTCTGCGCTGACGAAAGCTCCGGCGCAGGCTGAAAACTATCCTTTCTGTACGATTGACCCCAACGTGGGCGTTGTGGAGCTGCCCGATGAGCGGCTGGATTTTATGGCAAGCGTATTCCAGCCCAAAAAGAAGATTCCGGCGACCGTTGACTTTGTGGACATTGCAGGCCTGATTAAGGGGGCGTCAAAAGGCGAAGGTTTGGGAAACCAGTTCCTTGCAAACATCCGCGAAACAAGCGTCATTGCCCATGTTGTGCGCTGTTTTGATAATCCCGATATTCAGCACGTGCGCGACGATGCCAAGACCGAGGCTCCCATTGACCCGGAAAGCGACATCCTGACGATTAACTACGAACTGTGTCAGGCTGACATCGACACGATTAACAAGCGCGAGGAAAAAGTCGTCAAGCAGATTCGCGCACTGGGAAAAGAAGAAGAAAAGCGCCTTGCCGGTTACAAAAGCGCCGTGGCAAAAATCCTCCCGCTTCTGCAGGACGGAAAATGCGCCCGCATGGCAGATTTGACTGACGATGAACGCGAAGGCATTTACGATCTGCACCTTTTGACGATTAAGCCCCAGCTTTTTGTCTGCAACATCGACGAGGACGCAATCGCTGAGGGCACCAACAAGTATGTGGAAGCCGTAAAGAAAATCGCTGCCGAAGAAAAGAGCGAAGTGATTGTGATTTGCGGCAAGTTTGAAAGCGACCTGGTGGAAATCACCGACGAAGGCGACCGCAAGGACTTTATGGAAAGCGTCGGCCTTACCGAAAGCGGCCTTTCTGTCATGGCGCGGGCTGCCTATCATTTGATGGGGCTGCGCACCTTCTTTACCGGCGGTCCCGACGAGTGCCGTGCATGGACAATTCATGCGGGCGACAAGGCGCCTCAGGCAGCTGGCGTTATCCACACTGACTTTGAAAAAGGCTTTATCAAGGCGGAAGTCTACAGCGTGGAAGACCTGCGCAAGTACGGAAGCGAGGCGGAAATCAAGGCAGCCGGTAAGTACCGCCAGGAAGGCAAAGAGTACGTGGTGCAGGACGGAGATGTGATGTTCTTTAAATTTAACGTGAGCAAATAACAGACAGCAGGCTGCTGTATACGCAAAGCACGACCGGGCGCACCTGCTGCGGTCGTGTCTTTACATTCAACGTTGCACAATAAGCGGAACCTGCTTTTTATGCAATGGCACGACCGGGAAGAATGCGCGCCTGCTGCGGTCGTGTCTTTTTTTTTGCGCTGTCAGAACATTTAATACCTATTGACCCAGTAGGAAAATAACGGTAGATTGTGGAAACTATGAGAAACAGTCTGCCTTTTTTTTGTATAAGTATTAGTCATCAACATTCACCTGTGGAAATCCGCAGGCTGTTTTCGTTCACAAAATCCCAGGCCGCAGCCTTTCTTTCTGAGTTCTGCTCCGGGGGAAAAAAAGCGGTGCTTGTGGCGACCTGTAACCGCACGGAGCTGTATGTATCCTGTGACCGCGCAGAATCTGATTCGCTTGACCTCGCAGCTGCCATTTCTGAAGCGCAGGAAGCTTTTGCCCTTGCAAAACAGCAGGACGTGCAGCTTTTTAGGGAGCACTGCCGCTCGTATACTGGCGAGGACGCCGTCCGGCATCTGTTTTCGGTTGCGGCAGGCCTTGACAGCATGGTGCTTGGCGAAAATGAAATCCTTGGCCAGCTTAGGGAGTCCTACAAAGAGGCCGCAGCCCAGCGGCACACCGGCTTTTATCTGAATCAGATTTTCCAGCGGGCGCTTTCGTGCGCAAAACGCGTAAAAACGGAAACGAATCTTTCAAAGGCGACAGAGTCGATTGCGACGCTTGCAGTAAAGGAAGTAATGGCCTTTAGCGCTGAAGCTGCCTCTGCGGGAAAGGTGCTTTCCGTTCTGCTTATCGGCGCTTCGGGGCAGACTGGTTCCCTTATTGCGCGCGACCTTGCAGAGCGTGACGGCGTGCAGGTGTTTGCGACGGTCCGCCGGCAGTATGGGCTACCCGAGCTTCCGCATACTGAAAAAATTGCCTATGAAGAACGCTATGCGTACCTTGACCGCGCCGATGTGGTCATCAGTGCGACAAGAAGCCCGCACTGCACGGTTTCTTACAGCGACGCGGCGGCCGTACTCCACACGAAAAAGAAGCGGCTTTTTATTGACCTTGCCGTTCCGAATGACATTGCCCCAGAGCTTGCGGCTTTTGACGGCATCACGCTTAAAAATATCGACTGTTTTACCCGCATTGCCCGGGAGCATAATCAGCAGAAAAAAGAGGGCGCCGAAAAAGCCTCTCTCATTCTGGCAGAAGAAATTGACGCAACGGTAAAAGAGTTGATTTTCCACGACAACATAAGCTTTGTGCAGGAGTTCGGCCGGTCGCTTGACGGCATAAGCGCACTGCAGTTTTTGTATGACATGCGTACGGCGGCAACAGCGGAGGAACTGGAGCTTTTGCTTTCGCTCTGGGACCGCATGCAGTCTCAGCATGGCGGACAGCAGCCCATGCGCAGGGGAGCGTAACGATGGCATTTTTTCCGATTTTTGTTTCCCTCGGTGACTGTCTTGTCGTCGGCGGAGGAGCTGTCGCTCACCGTAAAGCCTGCCAGCTGCTCGAATTTGGCGCAAACGTGACGGTCGTGGCGCGGGAGGCAGGTGACGAGATGAAAGCGCTTGCAGCGTCAAACCAGAAGATTCGCATTGTGCAAAAATCATTTGAAGAGCCAGACGTTACCGGCATGAGCCTTGTCGTTGCGGCGACAGACGACACTGCCTGTAACCGGGCCGTGTACAGCGCGGCGCACTGCCGGCAGATTCCGGTGAACGTGGTCGACGTTCCGGAACTGTGCGACTTTTATTTTCCTGCAATCGTGCGGCGGGGCGAGCTTGTCGTTGCTGTCGGCACGGGGGGAAAAAGCCCTGCCTTTGCGCGGAGCGTTAAACAGAAGATTGACGAGGTGCTGCCGCAGGACGCCGGCGAGCGCTTAGAAAAGGCGGCCCTCATCCGGAAGACGCTGCTTGCAGCGGGGAAAAGCCCTGCGCACGACGCAGGCTACAACGAGGCGGTAACACTATGACAGTTTCCACCGGTACACAGCGCATACGGATTGGCACCCGGCAGAGTGCGCTCGCCCTTGCCCAGACCGAACTTGTCGCAGAAGCCCTGCGGAAGATTGCCCCCGGTATCGACATTGAAATCATAAAAAAGCAGACTGCGGGCGACAAAAACCTGACAAGCGCGCTTTCAGACTTTGGTGGTAAAGGCGCATTTGTAAGCGAGTTTGAAGAAGCGCTCGTGCGCGGCGACATCGACATTGCGGTTCACAGCGCGAAGGACCTGCCGGTGGCAATTGCACCCGGGCTTGAAATTGCGATGACGCTCGAGCGCGAGGATGCCCGCGACGTGCTTGTGTGGCGGTCGGAAGCGGTGCAGCAGGCCGCCTGCGTAGCTGGAGCCAGGCCTGTCATTGGAACAAGCAGCCCGCGCCGTACACTCCAGATTAAGGCGCTTTTTCCGAACTGCACCTGTTCTCTTTTGCGCGGGAACGTTCCGACGCGCTTAAAAAAACTGGCTACCGGTGAGTATGATGCAATCATCCTTGCAGCGGCGGGTTTAAAGCGGCTCGGGCTGTGGAACGTCACAGATAACACGCTTACCTTGCCGGCCTCTGGTGACGGGGCAGCTGGCAGTAACAGCGCTTCCGAACAGCTGGTCGTCGAGCCGCTTTCATTTTCTCAGATGCTGCCGGCTGGCGGTCAGGGAATTATTGCCGTCGAATGCCGCGCTGCTTCCGCGTCAGGCTCTGGAACAGAGCCGGCTGTAGCTTCAGGTGACAGCGCACTCCGCGCACTGCTTGCCTCTGCCAGCGACAGCGCTTCTTTTGCTAGCTTTACCGTGGAGCGCTATCTGCTTACTAAGCTTGGAACCGGCTGCCACGAGCCGACAGCTGTGTTCAGCCAGATTGACGGCCGGCGCATGACGATTACGCTTTCTGAAGAACGCGACGGAAAGCCTGTCCGAAAAAGCGTGACAGGCGACATAGCGGCGCCTGCTGCCCGCGCCGAAAAAGACGATAGCCGCGCTGGCGCATGTGAAGAGCCATGCACTCGAAGTGCTCTCGCATGCACTGCTTCCGGCGGGGCTGTTCAGTACGATGCCTGCCGGCTCTTTTCGCTGGCAGACAGTCTTTTGGAGAAAGCGTATGAGTGAAGTGCTTGTGGACACAGCTTTTTCCGCGCAGGAACGCCTTGAGGTGGGGAGCGTGTATCTGGTTGGCGCAGGCCCCGGCGACACGGGCCTTCTTACCGCCCGCGCTGCAGAACTTATCGAAACATGCGACGTGCTTATCTATGACGCGCTTTCAAATCCCGCGTTTTTAAGCAGGACAAAAAGCGACTGCCTCAAAATCTATGTCGGAAAGCGCCTCGGAAAGCACAGCGCAAGCCAGAGCGAGATAAATGCGCTGTTAGTGGAACACGCGTCTGCCGGCCGCATGGTCGTGCGCTTAAAAGGCGGCGACCCGTTCGTGTTCGGGCGCGGCGGCGAGGAAGCGCAGGCGCTTTCCACCCATGGAATTCCCTATCAGCTGGTACCCGGCGTAACATCTGCTGTCGCGGCACTGGAAAGCGCAGGCATCCCCGTGACGCACCGCGAAGTTGCCCGCAGTTTTACGGTAATCACGGGGCACACCGCGGCAAACGCAGTCGAGCCGAAAAACAGCTTCTGTCAGTATGCAAAGCTTGACGGTACGCTCGTTTTCCTGATGGGCGTGTCGCATCTGGCAGAGATTGCTTCCGATCTGATTGCAGGCGGAAAAAGCCCGGACACGCCGGTTTCCATCGTCGAGCAGGGAACGACTATCCGCGAGCGGCGAACCGACGGCACGCTTTCTACGATTGTGGGAATTGCAGGTAAGCGAAACGTTTCAAATCCTGCCGTCATCTGCGTGGGCGCTGTCGCTGCCTTTCATTTTACGAGTGAGGCGCTACCGCTGCAGGGCGTGCGCATTGCCGTTACCGGAACGCCAGCCCTTACCGAAAAACTGCGCAAGCCGCTTACAGACCTTGGCTCCCGCGTCTACACATCTCCATATATGCAGGTCATGCAAAATCCAGAGGCAGCGTCTCTTGTACCGCCGCTTTCAAGGCTTGGCTGGCTTATTTTTACCAGCACCAGCGGCGTGCACAGCTTTTTTTCGCTCATAAAATCCCGCGGAGATGATTTACGCGCTCTTGCGAAGGTACAATTCTGTGTTATCGGGAAAGGTACCGCCGAAACCTTGCGAAGCTACGGCTTTATTGCGGACTTTGTGCCGTCACGCTACACTGTTACGGACATGGCGCAGGGGTTTGCAGATCTCTGGAAAGCGGACGTCTCTCGCCCGCATGCCGCCGACCCGCAGGCCTCGGGTAGCAACGGCATAGTCTGTGCGCTTCGGGCAAAAGAAGGCTCTTCTGACCTTGCCGAAATCTTTTTGCGCGAGCAGATTCCGTTCTGCGACATTCCGCTTTACACGCTCGCTTCCGATTCTGCGCAGCTCGATGCCCTGCTGGCTCAGGTTGACGCGCTCGACTACATCACCTTTGCAAGTTCCTCTGGAGCCAGCGCCTTCTTTGAGCGCTATGCAAAACGCGCGGATGCAGCGGAAGCGCACGCCGAAAGCGAAGTGCAGCTCAGGGCAGATGCACAGCCCGGAACGAATGCGCATGCCGAAACCGACGCACCCGCCGCTGGCAGCATTCCGTCCTCCTGTACCTTCGTCTGTATCGGCGAGAAAACCGCAGAGACGGTGACGCTCTGGCGTGAAAAGCTCAAAATTCCAAACCGCATACTTACCGCCCGCTCCTACACGGCAGAGGGCATCATTCAAGCAATTTCTGGAGACAAAAAATGACTGAAAAAACAAGCTTTACCCGGCTTCGCCGGCTGCGTGTAAACGAAACCATGCGCTCTCTCGTGCGCGAAACAAGCGTCGCCGTGACCGACCTTGTGTACCCGATTTTTGTGATTGAAGGAAGCGGCATCAAACAGCCGGTCGCTTCGATGCCGGGAATCTTTCAGTATTCGCCAGACCGGCTGAGCGAAGAGCTTGAGCGCGTGCAGAAAAGCGGCGTGCGTGCCGTGCTTTTGTTCGGCATTCCGGCAAAAAAAGACGAACTTGCAACCAGCGCCTACGACGACAACGGTGCGGTGCAAGAGGCAATCCGCCTGATTAAACGCGACTGGCCGGAGATGCTTGTGATTGCCGACGTGTGTCTGTGCGAATACACAAGCCACGGCCACTGCGGAGTAATCGGCACCAATGCGCTCGGCACAGGAAAAGTCATCTTAAACGACCCGACACTGCCGCTGCTTGCAAAAATGAGCGTAAGCCTTGCCCGCGCCGGAGCCGACATCATCGCGCCCAGCGACATGATGGACGGCCGCGTTGCTGCAATCCGCGCCGCGCTCGACGAAAAGGGCTTTACTGACCGCGCGATTATGGCCTACAGCGCAAAGTTCGCCTCTGCCTACTACGGCCCGTTCCGCGATGCCGCACACTCCGCGCCCGCATTTGGCGACCGGAGAAGCTATCAGATGGATTTTTGCAATGGCCGCGAGGCAATGCGCGAAATTGAAGCTGACATTGCCGAAGGCGCAGACTTTGTCATGGTAAAACCGGCTCTTGCTTACCTCGACATCGTAAAAGAAGCGCGCCTTCGTTTTGACCTTCCGGTCGTGACCTACAATGTGTCGGGCGAATACTCGATGGTAAAGGCAGCTGCAGCCTCTGGTTTTATCGACGAAAAGCGCATCGTCATGGAGAATATGATTGCCATGAAACGTGCCGGAGCTGACATCATCATCACCTATCATGCCCTCGACGTTGCGGCCTGGCTCAAGGAGGATTTTTAGGATGATTTTTAGCATTGCAATATACAGCTGCAAGGCTTAAAATAACTCTATGGACTTTCAAAGCATTGTAGATTCCTATGCCATGGCGGCAGCCGTCTATTCCGTGGAAAAAACCGGGGACGGTCATTGGGGCGCGATTCGGATTGTTAAGGCAAATAAGCTCTATCAGGACACCATGCTGGAGTCGTATCACGAAAACATGCGCTACGACGAGGTTATTCCCCGGGAGCGGAATTTTGAAGAATACTGCTACCGCTGTGCCGTCCTTAAGCAGCACCTCCACGCCTATGTAGACACAAAGTCTATGGGCGTCTGGTGCGATGGTACCTACATTCCCCTGTCAGCAGACTACGATACCGACAAACTCAGCTACTTTGTCTTTTACCTTGAGTTTACGAAGGCTCCGGAAGCCGAGCGCATGTCCGACCTGTCGGCAGAGGCTTCTTCCCAAGTTATTCAGACCTGCATAAAGCTGCGGGGAACGGAGCATTTTACCGAAAGTATGCAGGCGGTTATTGAAGACATCAGCAGTATAACCGATGCCTTTGGCTCTGTTATTATGCTCATCGACAAGGAGCAGGGGAAATATGCCCCCCTCTGCGCCAGCTACCGGGACAAAAAAGCCGTCTATGAAGATTTTGCCGAGTATTTGACCCCTGAAGTCGTCTTTTCCTGGGAAGGAACCATCGGGCAGCACGACAACATTATCGTAAAGGATGAGGCAGACATGGCGGAGCTGGAAAAAGTAAACCCTGTCTGGGTAAAAAGCCTGAAGGGGGCCGGCGTTGGCTCCCTGATTCTGGTTCCCCTTGTCCATGGAAAGCAGTTTTACGGCGTTTTATTCATTACGAATTTTGATACCAGCCGGCTGGTAGAGATAAAAGAATTCATAACGCTGTCGGCTTTTTTCCTTTCTTCGGAAATTGCCTCCAACTCCCTGCTGGAGCAGCTGGAATATTTGAGCAATGTGGATTCCCTGACCGGTGTCCGTAACCGCAACTCCATGAACCTTCGGGTTGACAGCGCTTCCCGGGGGGAGCCGGCAGTCAAGACTCCCTTCGGAGTGATTTTTGCCGACTTGAACGGCCTGAAAAAATGCAACGACACGGGCGGCCACGCTACCGGCGACCGTCTGCTGAAAAATGCAGCGCTTCTCCTTACAGAGCTTTTTGGCGACGAAGAAATCTACCGGTCTGGCGGCGACGAATTTGTGGTGCTGCTTGCCGCCTGCAGCAGGCAGGACTTTGAGCGCCGGGTGGCTGACTTGCAGGAAAAAAGTGGCTACGGAAAGGATGTCTGCTTTGCGGTGGGTGCAAGCTGGACGGACGGCTCAGAGAGCCTGAGAACCTGCATGCACCTGGCTGATGAAGCCATGTACGCAGATAAGCACGACTTCTACCAGAAGCACCCGGACATGAAACGAAAATAAACTTGTTCTGCCGCCGTACCTGTCGGCAGAGCATCAATAACAAAAAAGGAAAAAGACTATGACAGAAACAAAATCCTCAGCACTTTTTAAAGAGGCTCAGGCCTACATGCCGGGCGGCGTGAACAGCCCGGTGCGGGCTTACGGTAGCGTTAACCGTATTCCCCGCTTTATCACCGCTGCCAGCGGTAGCCACATCACTGACGCTGATGGAAACAGCTACATCGACTATGTCTGCACCTGGGGGCCTGCGCTGCTGGGGCACGCCGCGCCCGCCGTCGTGCAGGCCGTGCAGGAAGCCGCCAGCCGGGGCCTTTCCTATGGGGCGCCGACAGAAGGGGAAGTGCGCCTGGCGCGTCTGGTAACAGAGCTTATGCCGCCGGTAGAAATGCTGCGCCTGGTAAGCAGCGGCACCGAGGCTGTGATGAGCGCAATCCGTGTGGCCCGGGGCTTTACCCGCCGGAACAAAATCATCAAGTTTAAGGGCTGCTACCACGGGCACTCTGACGGCCTTTTGGTAAAAGCCGGAAGCGCCGCCCTTACGACAGCAGTTCCCGACAGCGCAGGCGTGCCGCAAGGCTGCACGAAGGATACGCTGGTCGCGCTTTACAACGACGAAGAAAGCGTACAGCGCCTTTTTGAAGCAAACAGGGGCGAGATTGCAGCTGTCATCGTGGAGCCGGTTGCCGCAAACATGGGCGTCGTGCTGCCGGCAGACGGCTTTCTTGCGTTCCTGCGCGATATCACGCAGAAAAACGGCGCCCTCCTTATCTTTGATGAAGTGATAACCGGCTTCCGGCTGGCTCCCGGCGGCGCCTCGGAGCGCTTTGGCGTGAAGCCCGACCTGGTGACATTGGGAAAAATCATCGGCGGGGGACTTCCCGTGGGAGCCTATGGCGGCCGGCGGGATATTATGCAGCTTGTCTCTCCATTGGGGCCGGTCTATCAGGCGGGGACTTTGAGCGGAAACCCGGTTTCCGTGGCTGCAGGGATTGCAACGCTTGAAACGCTGGCTTCCCATCCTGAGCTGTATGCAGAACTGGAAGCAAAGACCAGCCGCCTGGCCGCTAGCTACCGCGCAGCCTTTGGGCGCCGTGCCCAGGTAAATCAGATTGCTTCGCTTATGAGCGTTTTCTGGACTGACCGGCCGGTCACCGACTACGAAAGCGCAGTTTCAAGCGACACCGGCCGCTATGCCGACTACTTTAGCTTTATGCTCGACCGGGGAATCTACCTGGCGCCGAGTCAGTTTGAGGCCATGTTCGTAAGCGCCGCCCACACGGAAAGCGACATCGAGCAGACTGAGCAGGCGGTGGCCGCCTACGCAAAAACGCTGTAAGTACGCCCGGCGCTGTCAGCGGAAAAAGCTGTGCCTGTAGGGGTCAGCCTGCGCCTGCAGAAATGTACCTGCCGTCGCTTCCAGCACAAGCGCACAGGCGCGGAAGTGGGGGGCTTGGGGGCGAAGCCCCCAGGAGAAAGGGGTATGCCGCAACGAGGAAGCTTTGCTTCCGCAAGTGCGGCATAGGGGAAAGGCTTTTCCCCTCACCCCTTATTTTTTTTGCGCTTATTTCCTACCATTCCTATTGACAATTAGTGTAAAGATAGCTATAGTGCCGTCATACGCTTAATTCCTAGTAAATAAATAGGGAATAGGGGTAAAAGAGGTATGTATGATGAGTTTACG
This sequence comes from Treponema sp., assembly GCA_024698325.1. Taxonomy (GTDB): domain Bacteria; phylum Spirochaetota; class Spirochaetia; order Treponematales; family Treponemataceae; genus Treponema_D. The sequence goes on from JAILRG010000056.1 coordinate 34,357, forward strand.
ACGCTTTACGTTTTATGACTGTTGTGCTTTCGCGTATGTTTCCACTGACATTGTATAATCATGCCCCTGCATTGGACGAACCGACAAGACAACTTGAGGTTTAGGTGTAACAGCCTGAACCTCTTTTTTTTAGGGTTCGCCGGCAGGATGGCAGAAAAAAAGGAGAGGCGTTTATGGCACAGGCAGAAGGGTATGCTTTTCACGTCATCAAAAAGGGCGGAAAGGCGGAGGAAGATGAGGCTGCGCTGGAGCAGATTGCTCAGGCAGTGCGGGGTATCCGCTTTGGATCGGTTACCGTGCACGTGGAGGACGGCAAGGTCGTTCAGATTGACACTTTGGAAAAACGCCGCCTTCGTTAAGCGTGGGCTGGAGGGGCGCGCGAGATAAAAATAGCCAGGACGCAGGAGAGAAAAAATGGCAAGACTTTTTACATCAGAATCAGTTACGGAAGGACATCCCGACAAAATTGCAGACCAGATTTCAGATGCAATTCTGGATGCCCTTATTGAGCAGGATCCCAATTCCCGGGTGGCGGCAGAAACGACGGTTGCCACGGGACTGGCCCTGATTGTGGGTGAGATTACCACCAAGGCCTATGTGGACATTTCCAAGACGGTGCGCAACACAATCCGGGAAATCGGCTACACCGGTAATTTTGAGGGCTTTGACGCGGACTCTATCGCCGTGCTTCAGTCCATTGACGAGCAGTCGGCGGACATCGCTCTGGGCGTGGATAAGGCGTACGAGAGCAAGCTGGCGGGTGCCACGGAAGACTTTGGCACTGGTGCGGGCGATCAGGGCATTATTTTTGGCTATGCCACGGATGAGACGCCTGAATACCTGCCGCCGGCCATCAGTTTTGCCCACCGCCTGACCCGGCAGCTGGCAAAAGTCCGCAAGGAAGGCATTTTGCCCTACCTGCGGCCGGACGGCAAGAGTCAGGTGACGGTGGAATTCGGCGATGACGGCAGCGTTAAGCGGGTGCACACGGTGGTCATTTCCACCCAGCACGCGCCGGAGGTGGAGCTGGAGCAGATTCGCGCCGACGTGATTGAAAAAGTCATTAAGCCGGTGATTCCTGCCGGGCTTTTGGACGACGACACCATCTACTACGTGAATCCTACCGGCCGCTTTGTCATTGGCGGTCCCCAGGGCGATTCCGGCCTTACCGGGCGCAAGATTGTGGTGGACACCTACGGCGGTACCGGCCGGCACGGTGGCGGCGCCTTTAGCGGAAAGGATCCCACTAAGGTGGACCGGTCGGCGGCCTATGCTGCCCGCTGGGTGGCAAAGAACCTGGTGGCCGCTGGAGCTGCAAAAAAAGTGGAGGTGGAGCTGGCATACGCAATCGGAGTTGCAAAGCCGGTCTCTATCGCCGTTGATACATTCGGAACAGGAGCTATAAGCGATGAAAAAATTGTTGAAGTCATCAATACGGTATTTGATTTACGCCCAGCTGCTATTATCAGCGCACTTGATTTGCGCCGCCCGATTTATAAAAAGACTGCCGCATACGGTCACTTCGGCCGCAACGACCCGGACTTTACCTGGGAAAAGCTGGACAAGGTGACAGCCCTGAAGGCGGCGCTGGCAAACGCCGGGGCACAAGCCGGAGCAAAATCTGGACGCTAGCGGGGGTGAGTATGCCTGGACATACGCTTTCAGTTTCCCATGTGGACAAGGCCTTTCGTCTGGAGTGCGACTACCTGCAGGTGCTTGACGACATCACCCTGGACATTCCTGCCGGCTCCTTTGTGAGCATTGTGGGGGCCAGCGGCTGTGGTAAGTCCACCCTCATCAGAACGATTGCTGGTTTGGAGCAGCCTACTTCTGGCTCGGTTACCTTAAACGGCAGGCTGATTACCCAGCCCTCGCTGACGGTAGGCATGGTCTTTCAGGAGGCCCGGCTTTTACCCTGGCTGTCAGTGGAAAAAAACATTGCTTTTGGCATTTCCGAAAAGTCCATGGCGAAAGCGGTGCGGAAAAAGAAGGTGCAGGATCTGATTGCCTTGACCGGTCTGAACGGTTTTGCAAAAGCCCTGCCCCGGCAGCTGTCCGGCGGTATGCAGCAGCGGGTGGCTATTGCCCGTGCCCTCATCAACACGCCGGACGTCCTGCTTCTGGACGAGCCTTTTGGCGCTCTGGACGCCTTTACCCGCATGACGATGCAGTCGGAACTGCTGAAAATCTGGCGGGCTGAAAAAAACACCATGGTGCTGGTGACCCACGACATCGATGAGGCCATCTTTTTGAGCACCCACATCGTGATTCTGTCGGAGCGTCCGGGGCGGGTAAAGGAGATCATTCCCGTGCCCCTGACCGGTCAGCGGGACCGCAGCTCCACGGAATTTTTAAAACTGCGCAAGCGGGTTCTGTCTTCCTTCTTTGGCAAGGACGAGGACCTGCTGGAATACTACCTGTAAGAAAAGGAGATTTGCCCTATGGCACGAACGATAGATAAGGAATGGCGGAAGAAAGAGGAAAGTTTCCGCGAGGTTGTGAAGAAATATCCCGATATTTCCCCTTTCATCATCACCCAGCTGGACGTGCAGCGTCGGGGCGTTACCTTTAGCCCTGCCGCCCTTGACCGGGTAGACCCGGCTATTCACCAGACCCGGCCTTTAGGCGACCGTCTGGCGCCAGACTCCCTCTTGCTGCGGGACGGTACCAGCATCATCACCAACTTTACCTTTGCCACTTCTGACGGCACGATAAGCGGGCGCGATCCGTATCTGGTAGACGTAGTTGACGGCAAAATCGTACTTACCGATAACGGCGACGTGATTGATGAAGTGATTTACTGGGAAAAACCGGCCTACTACGACAAGGTGACCAGCTTGGGAAACAAGATGAGCACGATTATCCGCGCCCGCCCCCAGCGCTTTGACTTGATTGTGAACCACTACTGCCACTTCTGGGATGCAGCGGGGGAGGGCTGCAAGTACTGTGGCATTGGGGCGGAAGGCCACAAGTATAAAGGCGCCTGTAACGAGCACGTGAACTACGATGAGGTGCGGGAAGTCATGCAGGAGCTGATAAAGGAAAAAGGCCGCTTTGTAGGCTTTATTCTTTCCGGCGGCAGCGTTTTAAGCGGTAAGGAGCTCTGCGATGACGAGCTGGAGCAGTATATTCTGGCCATGCAGGCTGTCGGCTCAGTCTTTACGGCAAAGAAATTCCCCAGCCAGATAAACAGCACGGCTCTGAATGCCCGGCAGCTGGAACGGCTCTACAATGAGACGGGCCTTACCAGCTACACCACCGACCTGGAAGTTTTTGACGAGGAAGTGCACAAGTGGGTCTGCCCGGGAAAAGCCCGCCTGATTCCCTTTCAGGAGTGGAAGCAGCGGCTCTATGACGCCGTGGGGATTTTCGGCAAGGGACAGGTGAACACCGGCATTGTAAGCGGCGTGGAGCTGGCAACGCCCCATGGATTTAAAAGCGAGGCGGAAGCCATTGCCCGCAATCTGGAGACTGCCGAGGAGCTGACTTCCCATGGCGTGGGCTTAAAGCATGACGTGTGGAACGTGGTGCCCAATTCCATTTTCAAGAACCAGTCAACGCCTTCACTGGACTACTACGTGCAGATTACCAAGGGCTTTTACCAGCTGAACCGCAAGTACGGCATCAATACAGAGATGGACGACTACCGCAAGTGCTCCATGCACGCAAACATCAATCTGGACAGGATTTAGGAGACGCATTATGGCAGAAAAACTTACTGATGAACTGAAACACATTCTGACAGCTCCAGACACCCTTGCTGTCATCAGCGCTGTGGGAAAAGACGGAAATCCCTACAGCCAGGTGCCCCATAAAATCGGACTATGGGAAGACGGCCGCATTTCGGTGCACCAGCTTTTGGAAAAGTCCCTGCTGCAGAAAAACCTGGTCTACAGCCTCTGGTTTGACAGGCAGGTGTCCCTGGTGCTGGCGGCAAAAGACGGAAGCAGCTACCACCTCTATCTAAAGCCCTATCAGGCGCTGGTGGCAGGCAGGGAGTTCACCCGCGAATACCAGCAGGTGCTCTCCGAGTTCGGCCCGGACTCCGACCTTTCTACCGTCTGGCTTTTTGATGTGGAAGCGGTTGCCTCCGCCAGCTACCGGGACGAGCGGGCAAAGGAGAGGGAAGAGCACCCCTACCTCTATCATCTGGATCACATCGTAAAAGAGGAATACCGGGCATAAGTCTGAGCCTGCCCGCACGGGCGGGGTTTTAGTTAAGGAGAGAAAAAAAATGAGGAAAACGATGCAGAAAATAAAAACGATGAAAAAAATGCCTGGGGCGCTGGCTTTGAGGCGGCCGCTTGGCACCCTGGTGCTGGCAATGAGCGGCCTGCTGCTGGTGACAGCCTGCTCAAAAAAAGAGGCGGCGCCCCTCAATTCGGCAAAAGTCATCCGCTATATCGGTTATGTTAATTACTACCCGATTTTTATCGCTGACGTAAAAGGCTTTTTCCGTGAGGAATTCGGCGACGAGGTGACCTTTGAGTTCAACCACCGCATGAACGGAGGCGCCGCAGCCATGGAAGCTATGGCCGCCGGTGAGGTTGATTTTGCCGCTTTGGGCGACATGCCCATCGTGCAGGCCCGGGCAAACGGCCTTGACGTGCAGGTGCTTTCCAGCGTTTTTGTCTCCACAAAATGCGCCAGTCTGGTGGCGGCAAAAGGCTCAAACATTCATTCCATACCGGACTTACGGGGAAAGAAGGTTGCCGTTCAGGGCGCCAGCGTTCAGAACAAGCTGCTGTTGAAATTCCTTGAGAAAGAGCATATTTCACCAGACGCCGTGGACATTTTGTACATGAAAAACAGGGACCAGCTGGCGGCTTTTTTAGGTAACAGCCTTGATGCTGTCGTTACCTCAGTGCCCTATACGCAAAGCATTGTGGAGCAGACTGGCGCCTACGAGGTGCTGAATGCTGAAGGTTACGACACCATCCGCACCTATCTTGCCGCCAGCGGAAAATTCTTGCGGCAGAATCCTGACTATGCCGTTAAATTTCTGCGGGCGATAATAAAGGCCAATGCCTGGATACAGGAGCATTATGATGAGACCATGGCTCTGTCGGCAGAAGAAGAGGGAATCAAACTGGAGTACCAGAAAATCAACTATGAGACCCGCACCTTTACCTTCAATCTGTCGGAGGATAGTTTGAACGGCCTGCAGGACACGGTGAACTACCTGCTGGCACAGGGCACCATTAGCGAAACGCTTGACGCCCGGACTTTTGCCGACAGAAAGTACATTACGGAGGCACAGCGCTGAAAATGGGAAGCCGTTTACTACCGCCCGCCTCCCGCGCAAAGGGGCCGCTGAGCGACCGCATCATCTTTGTGGCTACCCCCCTGCTGTTTCTGCTGGTCTGGCAGCTTCTGGGCGACCGGGGGCTGCTGAATGCGGTCATCCTGCCCACTCCGGCAAAAATCGTCCGGGCCTTCTGGTCCCTGCTGGTGACCGGAAAGCTTGCCAAGGACTTTTCTGCCAGTGCGGTGCGGGTGCTGCTGGGATTTTTGTACGGAACGGTCGCCGGCATTGTCCTAGGCATACTGACCGGCCTGTTTGCCAAGGTCAGCAAGGCTCTGGCTGTGCTCTTTGGCGTGCTCCGTCCCATCCCGACGATTGGCCTGGTGCCCCTGATGATACTCTGGTTCGGCATTGGGGAGACGTCAAAAGTCATCGTCATTGCCGTGGGCACCTTCTGGAGCGTGCTCCTAAACACCCAGGCCGGCATTGAGGCTGCTGACCGAAAGCTCATCGAGGTGGCGCGGATTCTTGAAAAAGACCGGCTGACAGTGCTTCTGAAAGTGATTCTGCCCTCGGCACTGCCTTCCATGTTTACCGGGGTGCGGCTGGGCATCGGAAACGCCTGGAAAAGCGTGGTGGCAGCGGAGATGTTGGCGGCCACCCGGGGCATCGGCCACATGATTGAGTACGCCCGGGAGCTGGCCCAGCCGGCGAAAATGTTTGTGGGCATTCTGGTGGTTGGCATTGTGGGGCTCTTAATCGATGTCTGTATCCGCGCCCTGCAGAAAAAGCTCCTGCGCTGGTAGCAGGGGAGGCATGGGGGCCGGCCCTTTCGGTTGACTAAAAAGGGGAGAAAAAGTATATTTCATTGAATACATAGTAAATTACTAGGTAATAAGGCGGAGAGGAAAATATGGGGTTCATCACAGATTCCTTGCATAAGAGTGTGACGAGGGAAAAAGGGCACGGCGCGACATTGCCGCCGGTCTATCAGGTGAGCGCTTTTGGTGCAGAAAGCATGGAAGGGCTCGAGTCAGTCTTTACTGGAAAGACGGCGGGCTTTGCCTATACCCGCATTGGAAATCCCACGGTCGCCGCTTTTGAGCAGCGGATCTGCGCCTTAGAGCATGGCTTTGGGGCTGTTGCCACCAGTTCCGGCATGGCGGCTATAAGCCAGGCTCTCTTAAACTTTCTGTCGAGCGGGGATGAGATTATCGCGTCCGGCGGCCTGTACGGCGGCACGATTCAGCTTTTTACGCTCTTAAAGCAGATTGGCATAACCGTGCGCTACGCAGAGCACCTGTCAAAAGAGAGCATAGAAGCGCTTTACACGCCGCAGGTAAAAGCCGTTTTTGCCGAAGTCATCTCGAATCCCGGTCTTGAAGTGCTCGACATTGCTTCTCTTGCTGAGGCTGCACACAGCAAGGGCCTTCCGCTGATTGTCGACAGTACGACTGCAACCCCGTTTCTGTTTCATCCGATAGATGCTGGCGCCGACATTGTGATTCATTCATCGTCAAAATACATTAACGGAACGAGTAACAGCATAAGCGGAGTCATCATCGATTCCGGCAGATTCAACTGGGATTTTGAGCGCTACCCGGCACTTAAAGGCTTTGCCTCGTTTAAAAAGCTTGCCTATCTGGTTCGATTGCGGAAAGATTCGTGGGCAAGCCTCGGCGGCTGCCTGTCGCCGTTTAACGCGTACATGAACATTATCGGGCTTGAAACGCTGGGGCTTCGCATGGAGCGCATCTGCCATAATGCGCACGCGCTTGCAAAGGCGCTTTCTGCTGTCAGCGGAGTGAGCGTGCATTACCCGCTGCTTTCCGGTAGCGCGCAGCGCGAGCTTTGCGAAAAACAGCTTTCCGGCTACGGCGGCGGCATCCTTACGCTGCGCGTCGGTTCAAAAGAAAAAGCATACAAAATCGTGAATGCGCTTAAAATCGCAACGGTTGCCTCGAATATCGGGGACGTGCGCACGCTGGTTATCTGTCCCGCGCACACGCTGTTCCTGCACAATTCTGAAGCTGAACGCGTCGCCGCCGGTGTGTTTGACGATACGATTCGTGTAAGCGTCGGCATTGAGGATGCTGAAGATTTGATTGCAGATTTTACGCAGGCGATTGCAGCTGGAAACGCAGCTGACTGAAAGCCTTTTGAATAAAAGCAGACCCCGGAAATGGTTTCCGGGGCCTATTTTTTGCGGCAGGGATTGGAGCGCCTTTAGTCCCGCGTAAGCGGGATGAGCCGCGTAAGACGGCGAAGCGCGGAAAGCCCGGTCCGCAGGTGGCGGATGCCACCTGCGGGAGCCGCCCGTATTCTTTTTAAATCTGGTAGTCTTCGTCGCTTACGGCGAAGGCGGTTTTCTTTAGCAGTGCGTCGGCTATGTCGCCTGCGCTGAGGAGCGCGGTGCTTCCGGGTTCGGATGCCAGCACGGAAGAGGCGCTGACCCACCACGGTTTTTGCTTTGCGTCGTCGAGGCGCGGGTGCTGAGAAAGGATGCGCTCGTCAAGTGAGAGGAGCACGACAAGGCCGGCCTCGTAGAGGTGCGTGGCGACGGCTACATAGTCTTCGTTTCCTGACGGCGTGTAGCGGTAGGTGTGGCGGCCTGCTGCGCACAAAAGGCGCTCGACTTCGGCGACGAGTTCGGTTGAGGCGAACGTCGTGCTGGAGCTGGCAGCGGGCGCTGCGGTTGTGCTGGCAGCGGGCGTTGCGGTGGTGCCCGTGCCGGTGCTGGCCTTTGCGCTACCGACAGCAAATTCGACAACGAGCGGGGTTTGCACTTTTAGCGCGCTGCGGCGTTTCCGGTCGACAATACCGTTCGGGGCGCCTGCTGCATCTGCATTTTTTGAGACGCGAGTGACAACGCCGCAGGCTGCCGTCATGTTTGAAATGCGGTCAATCAGAATCAGCTCGCCTAAGAAGCGGTGGTTCGTAAACTCTGACACGACGACT
>JAILRG010000073.1 GCA_024698325.1 Treponema sp.
TTTATTGGCTATGTCCGTAAATAGTGTTGCTAACTAATAAGGGAGTATTCTACTTGCATCAATTGACAAGGTGATACCTAAATAGTACATTAAAATTATACGATTATGGCAATTCCTGACACGCTATAATAAAGCACATGAGACCATTCGAGTAGGAGACAAGTGGAAACTCTATGGTTTAGGGGTTTCTTTTAAAAGTCTTTCTTTCCACCCTGCTTACGTGAGAGCTTATGAAAAATGTCTTCTCCGTGGTCTTTGTCTTTAACGTGGTATTTGTCTTTAATGAATACAATTTCGATTGGTGATTGAACAGAATCTCCAAGTTTTTCAAAGTTTTCCCTTGTAAATGGTATTATTTCAATTTCAAATTGATTTTCCTCAGCTTTTAGTATTGTTTTCAAGGATTTCATCTTAGAAGTCCATTCAACATTTTTAACATCATTATCATTTTCATAAAGATGCTGTTTCTTATAGCTTTCATAATAAACAGATTCAAAAAATGTATGAAAATCATTCATACAAATTTGGAAATACAAATTCCTTTTACTGTTTTTGATTTGTAGATTATATTACTTCTATAGGAGAAAAAACTATGAGTATAGAATGGTTTGTAGAAACTCCTATTATGCAAAAGTTCTTGGAGTCAGCATAATATGAAAACCATATCCGTAGTAGCAGCCGTTATCATCCGAACCGCCAGTGACGGCACAAAACAAGTCTTTGCCACCCAGCGGGGCTACGGCGAATACAAGGACTGGTGGGAATTCCCCGGTGGAAAAATCGAAGCCGGAGAAAGCCCGGAAGCTGCCCTTGCACGGGAAATTCGGGAAGAACTTGCCACAGAAATCAGCGTGGGAGACTACATTGATACAATCGAATACGACTATCCTGCTTTCCATCTTTCCATGCGCTGCTACGAGTGCTCTATTCTAAGCGGAAAACTTGAGCTTCTGGAACACGAAAATGCAAAGTGGCTTACGTGCGAGTCGCTCAGGTCTGTAAAGTGGCTCCCGGCAGATGTAATTATATTAGACAAGGTTGCGACGTTTTTACGCAGTAAAAACTCGTAGACAAGTCGCAAGACTTGTCCGCTCCCAGCAGACATCACGATTTTGGAAAAGGTAGAAAAAATACTATAAAACAGACTTTTATGCTACAATGCCCGTATGATTACAGTCGCTCACCCGCTTGACGCCGTCTGGAACTCTGAAAGCCGGATTTTGATTCTTGGAACAATGCCTTCTCCTGCCAGCAGGGCTGCGGGCTTTTATTATATGCATGGTCAAAACCGATTCTGGCGGGTGCTGGCCAGAGTTTTTGGGGAAGAGCTGACTTTTACGAACAAGGGATTTCGCACTGACAAGGAAAGCGGGAATGCCAACGGAATGCTCAAAAAAGCTCACGAGAGGCCTGCCCTTGCCGCTGCCCCCGACTTGGAATCAGCCATTTTAGAGCGGCGGGACCTGCTCCTTCGACACAAGATTGCCCTTTGGGATGTACTTGCTTCCTGCAACATTAAGGGAGCTGCGGATGCTTCCATTAAAAACGCGATTCCAAACAATTTTACAAGGATTTTCACTGAAAGCTGCATCCGCCAGGTCTTTTGCACGGGAAAGACGGCCTTTTCCCTCTGGCAGAAGCACTGCGCGCCTCTTTACGAAAGTGACTTTGGAATCACCAGCTTCTGCCTTCCAAGCACAAGTCCTGCAAACGCCGTCTGGTCGCTTGAAAGACTTGTGGAGGCCTACCAAGTGCTGCGTTAGGGATTGGAGCCCGCCGGCAACTTGTTGCCGAACGCCCTGATTATTTTACGCTCTTGAAAGATAGTCATCAATGTCTTCAATATCCAGAACCTTGTAGCCGGCCTTAATGCAAAGTTCCGCAAAAAGCCCATGCGCCGGGATTTTTTTGCCTGAGAAAGAGCCGTCATAAATCTGTTTGATACCGCATGAAGGGCTCCGGCTCTGGAGGATTATCAAATCAGGATTTTCCTTCTGGACAATTTCAAAGGCCCTTTGAGCACCGAGGGTAAACTCTTTTGTGACGTTTTTGCCCGCATTGTTCATGACCTCTCCCTTTACGATTTCTGCGGGAGGACGGGGGGTGAGAAGCCCGCCCAAAACTTCAGGGCAGACTTTTATCATCTCGTGAGATTTAAGAAAATCCATCATCTTCTGATTGAAATTGTTTCCGCCGTTGTATTTGCAATTTTCCCCGGCAAGGCAGGCACTGACTATTATTTTCAAGGCTTATTCTCCATTTTTATTTATGTAAGAGGAGGCGCACTCCCCTCGCACAGGCAGAAAAAAGCCCTGCAGCTGTTAACTACAGGGCTTCATGAATATCGTTTTTTTCACTAGTGATTAGCGCTTCAGGCTCAGGACAGTTTCAAGCAGAGTATCTGCTGTAGTAATTGTCTTTGCATTTGACTGGAAACCACGCTGTGTTACGATCATATCGGTGAACTGCTCGGTAAGATCTACGTTTGACATTTCCAGGGCACCTGCAAGCAGAGAGCCTTTTCCGGCAACGCCGCTTACACCGATGTTTGCAATGCCAGAGTTGTTGCTTTCAACATAGGTGTTGTCGCCAGCCTTTTCAAGGCCGCCCTGGTTTGTAAATGTTGCCATGGCAATCTGACCGATAGTACGGTTGGTACCGTTTGAGTATACGCCGGTAATAGTTCCGCTCGAATCAATCTTAAAGTTGTCGAGGTAACCGAGCGCATAGCCGTCCTGATAGTAAGGCTTTGTTGAGCTCTGGGATGCACTCTGGGTAATGGTATTGATAGAGCTTCCGATGGTGCCGATATTGATGTTCATGGTCTGGCGATACGGAGTGCCATCTGCATTTGCCGTTGCATCGGTAACATCAAATGAAGTCTGCAGAATAATCTCACCGTTCGGGTTTGAAACATTGCCAGCGCTGTCTGTTACTGACTGCAAGGTTCCCATGTTGTCAAAAGTTACGGTAAAGGTGTTCTCCACGCCGTCTGTTGTGCCAAGGCCGATACGGGTATTGGTTGCGTTTTCAACTTCGCCCGTGCTATCCCGGTCTACTGCAACATTTGCAGTCCACTGGTTCGGAGTGCCGGGTACGCGGGTAAAATTCACAGAAAGCAGGTGCTGGTTACCCATGCTGTCGTAAATCTTCATCTCGGTTGCCCAAGTGCCTTTTACGATGTCGCTTTCGGTAGCGCCTTCTGCCGGGATTTCCGGGGTATTCTTGTTCAGGTTACAGGCAAAGTTTACGTTCTGAGTAGCCTTTGCGGGATCTTTTGAGCCTACGGGGATAATCAAGTCCTCAGGAGTAGCAGAGGTGCGGACAATCTGCTCGCCGTTTACTTCGCGGGCCATCCATCCCTGAACCCGGTAACCGTTTGCCGGATTTACCAGCGTGCCCTCGCTGTCAAGGCCGAAAGCGCCGGCGCGGGTGTAGTAGCTTTTGTCACCGTTTTTTTCGATAAAGAAGCCGTTTCCCTGAATGGCAACATCGGTAGAAATACCGGTTGACTGCAGGTTTCCCTGTGTGAACACGGTATCAATAGCAGCCACCGTCATGCCCAGCCCCACTTCCTTGGGATTAACGCCACCAACTTCTGTCGTCGGCTTTGCAGCACCTGCAGTCTGCTGGCTAATCATGTCCTGGAAATTCACGCGGCCGCGCTTAAAACCGGTCGTGTTTACATTGGAAATGTTGTTTCCAATCACGTCCATACGCGTCTGGTGGTTTTGCAAGCCGGAAACACCGGAATAAAGTGATCTCATCATATCGCTACCCTCTTTCTATAACCTTACTTTAGTAACCGTATACAGTCTTAATCTTGTTCATGTCGTAGAACATGCCGCCAACCTGAACCTGCGGATTTTGTCCGCGAGAAACAGCTTCTACAACACCGTTTGTGGTTGTGTCACCCACATCAAGCTCTACCGTTCTGCCGAGCATTGTTGCTGCCTCGCTGGAATGCATCATCACGGAAAGTTTTTCAAAGTTCTGGCTCATATTCGTCATCTGTTCCAAAGACGAGAACTGTGCCATCTGCGCAATGAATTCGGTATTTTCAAGCGGATTGGTCGGATCCTGGTTTGCCATCTGTGCAATCAGAATCTTAAGGAAATCGTCTTTTCCAAGCTCATGACTTGCAACGCGGCCTTCCCTTAATTCCGCATCCAGCTTTTTGTTAAAGCTGTTTACCGTTGTGTCAACTGAAAGCTTTTCTGTTGCACTTAACGTGGTGTTGATATCCATTTTGCGCTTCCCTCCAATGTTTATGCGACTACATCAACTGAATAAAGCTCCGCGCCTTCATACGGTGCCTGAGAACCGTCGGCGGCAGAAACTTCAACAGAAGCAAAGTCTCCGTAGGTGGCATTTGCACGGAACGAATCAGGGGCGTTTTGTTCACCACCGTTTCCGCTCTGGGCAAAACTGTTGTTACTGGCAAAATTCAAATCAAACGAACCGGTATCAAAACCGCTCTGCGCGAACGCCTGCTTGATTGTATCGATACTTTCACGGAACGCCTCATACGCTTCCTGTGAATGCACCGTAATCTGCCCTGTAATTACTTTATCGGAAAGTGAAAGATGAATCTTAACATTTCCGAGTGACTCTGGATGTAAAATTAAATTGATAGATCCCTGATTGTTATCCTTAAGCACTACGCTGCCAGCACGTACAAAATCAGGAGCATGTGCCTGCACTGTGTTTGAAAGCATGGACTGGAACGTCGAGCCAGTTGCAGATGCGCTCTGGGTGTCAGATGCGGTGATATTCTGCTGAACACGGCTAGAAAGCTCCATCGTAAGCTGCGTTTCCTGCTGGGCATCGCGCTGGTAGGCCGCATTGAACTCTTTTTTGTCAGAAATGCGAAGTCCCGCTTTTGCACTGTCAGCGGAAACCGCACTTTTTGTGCGTACATCATGCACATCAAGCTGAAAGGCATTTTTCTTGTCTTTACGAGCTTCCTTTGTGCCGGCTGCAGCCTTTTTGTGAGCATCAGCTGAAAGCCCCAGAGCCGAAACAGCGTCCGCACCAGAAACGGAATCAAAGCCTTCGTTTACTGAACGCGAGGAAGCAGCTTCTCCTTCAAGCTGTGCGTTTTTCTGAAGCAAAAGCTCGGAAAGCTGTTTTATGGACTGAGGATCTTTTTCGAGCGCTTCAAGGAAAGCGGCAGGTTCATCTATCGAAAGCGTCTGTGCAGAAGAAAGCTCTGAGACAGCCTTTCCTTTCATGCCTGCAGCTTCAGAATCAACGCTAAAAGCATCGTCCGAACTGCCCGTAAGCCAGTTAAAATCTTCTACGGAAAGCGTACTGTCTTCCGTATAGTCAGCTATCTGAGAAGTAACTGCTTCTTCATCAGAAACAGTATCAGCCCGAGAAAGAAGCGCCATCTCCGAAGAAATAAGCGAATCGGTGTCTTTTTCAGATGAACGATCAAGCGCTTCTTTTTCCTCGTCCGCATCGTTTCGGTCTTTTTTAGCTATCTCTTTTTCTGAGGTATTTTCATCTGCTGCCAGCGCGTCCTTGCTCCGTTCCGCCACAGGCGGATTATCCGCCGTCTCATCCTGAATGGCGCCTTCTGTTTTCTGAAGTGTATGATCAGAATCAGTTTCCTGAATGCGTGCTTTAAGCTCATCCAAAAAAGAAGAGCCTTCTCCTCCCATCGCCACCTGTGACGCGGGAGCATTTTGCATTTGGGGCTGAATCTGTTGTAATTGCACTGCCTGCATGGGCATAGCCTCCTTCTGTAAATATCGGAAGGAGGAACAGGCAAGTTTAGATGAAAAAAGGAAATGACAGAAGAAGAAAGCTTACTCTGCGATGCAGCCGGGATACAGCGTAGACATAGTCAGGCGGCGCGGCTGTACAAGAGGAGTCGGCTTTTCGGAAGAGGATGCTGTCTCGATCATTTTTATACGCTCAGGAATATCATATGGGGCAGCGCCGTACACTACAGCCTTTGTGCCTGTATACACAATCACGTCGTCCATGCCACGGCCGAACAAGTCACCATGCACGACATAGCCTTCCGTCGGGAACTCTGCTATCCGCTTGCAGTCGGCATCATACAGGCCCGGCATAAGCCCACCGCCGCGACGGTAGGCAAGTATGTAGTCCTGCTGGCGGCCGTTCCAGTTACAGAATGTTTCGACAATCGTAAGCCAGCCGGGCGTCGTGCGGTTCTCTTTCCAAAGCTCCGTGCCGTCAGCTGCAAGGAAGAAAATGCCGTCCCTGCCGCCGGGTGTGTGGTCTCCGGAATGGCGGCTTCCGACATACCCGTCCCCGCGTTCTATGCGGTCAAGTCCGGAAATCTGCATGCCGGCTTTTCCGGGAATATAGTGCCCCAGGGCTACGTGCTGAGATTCAACGGAGCCTGTATAGCGCCACAGCTCGTTTCCGCACGCATCGTACAGGCACGTGTCACTGCCACCGACACAAAGCTCGAGCTTTCCGTCGCCGAACACGTCCCCTGCCCACAGGCAGTCTGCATGCTCATCAAGATTTTTGCACGACCAGAGGATTCTGCCGGTGTGGTCAAGCAGATCGTAGCCTGCCATCACCTCGTCAAAACCATCGCCGTTTATATCGACTGCAAGCGGAAAATGTCCGACATTTCCCGTATGCGTCCACAATGTCTTTAGCGTACCGTCTGATTCAAGGCTGCAGGCCCACAGATGCTCGTAGCGGTCTTTCAAGACCAGGTCCCCGCGGAATGTGCGGCCGGTCAGGTTACAGATGATAAGGCAGTCATGGGCTTCTGGAGACGGAAGTGCTGCACGGCACTTGATGGTTCCTGTCGCGCCGTCAAACACATGCAGCGCATTCTGCATGACACAGACAAACTCAAGTTTTCCATCGCCATCTATATCCGCAATCTGCGCGGGAAAATCTGCGTCAAATTCACCGGCAGGCGCTGAATCATCGCCGCAAGTCCACAAAATGGAACCGTCAAGCCGATAGGCAGCCGCGCTCACCACCTGGTGCGGTACATAGCGGAAATCCCTGCCCGTGTCTCCCTTGACAAAGACAGCTTCCATCATGCCGTCGCCGTTTATATCACCTAAAAGCGCCTTTCCACCGGCAGCAAACTCAAGCGTAAATTCGCCTAACGTATATACCTTATCCACGAGAAATTCCTTGTATGTAATCTGTTAGTCCAGAGATTCAGGCTTATTCGCCATCTTGCGCTGCACTGTTGCAGCCCGGTCTGCAGGCATATTCATAAGCCATACAGAAGTCATGGAAGCAGTTTTTGATTCAGCGGCTATTTCATCTTCCTTTCGCAGGATGTCGATAATGTCCTGGTCATCCATCTGTAAAAGCTGGGCAACGGCAGTGGCAGGCGGCATAGCGGCAAGGTTAGAAGCGTTCTTTTTGATGTTTTCTTCGCGGTCGTCGTAGGATTTTTGCATGGCGATAAACGTCTTCTCACGCTCATCCTGGCTTTTCTTTCGGTCCTCAAGCTCGCGGGCAATCTCTTCGTTCTGATTTTCCAGACGGCTTACGTCGGATTCTCGCTTATCAAGCTCCTGTGCGCGGATATCAAGCGCCTCAAGCCGCTTTGCAAGGCGGTCATCGTCCAGATTTGCCGTAAGGGGCTTCGTCTGCGTGGCGGTAAGGGATGTCTGCGGCTCAAGCCCGAACATTTTGTAGACCGGCGCAAACAGTTTCTTTGCCTTGATAACGCCAAGGTAGTCGAACCATAAAAGACCGCCCAAAACAAGAATGATAATCAGAATAAGCAGGACAATCGATTTACCAAGATTATTTGCGCGCGCCACGTTTTTCTCCTAATTGCAGTGCGGAAAACCCGCCTAGTGCTATAGTATACCATTTTCCGCTAATAGACAAGAACTGCGCCAAAAGTCGCACCGAGCCTGTTTTTATCTGCTTCCGGATGCGGATAATACAGAAGCGAGGCTGTCAGCTGGAATTCAACATAGGAAGCGGCTCCTATGTTAATCGACGTAAACATGCCGGCTGTCAGAGAGGCCCTGTCAGTCCAGTCATCCATGGTCGCATTGCGAAAAATGTCTTGAGAGCGCCTTACATCAAAGTATTCGTCAGATTCATAGGCAAGCTTTCCGCTGTAGCCAAGAGAAAGGTAAACGCGGTCAAAGTAAAAGCCCGGAATTGCGTGCTGGATTTCATGGCTGAAAAGCACGGCCGACACGCTCCCTTCTGCACAGTACTCGCTCGTCGGGAAAAGAGAGGCTGTAAGCGTAAGCGGAAAAAGCCCCGGAATGCGCGCGCCGACAGAAGCCCCGGCATTCGTACAGCGCCCGTCCGTGCGCTCTGTAAAGGCAAACGGCTGAACAAAAATGCCGGCATACTGGAAATAGCCCGGCGCACACTTATGCACGGTAGAAAAGCGCACAAACCCCGTAGCATTCCCCAAAAAATCCTTGTCTTCAGTATGCACAAGGTCTGAATCGTCATCAAAGGATACGCCGTACCCGTACATGCCGGTGCCGGTCGCCCCCAGCGAAAGCGAACGGCCGTAGCGGGCATAGAGCGTCTTGGAAAGCGAAAGCACTTCTGACGTCTGCAAAAAGCCGGCGCTTTTGTTTCCGACCACGGTAGCAGAGAAAGAGTAGCTGAATGACTGGTTTCCGCCAGAAAACGACAGGTTTGCGCCGCCGCCGTCTTCCCAGTCAGAGCCGGCACTGACCAGGAGCGTATGGTCGCCCCACGGGTTTGACGTAAGAAATGAAGCGCCGATGTAGGAAAGGGATGTAGGAATTCCGAGAAAATAATCTACGTTTACCGAGGGCTTGAGTTTTTCGTCATACGTGACAACGCTTGTCATAAGCGGAAGGAAAATGCCGTTTTTCATATAGCGGAACGGATTGTAGTCCTGAGCCGCAGACGCATGCGCATGCGCGCTTTCTGATGAATCAGGCTTATCTGTCGGCGTAAGCTTTTCTTCCGGCTGTGCCGCAAAAGATGTTTGCGGCACAGCCTCTAAAGCAGGAGCCGCCATCGCAGAAGCTTTTGTTTCGGAAGCAAGTCCTTCCTTGTGCGAAGTCTTCCGCATCGAAAGGTCAAGCGTAAGCAGACGATGGGTATCGTAAAAGCCTGCTATATAACAAAGCTCGTCCGTGCCGCAAGCAAGCGCGCGGGGAGAAAGGGCGGCTTCGAGCACTCCGCCTGAAATATCGTCGTCCTGCAGCGTCAGGGAAGCGGCAGCATTTCCGCTTTCGGCATACAAAAGACCTGCGCGCGGG
>JAILRG010000083.1 GCA_024698325.1 Treponema sp.
CGCTTGATAACGAGCTTGTCCGCAAGGCACTTACGCTGGCAGTTGATAAAAAAGAAATAATTGCCAGTGCGCTCGGCGGATTTGGAACTCCGCTGTACAGTAATTTTTCTCCGGTGTTAGGCGCATACTACAATGACGAGCTTTCCGACGTGCTTCCGTATAATATTGAGCGTGCAAAAGAGCTGCTTGCACAAGCCGGCTATGCTGACGGTTTTACCCTTGAGATTACCGTTCCGGGTAACTACAAGACGCATGTAGACACCGCACAGGTTATTGCAAAACAGCTTGAAAAAATCGGCGTGAACTGCAAGATTAAGACCGTCGAGTGGACGACATGGCTTGATCAGGTGTACTCAAAGTTTAATTATCAGGCAACAGTCATTGCGTTTGCCGGAAAGCTTGAGCCGTCAGAGGTACTTCACCGCTACTATTCAACCTATAAGCGGAACTTTACACGCTATTCAAACCCCGAGTATGATAAGACGTTTGATGAAGCGATAAAAGAAACTGATACGGCAAAACGCGTAAGCTACTACAAGTATTGCCAGGAGCTGCTGACAAAGACAGCGCCTGCAGTATTCATTGCTGACGTAAACAACACGATTCTGCTTAGAAAAGATGTCCGCGGGTACGAGACATACCCGGTTCTGTTCTACAATTACTCAAAAATGTATTTTGAGTAATGTAAGCCTGGCATAACCATTCTGTCTTTAGGGAAAAGAGTGTGACGTTTTATCTGAAAAAAATTCTTGATTTTCTTACCACACTCTTTCTCATTTCCCTGCTGACGTTTTTTGTGTTTCAGCTGCTGCCGGGAAACCCTGCTCTGATTATCTTAGGCCCTGAAGCAGACCCTGCCCAGATACAGGAATTTGAGTTAAGGATGGGGCTGGATAAGAGCATTGCCGAGCGGTACGTTTCCTGGATTTTCGGCATATTCCACGGGGATTTAGGAATCTCCTACCAGTATAACCAGAGCGTTTCTAAGCTGATTAAGGGAAGCCTCTCTGTTACGCTCAGCCTCGCATCAATCACATTTATTTTTACTGTCTGTATAGGATTTTTCTTTGGATTTTTATACGCTTACATCCGAAAGACGCCATTTTTTAAGCCGCTTTTGACGCTGCATCAAATCTGGTTTTCCATTCCTTCTTTCTGTACAGCGCTCCTCCTTATTCTGGTGTTTTCGGTCGGATTAGGCATACTGCCGGCCATGGGCTACACGCCGATTTCTGCCGGTTTTTTTGCGTGGCTACAATCACTGCTGCTGCCAGCGTTTTCTCTTTCGCTTGGCTCCGGGGCGATTCTTGCCCGGTACACAACGATAAGCATTTTGAATCAGGAAAAGCAGGATTATGTGCGTACTGCCAGAAGCAAGGGACTCGGTGACTGGGGCGTCATTACAAGGCATATCCTGCGGAATGCAATTCTTCCCTCGGTTACGACGCTGGGGCTTATTCTGGCGGAAATTCTGGGGGGAAGCATTATTATTGAGAACGTGTTTTCGCTTCCGGGTATCGGACGGCTGATTGCTTCTTCTATTCAGACAAGAGACTTTCCGCTGATTCAGTCGCTCGTACTCTACCTTGCGGTGATTACGCTGCTGTGTAATTTTACGGTTGATTTTGTGTATTCGATAATTGATCCGCGGATTCGCAATGAGGCAGGGCTTAAAAAATGAAGAAGTATTTTCAGAGCAAGTCTTTTGTAATCGGCTTTTCCATCATCTGCTTTTATGTGCTGTTTATGCTTGTCGGGCTGTTTTATCTTCCCTACGACCCCGATTTTCCTGATGCGGCGGAAAAATTCGCTCCTATTTCTTTCCGGCATCTTCTGGGAACCGACCATCTTGGGCGTGATGTTTTTTCGCGCATTTTAGTCGGAACGCGCATTTCCTTTGCGATTGGTTTTAGCGTCATGGTTTCTGGCTGCACTATCGGGCTTTTGCTCGGAGCGGCGTCTGGCTATTTTGGCGGTTGGCTTGATGTGCTGATTCAAAAGCTTATTTCGGTGCAGATGTCTTTTCCAGGCATACTGCTTGCGCTTATGCTGATTGCGGTTTTCGGCACGGATATGTGGATTACCGTTTCTGCGCTGTGCTTTATGAGCGTTCCACGCTTTACGAGGATTTCCAGAGCAAGCTTTATGAAGCACAAAAACTCGCTTTTTGTAAAGTCAGCCCAGGCGCGCGGAGCCGGGCACCTCAGGATTATGCTGTTCCACATTCTGCCGAACATAGTTCCGGAGCTATTGGTAACGTGTTCGCTTTCCTTTGCGCTTGCGATTTTAAGTGAATCTGGCCTGAGCTATCTGGGGCTTGGCATACAGCCGCCGACGCCGAGCTTTGGCAGAATGCTCAACGACGCGCAGCGCTTTATCTTCCGAAATCCCATCGGAGTTCTGATTCCAGCATTTTTTCTGACCGCGCTGGTTACAGCCTTCAATCTTCTTGGCGACGGCATTTCCGAAGCGGGAGGCAGAAGTGGCATTTGAGATTAATCATCTTTCTGTAGGTCTGGTCACGCCTCATAAAACGCTCCCGATTGTGCGGGATATTTCGCTGTCAGTGGGGGAGGGGGAGTTTGTCGCACTTGTTGGCGAATCCGGCTCCGGAAAAACGATGACAGCGCTTTCTGCCATGCACCTGCTGCCGGAAAACATGCAGCGTACCGGCGGAACCATTCTGCTGAACGGCCGGGACATTTCCGCAATGGAGACAAAAGAATTCCTCAAAATCTCCGGAAAAGAAATCTCGATGATTTTTCAGGAGCCGATGACAAGCCTTAATCCGCTTATGAAAATCGGCAGGCAGATTGAGGAAGCCGGTCTGCTGCACGGCCTTACGCGGGAGCAGGCGCGAAAAAAAGCTACCGTGCTTGCCAAGCTGACAGGCCTTTCTGATACTGACAGAGTCCTGCATGCGTTCCCCTATGAGCTTTCTGGCGGAATGAAGCAGCGCGTGATGATTGTTTCTGCGCTGATGAATAATCCGAGTCTGCTGATTGCAGATGAGCCGACGACAGCTCTTGATGTTTCGACGCAGGAAGAAATCATCGACATTCTGCTTAACCTGAAAGCTCTGCAGAATGTTGGAATGCTGCTTATAACGCATGACCTGTCTGTCGTTCAGAAGCTCTGCTCGCGGGTGTATGTGATGTACCACGGCGAAATCATTGAATCTGCGACGACAGAAGAGCTGTTTTCGCATCCAAAGCAGGAATATACAAAGTCCCTGCTTCGGGCGCTTCCGCAGAAAGGCATTCCCGAAAAGCCGGCATCAAAAGCTTCCGATCAAGGCTTTTCTCTTGAGTGCCGCAATCTTGTAAAAGCGTTCGGTTCAAAGTCTGCTGCCATCCGGGCTGTCGATGACGTGTCGCTTACTGTCAGAAAGGGCGAGTGTTACGGGCTGGTAGGTGAGTCTGGTTCTGGAAAAACGACGCTGGGAAGCATGCTCTGTGCACTGGAAGCGCCTGATTCAGGAAAAATCTATCTGAACGGCAAGGACATTTCGGCCTTTAGCAGGCAGGAAATGCTCGATTTTAGAAAGCAGGTGCAGATTATCTTTCAGGATCCCTATGCCTCGCTCAATCCCCGGCATAAAATCGGCACGATAATTGAAGAAGGGCTTATCATCCACAACATCGGGAAGAGCCGGGAGGAGCGGCGCAGGCTCGTTAACGAAATGCGTATGCTTATGGCGCTCCCGTACGATGTGCTGGAAAAGTATCCTTCCGAGCTGAGCGGCGGTCAGCGCCAGCGGGTAGCCATTGCCTCGGCGATGATTCTGCAGCCAAAAATGCTTATTTGCGATGAATGCCTAAGCTCGCTGGACGTTCTTGTGCAGGAGCAGATTCTAAGCCTGCTGAAAAAAATGCAGAAGACGCTCAATCTGACGTATCTTTTTATCTCCCACAATATTCGGGTCGTTGCGCAGATTGCAGACCGGATTGGCGTAATGTATAACGGCAAGATTGTCGAGGAAAAGCCCGCTTCCGAGCTGTTGCAGAATCCCGCGCATCCGTATACAAAAACGCTGCTTACGCTGGGCGATTTATAATCTTTTCAAAATCAGCAAACTTACTATAAAATGATTCTGGATTATGGAAAAAGAATACTTACTTAAAAACATACAAGCCTCAAAAGGCGCAGAGCCGGCTGATGTAGTCATAAAAAACTGTCAGGTTGTAAACGTCCTTTCGTCCGAAATCAAAAAGGGAGACATCGCTGTTACAAACGGAATTATTACAGGTGTCGGCGAGTATTCGGGAAAGACGGAGATTGACGGAACGGGCCTGTATGCGATTCCGGGCTTAATCGAAAGCCATATCCATATTGAGTCGTCTTTTGTAACGCCGGAAGAATTCGGAAGGATGATAGTTCCGTTCGGCACGACGACAGTAATCGCAGATCCGCACGAGATTACAAATGTCTGCGGGATTACAGGCTTTCTCTACATGCTGGAGGCGGCGAAAAATACGGCGCTCGACATAAAGTACATGGTGCCTTCGTGCGTTCCTGCAACATCCTTTGAGACATCCGGCGCAACCTTAGGCTCAGCGGAAATCGAAAAGCTCATCGAATGCCCGGATGTCCTGGGACTCGGCGAGTTTATGAACTACGTGGGCGTTCTGAACGGTGATGACGAAGTTCTGAGGAAGATTCTGCTTGCAAAGGCACACGGAAAGATAATCGACGGACATGCGCCCGGTGTAACGGGAAAAGACCGGCAGGCGTACATCTGTTCCGGCGTAAAGACAGACCACGAATGCTCGACGATTCAGGAGATGAAAGAATCAATCCAAAACGGAATGTATGTCGAGCTTAGAAACGGTTCTGCCTGCCACGACCTTGAAAACCTGATTCCGGGAATCACGAAAGAAAACTCGCGCAGGCTGCTTCTCTGCTCTGACGACAGGCAGCCGGTCACATTTAAAACATGCGGAGACTTAAACAGCCACTTACAGCTCTGCGTCGAAAAAGGCATTGACCCGATAACGGCAGTGCAAATGGGGAGCCTGAACGCTGCAGAGTGCTATCACCTGTACGACCGCGGAGCAATTGCGCCGGGCTACAGAGCGGACATCGTCCTTGTGGGCGACTTGAAGAGTTTTGAGGCGAAAAAAGTCTTTATACAAGGCGAGCTTGTAGCGGAAAACGGCGCATATTTAAAAGACGTCAAAAGAGTGCCGATTAGCGCTGTAAGCGGAAGTGTCACCGTAAAGGATTTTTCAAAGGACAGGCTTAAAATCCGCCTTTCTGACAGGAAAGAAACATGCACAGTGCATGTCATTGAGCTGAGCCCCCGGAGCATCGTTACAAAAAATGCACTTGCAGAAGTTGATACTGCTGAGGACGGCACATTTACCTTTGACGGCACACGCGATATTGCAAAGATTGCCGTCATAGAGCGGCACCACAAAACCGGAAATGTCGGCCTTGCGCTTTTAAAAAACTACGGCATTAAGGACGGCGCGATTGCCATAACGATTGCGCACGACTCGCACAACATAATCTGCGTCGGAACAGATGACACCCAGATGGAGACAGCCGTAAACGAGCTTGTCAGGCAGAACGGCGGGATTGTTCTTGTGCATCAAAATCAGGTGATTGAAAGGCTTGAGCTTCCTGTCGCAGGATTGATGAGTGATAAAGACTGGCGCTGGGTGGAAGAAAAACTTGCGAGAATCAACAGCAGCGCCTTTGAGGTTCTCGGAATACATCGGAATATCGAGCCGATTTCTACGCTGTGCTTTATGGCTCTTCCTGTAATTCCGGAGCTTAAGGTGACGGATAAAGGGCTTTTTGATGTGAATGAGTTTAAGTTCATTGGCATCCGGGAGCCAAGATAAGCCGGAGAATGCGAATCTCCGGCTATGGAAAGTTTTGTGGTAAGCTTTTTACTCTGCCGCTTCCTTCATAATGAAGTTGTAATGTACAGATGAAGAAATATATCTCAACTGCCAGCACGGGCCAGTCGTACTCATTAATCCGTCCGGATAATACATAAGCTCATAATCCGGTGAATTATACTGTATATCGCTTCCGTCAATGTAAAGAGCAATTCTGCCATCCTCATTTCCATACACTGATGTTCCCAACCATGTGCCCGTGTACTCATTTCCATTTATGGTAAGCGCTAAGGTTTTCTCAGTGTCAGGCTGGCCCTGTATTGAAAGGGAAGCCGAAGTTACTTCTGTTTCAGTTGATAAGTTTGCTTCAAAGGTGAGTGATTTGTTTGTGAAGTATGTCGTATCGTAGGGATTGACTGTGCCGCCGCTTAGTTTGATTACCGTGCCGTCCAGGACTCTTGTGCCAACATACACTTTGCAGTTATACAGTGTACCTTCAATCTTCTCGGTCACAGTAAGCTCTGCATTCTCTACACAACTGACGGTAAAACGCGCATCAGAAACCGTGCTGTAATAACCGTCCTTAACCGTATAATCCACCGAAAAGGTCTGGCCATAGGCATCAAAAACATAGAGCCCGTTACGGCCGAGTTTTTCACATTCCACCCAGTTGCCGTTTGAGTTTTTTCTAGAGATGTTTACGCTATTAAAGTTTTCATATAAACCATCTTTATCGATATAAGCCCACTGATTTTCATCTGCCAGACGGATGTCTTTGTTTTTAATCTTTTCAGGGGCGTTCTCAAAAGTAAGTTCCACGGTCTTCATGCCGGTAATGTCAAAAGAAGTCCGGAATTGTTCCAGGTGTACGTTAAGTTCCCTCTCTTCGCCATACAGAGTTTTTACAGCCGCAGGATTTTCATTCTCAGCTTCAATGCCGTTTATGAATACCTTGAAAGGCGTCTCGGAATCAGTGCGGATTCCATAGCCGTAATAGTCGTCATATTCACGGTCAGTCAGTCTGTCATAGTAAATTGTGAGTACGGTATTTCCCGTGAAATAGGCATCATACATCTTAAAGCCGGCGTCATAAAGATTAAGCCACCCTGTGCTGTTGTCCGGATGAAGAGTTATGGATGTAACATTCTCCGGCCAGTTGGAAACGGAAAGTTTGGTTCCTTCCCATTTGTAGTCTTCTTCTTCGACTTTGCACGAAAGACATGCAAAACTCAACGCACACAATGCAGCCGCGACTGCAAGAGTCAATAATTTTTTCATAGTACCTTCCTCATCGCACTATAGCATGGAAATTTCTTCTTTGCATAGCATTGGGGAACAATTGTAAGGGGGCTGTGGCGGCCGCTACCCGCGACCGCCTGAACGTTACAGAATGTCAATTACCTGGCCGCTTAACGCTTTGTTCATGCTTCGCACGGCGCAGAATTTTCCGCACATGCTGCAGGTGTCGCTGTGGTCGTTTTCGGGCAGGCGCGAGTCGCGGATTTCTTTTGCCGTCTTTGGGTCTAGTGCGCAGGCAAACTGCTTTTCCCAGTCAAGGCTGCGCCGGGCATCTGCCATTCTGTCGTCTATGTCGCGGGCATGCGGAATGCCTTTGGCAATGTCGGCTGCGTGTGCGGCAATTTTCGAAGCGATGATTCCCTGCCGTACGTCCTCGAGGTTGGGGAGCGCGAGGTGTTCTGCAGGCGTCACATAGCACAGAAATGCAGCGCCGCTTGCTGCAGCGACAGCGCCGCCGATGGCTGCGGTAATGTGATCATATCCGGGGGCGATGTCCGTCACGAGCGGGCCGAGTACATAGAACGGCGCACCGGCGCAAAGCGTTTTCTGGATTTCCATGTTTGCCGCAATCTGATGTAGCGGAACGTGGCCGGGGCCTTCAACCATGACCTGTACGTTATGCGCCCATGCCCTTCTGGTAAGTTCTCCGAGCCGGACTAATTCTTCAATCTGGCAGACATCGGTTGCGTCAGCAAGGCAGCCCGGGCGGCATGCATCTCCGAGCGAAATGGTCACGTCATGCTTTTCGCAGATGTCCAGAATCTCATCAAAATGCTCATAGAACGGATTTTCTTCTCCGGTCATAGTCATCCAGGCAAAAACAAGGCTTCCGCCCCGGCTTACGATGTTCATTTTGCGCTTATTGCTTTTTATCTGCTCGATGGTTTTACGCGTGATGCCGCAGTGGAGCGTTACAAAGTCAACGCCGTCTTCTGCGTGCAGGCGCACCACATCAATAAAATCTTGTGCTGTCAGCGTCCCCAAATCCCGCTGATAGTGAATAACGGCATCGTAGACTGGAACCGTTCCAATCATGACGGGACATTCCTGCACCAGCTTCTGTCTGAACGGCTGTGTGTTTCCGTGGCTTGAAAGGTCCATGATGGCGTCCGCGCCTAAGTCAACGGCGCTTAGCACTTTCTTCATTTCGAGGTCGTAATCCTTGCAGTCGCGGGAAATGCCGATATTTGCATTGATTTTCGTGCGGAGCATGCTGCCTACGCCCGCGGGCTTTAAGCAGGTATGCTTTTTGTTTGCACAGATGGCGACTTTGCCTTCTGCGACGAGTGCGCGCAGTGCTTCTGCGTCCATCTGCTCGCTTTCCGCAACTTTTTTAAGTTCTGCTGTGAGTATGCCTTTGCGTGCGGCATCCATTTGCGTGGTAAAATCACTGTTGTTCATGCTGTTCTCCGTTTTGGTATATATTCCACATATGGTTCAGCGGGCCAGAGCCTTTGCCCAGATTGAGCATGGCTCGGAGCGCGCCGGTTATGTATGCTTTTGCGCGGCGGATTGCATCCTCTAGATTGCAACCAAGGGCAAGATAGGCGCAGATTGCGCTCGAAAGCGTGCAGCCGGTTCCGTGGGTGTTCGGGTTAGCGATGCGTTCACTTTCGAACCAGACGCCTTTCTCCCCGGTAAAAAGGTAGTCGCAGGAGTCACTGTCCCGGTGGCCGCCTTTTACAAGCACGCTGCAGCCTGCCGCATCGTAGATTTTCCGGGCAGCTTGTTCCATCTCTGTCTTGCTGCTGACAGGCAGGCCGGAAAGCACTTCTGTCTCCGGAATGTTTGGGGTAATCAGCGTAGCGAGCGGAAAAAGCTTTTCCTGTAAGGCGGCGACAGCGCTTTTTTCCAGCAGGCGGGAGCCGCTTGTCGAAACCATGACCGGGTCTACAACAATGCGCTCCGCCCGGTAAAAGCGCAGCCGCTCTGCTATCGTTTCGACGACTGGCGCCGAACCTGTCATGCCGATTTTAACGGCGTCCGGCCGTATGTCGCAGAAAACGGCGTCAAGCTGTTCCCGAACAAAGCCTGCCTCGATGTTCTGGATGGCAAAAACGCCGCAGGTATTCTGTGCCGTCAGTGCCGTGAGTACCGACATTCCGTAGACGCCTAACGCTGTAAAGGTCTTTATATCCGCCTGAACGCCGGCTCCTCCGCTTGAGTCGCTTCCGGCAATGGTGAGCACCGTTTTCATTGGGAGAGCCTCCTGCTTATAAACGGCCGCAGCTTGTCATCAGAAAAATCAGCTATAAAAAGGTCTGCAAGCGCTTGTATTTCTGCGCTATCTGCAGAACTGCTTTCATCCTGAACTGCCACAACCGCAAAACCTGCCTGCTTTGCCGTACGGACGGGAACCAGCGCGTCTTCAAACACAACAATCTCTTCCGCCTTTGCATGTAAGCGCTGTGCTGCAGTAAGGTAGACGGCCGGGGCGGTCTTGTCTGTATCAAGCTCCCCGCAGGTGACGATGCAGGAAAACGCGTCCTGCACGCCAAGCCGGGTAAAAGCCGCTTCCAAAAGCGCTTTGTTTCCGGATGTCGCCACCGCCATGGGAAGGCCCCTGCTTTTCATGTCAGAAAGAAACGCTGCAGCGCCGGCTTTTAGCGGAATGTCCTTTTCGTAAAAGCCGCGAATTGTCGAAAGAAGCTCCTGCTTTATCTCTTCCTCTGGCTCTAAAAGCCCGAACTCGCTCTTTAAGAAGGCAACCCCCTGTTCAAGGCTCATGGCAAACATTTTCGTTTCCAGCTCCACGGAAGCCGTTTTGCCTTTTTTTTCCAGAAAGCGGGGCGTTAATTCCATCCAGAAGCGCATAGAGTCGAGCAGGGTACCGTCAGCGTCAAAAATGAGGCCTTTAATCATGCAGCATGTCCTCTACGGTGGAAACCAGGGCAGTCGCGGCCATCTGTATGTCTTTCTGCGCAAACAGCGCGCTTATAACAGCAATGCCGCAGATACCGCTTCCCTTTAGCTGCACAAGATTTTCTTTTGTAATGCCGCCAATTGCCACAACCGGAATACTTACCGCCCTGCAGATTGCAGCCAGCGTTTCGTGGCTTACTTCTACCGCATCGTCCTTTGAGGAAGTAGGGAAGACTGCTCCAACGCCCAGGTAGTTCGCACCGTTTTTCTCCGCTTCGACAGCTTCTTGTACTGTCTGCACAGAAACGCCGATTATTTTTCTAAAGCCCAGCACTTCCCGGGCTTCTTTCAGCGACATGTCGCCCTGGCCGATGTGTACGCCGTCGGCATGTATTTCACTAGCGAGCATCACGTTGTCGTTTATCAGAAACGGCACGCGATAGCGCGCGCACAGGCTCTGTATAACGAGCGCTTCTTCCATAAAATCCTTGTAACTCAGCGTTTTTTCACGAAGCTGCACCATGGTAACGCCGCCGTCAAGGCTGTCCTGTACTTGTTCGACAAGCGACTGCCTTCCCGTCCAATGGCGGTCCGTAACCGCATACAGAAGCAAATCTTTTTTATTTAATGTCATATTTTGCGCCTTTTTCCAGAATTTCATCGGTCATAAGGGAAACTGCATCGATAATGCGTTGGGCGTAGGTTGCATTTCCCTCATAGGAGGCAAGGTGTGTCTTTCCGATTTCGCCGGAAAGGCCCATGGTGCAGACGGCCATTGCTGCAGCTTCGAGCTTGACCTCTTTATTTGCGGCGACAAATGCTGTCGTAAGGGCAGACAGCTGGCAGCCGGTACCAGTAATGTCTTTCATGGCGGCGTCTCCGTTTCTGATGACGTAGCACTGCTTTCCGTCTGTTACCAGGTCGATTTTTCCAGTTACAGCGATGATGCTGCCGGAAGCGCTTGCGAAATGCTTAAGGTAGGAGATGATTTCAGGGAGTGTCTGGTCGTTTACTTCGTCGGCAATGTCTGCGTCTACGCCCTTAGTTGCGCTGGAAAGGCCTGCCAGCGTTTTTATTTCTGATATGTTTCCGCGGATAACATCAAAATGAAGGCGTTGCATCAGTTTTTTTGCGGTCTTTGTTCTGAGTATGCTGGCTCCGGCGCCAACCGGGTCGAGCACTAGCACATGTCCCAGCGACTGTGCTTTTTTTCCAGCAATGAACATGGATTTGATTGTCCGGGCATGTAATGTTCCGATGTTTATGCACAGCCCGTTACAGATGGACGTGATGTCTTCGACGTCTTTTTTTTCATCAGACATGATGGGGCTTGCACCGCATGCAAGTACGATGTTGGCAACGTCATGTACAGTAACATAATTGGTGATACAGTGAATCAGCGGCTTTGACTGGCGTACATTTTTTATAATATTCATATGTTCTCCTGGAAAAGCCACGAGAACATATAATGTCGCCTGCAATGCGAAATGCATATCCCTACGTTGGCATTATCCAAATCAGGTTTAACGGGTCTAGGAATTCATCCTACTCTCAGCCGGCTTTATACGTCAGCTCCCCATGTAGTGAGGCTTCATTTCTATCACAATATTGAATTTTTGGCAATGATTTTCCACTTTTTCACGCTCTAAAACAGCCGGAAGGCTTATAGAAAGAGCGTAAGCTCTGTACGGTCAATGTGATTTTATGCTATACTGCCAACCCTTATTCATAGTGTGGAGGCAAAATAATGAATAAAGCAGAACTTATTGATGCAATTGCACAGGACACAAAACTTACAAAAAAAGATGCAGACGCATTTATCCGTGCTTTTACAGAAAATGTAGCAAAATCTCTGGAAAAAGGTGAGTCCGTACAGCTTATCGGCTTTGGCACTTTTGATGTAGGTGAAAGACCTGCAAGAAACGGACGCAACCCTAAAACTGGCGAAACCATTAAGATTGCAGCTTCAAAATGCCCGAAATTCAAGGCAGGCAAGGCTCTTAAAGACAGAGTAAACAAGTAACAGCTGTTCTGCAGTCAGAAATGAATGCTTTAGGGACTTCTTCGGTCAGAAACTGAGGAAGTCCTTTTTCTTTCCTACAACATAAATAACCTTTCCAAAACCTTAAATCGTTGCACCTTATATTGACAGCTGCAAAATCTCAAATAAAAATAATGATATGGCAACTATTCTAATTGCAGATGATGAAAAAGAGGTTATTGAACTGCTGTCGCTA
>JAILRG010000127.1 GCA_024698325.1 Treponema sp.
GCTTATGGCTTTAAAACGTAGAAAACGAAAAAATGCTTCTGACGGTGTTGTTCGGGCGCTGGTATTTTGTTGCTTTGTGTTTATTGTTGCTGGGGCAATCTGGTATGCTGGCAGTTCTGAAAAAGTTCGTCTTGAAGTATCAGCGCTCCAGGAACGTGCTGTCCCGGCTTTCAGGCAGCTTTCCGAGACTGTTCTGGGGAGGAAAGTACAGCCCGCAGTTCCGTCTGCAAACGATGCCGAAGAGGTGCCGGCCTTATTTATTACGCTGCCGGACGGGCTTGAGTATCCGCGCTGTGCGTATTCGAGGCACGTGCCTGATCATGAGCTTCGCCGGTTTTCAGATTATGCTCTCTGCTACCGCGAAAGTTACGAGCTTGCAGAATGGAGCGCCTACTGCCTTGAGCGCGCAGAGCTAGAGAAAAATGCTGGCAGAAGCAATGATTTTCGCCCCGATCCGGAGATTTCTACTGGCAGCGCAGAGCTTTCTGACTACCGTGGAAGCGGTTATGACAGGGGGCATCTGGCACCGGCTGCGGATTTTGCCTACAGTGCGCAGGCTATGAGCGAAACTTTCTATATGAGTAACATGACGCCGCAGGCGCCGGCCTTTAACCGCGGTATCTGGCAGCAGCTTGAGATGCAGGTGCGGCTCTGGGCAAAAAAATATGGCCGGGCGTATGTGGCCACCGGTCCCATTCTTTCATCGCCGCAAGAATCCTATGACACTATCGGAGATAACGCCGTCGTGGTGCCCCGCGCATTTTACAAAGTCGTGCTTGTTCCACTGTATGCGGACGAAGAAGACGAGTCTACGCCGGAGACCGCAGCTGATGTGGCTTCTTTTGCATTCATCATCCCTAACGAAAAATGTGACGCGGCGTTTTATGACTATGCGGTGTCTGTAGACGAAGTGGAAGTCCGCACTGGCATCGATTTTTTCTGGCTTTTAGATGATGACATTGAAAATCGGGTGGAAGCGGCACTCTTCTAGTGTTGTCTCGGAAACGTTTTGCTAAATTCTTGCATTTTTATATTGACGTTTTTTAGGCTCTGTTAGTACTTTAATGATATCAATAGAAAAGCATAAGGACGCTTTGTAATGAAGAACGACGAAAAAGCACAGAATCAGACTGAAAAAGAGGCAGAGAAAACTGCAGAGGCAGCGGAAGAAACTGCTGCTGATTCAACTGCTGAATCACCGGCAGAACCGGCTGCGGAAGAAAAACCGGCAGAGGCTGAAAGCCCGGAAGCAAAGATTGCAGCGCTTGAAAAAGAAAACGCTGAACTTAAAGACCAGCTTCTGCGCCGTGCCGCTGATTTTGAAAACTACCGCAAGCGTATGCTGCAGGAAAAGCAGGATGCCTACGACTATGGTAATGCAAACCTGCTGAAAGACTTGCTCGACAGCCTTGACAATTTTGACCGCACTGTGGAAGCTGCTGCAACCGCAACTGACGTAAAGTCAATTGCAGACGGCATTTCCATGATTAACAAGAACCTGGTCAGCATGCTGGAGAACAAGTACAACCTGGTGGGCTACGGCGCCGTGGGCGACGAGTTTGACCCGGACATTCATGAAGCAATCGGCATGCAGGAAAGCGACAGCGTACAGAAAGAAGAACTTGCCGCCGTCTACCTGAAAGGCTACAAGCTTAAAGACAGAGTAATCCGGCACGCTAAAGTAATGGTCGTCAAACCAAAATGACATCCATGTCATTTTGGTTTCAGCGAGTTTCCGCTGGCGCGTAAACTCGTCGGACTTGTATAGTGGGCGCCACGCTTGAAACTTCGTTGCGAAAGC
Source organism: Treponema sp. (assembly GCA_024698325.1). Classification (GTDB taxonomy): domain Bacteria; phylum Spirochaetota; class Spirochaetia; order Treponematales; family Treponemataceae; genus Treponema_D. Next base: position 1,802 of record JAILRG010000127.1, read on the forward strand.
CTTGGCGCGCATAAAGCATAGATTGGTATAATACTAGAGGAGATAGAACTATGGGAAAGATTATTGGTATTGACTTGGGAACGACAAACTCCTGCGTAGCCGTTATGGAAAACGGTGCGCCGGTGGTTATTCAGAACTCTGAGGGTGGACGCACAACGCCGTCTATCGTTGGTTTTACTGCTAAAGGCGACCGTATCGTAGGTCTCCCTGCAAAGAACCAGATGGTTACAAACCCGAAGAACACCGTATATTCAGTAAAGCGCCTTATCGGTCACCGCTTCAGCGAGCTGACTGGTGAAGCAACAAAGCTCCCGTATACAATCAAAGATCACGGTCAGGACGTACGCGTTGAAGTAACCGAAGCTGGCAGCACAAAAGAGTTCAGCCCGCAGGAAATCAGCGCATTCATCCTGCAGAAGATGAAGAAGACTGCCGAGGACTACCTTGGTCAGCCGGTAACAGAAGCTGTCATCACCGTTCCGGCATACTTCAACGATGCTCAGCGCCAGGCAACAAAAGACGCTGGCAAAATCGCAGGTCTTGACGTAAAGCGCATCATCAACGAACCGACAGCTGCATCTCTGGCTTTCGGCTTTGACAAAGACGGAAAGAGCGAAAAGACAATCGCTGTCTATGACCTTGGTGGCGGTACATTCGATATTTCAATCCTTGAGCTGGGCGACGGCGTTTTCGAGGTAAAATCAACTAACGGCGACACACATCTGGGTGGCGATGACTGGGACCGCGTTATCGTCAACTGGCTTATCGATCAGTTCAAGTCTGACACCGGCATCGACCTTGCTGGCGACAGCATGGCTATGCAGCGCCTTCGCGAGGCTGCAGAGAACGCAAAAATCAGCCTTTCAAACCAGGCAAGCGTTGACATCAACCTGCCGTTCATCACCGCTGATGCAACAGGCCCGAAGCACCTGCAGAAGAGCCTGACACGCGCAGAGTTTGAGCGTATGACAGACCACCTGTTTGAGGCAACAAAAGAGCCGTGTCGCAAAGCACTGGCAGATGCAGAAATCACTGCAGATAAAATCGACGAGGTTCTTTTGGTCGGCGGTTCAACCCGTATGCCGAAAGTTCAGGAAATCGTTAAGGAAATCTTCGGCAAGGAAGGTTCAAAGGGCGTAAACCCGGACGAAGCTGTTGCCGTTGGTGCTGCAATCCAGGGCGGCGTTCTTGCAGGCGACGTAAAAGACGTGCTTTTGCTTGACGTTACTCCGCTTTCACTGGGTATTGAGACTATGGGCGGCGTCATGACTAAGCTCATCACACGCAACACTACAATCCCGACCCGCAAGAGCCAGATTTTCTCAACGGCAGCTGACGGACAGACTGCTGTTACTATCCACGTTCTGCAGGGTGAGCGCGAAATGGCAAGCCAGAACCGCACGCTGGGTAACTTTAACCTGGAGGGAATTCCTGCAGCACCGCGCGGCGTTCCGCAGATTGAAGTAACATTCGATATCGACGCTAACGGCATCGTGCACGTTTCTGCAAAAGACCTGGGAACCGGTAAAGAGCAGAAAATCACAATTACATCTTCTTCAGGCCTGTCTGAGGACGAAATCAACCGCATGGTCAAGGATGCAGAGGCAAATGCCGAAGCTGACAAAAAACAGCGCGAAGCTATCGACGTTAAGAACGAAGCTGACAGCCTGATTTACGCTACCGAAAAGAGCATGAAAGACCTTGGCGACAAGATTGGTGGCGCTGACAAGCAGAAGATTGAAGACGCTGTAGCTGCCCTTAAGAAGGCTCTTGAAGGCAACAACACTGCCGAAATCAAGGAAAAGACTGAGGCCCTTAAGAACGCTTCTTACAAGATTGCTGAAGAAATCTACAAGCAGCAGGGTGCTCAGGCTGGAGCCGCTGGCGCTGACCCCAACGCACAGGCTGGCGCAAATGCCGGTGCTGATGCAGGTTCTGCAAAGACCGGTGGATTTGACAAAGGCAGCGCCGACGACGTGAGCTACGAAGTGCACGACGACAAATAAACGCTGAAATAAACATTCTAGAACAGGTACCCCAAAGAGCAGACCGCTTTTTGGGGTACTTTTTTACACGATTATGTCACTGCATTCTTTTTTAATCGTTTGTCCCCTGCTTTTTCTCGCCGGTTTTGTGGATTCCATAGCCGGCGGCGGCGGTCTTATTTCCCTTCCTGCCTATCTTTTTGCGGGGCTTCCCATTCATCTTGCAATCGGCACCAATAAGTTTTCCTCAACCTTTGGCACCGCCCTTGCCACAGTCCGCTTTATACGGGAAGGGCTGGTAAAGGCTCGCATCGCCATTCCGGCTCTCGTCTCAGGCATTACCGGCTCTGCCGTGGGCGCCCGCCTTTCCCTCCTGGTGCCGGAGTCCTATTTGCGCTACCTGCTTCTTGCCGTGCTGCCCTTAGCCGCCTTCTGCGTGCTAAACAAGCGCCTTTTTCGGAACAATCCCGAAAGCCCCCTGACAGTCGACCGGCGGACGCTGATTCCCGTCATGCTTTCTGCCCTGATTATCGGAACCTACGACGGTCTCTATGGACCTGGCACCGGCACCTTCCTCATCATTGCCTTTACGGTCTTTGCCCGCATGAGCATTGCAAGCGCAAACGGGCACACGAAAGTCATAAACCTGTCGACGAATGTGGCAGCCCTGGCGGTCTTTCTGAGGCACGGGCAGGTTTTCATTCCGCTTGGAATTGCGGCGGCTTTGAGCAATATGCTGGGAAATTATGTGGGGTCTGGAATGATGATGACGAAAGGCTCGCGCATCGCAAAGCCCCTCGTCATCGGTGTGTTGGGATTACTGCTGATTAAGATACTGCTTGGTTTTTGAGCGCCAGCTTTGCATCCCGCTTTTTAAGCATGTTTGCAATGATTACGGTGCAGGAGGCGTCTCCGGTGATGTTGAGGGTGGTGCGTCCCATGTCGAAGATGCGGTCCACGCCTGCTACCAGGGCAATACCGTCTACCGGCAGGCCTACGGAAGTCAGCACCATGGCCAGCATAATCATGCCGCTTCCGGGAACGCCTGCGGTGCCCACTGATGCAATCGTTGCGGTAAGCACGATGGTCACCATCTGGGCAAAGGTCAGGTCAATGCCGTAGCAGGCTGCAATGAAGATTGCGCAGACGCCCTGGTAGATGGCGGTGCCGTCCATATTGATGGTTGCACCCAGCGGCAGTACGAAGGAGGATACTTCCTTTGATACGCCCAGTTTTCTCGTGCATTCCATGTTGATGGGCAGCGTGCCCACGGAAGATGCGCTTGAGAAGGCGAAGGCAATGGCCGGCCACATTTCCTTGAAGAATTTGACAGGGTTTGTGTTTCCCAGCGTAGCCACGCAGAAAGAATAGACGACGACTGCATGGAGAATGTAGCAGATGTAGGCGCAGAGCAGGACCTTCGCAAGGGAGCCGATGACGGCCGGCCCGTTTACGGCGATGACCGGCGTAAGCAGACAGAAGACGCCTATGGGGGAAATGCGCAGGATCATGTCCATACACTTCATGAAAATCTCGTTCCAGTCATTAATGGTTGTTATGACGTTTGCGGCTTTTTCACCCAGCAGAATTACAGAAAAGCCGATGAGCAGGGCCATGACGATAATCTGCAGCATGTTTGCGCTTGAAAGCGGCACGATAAAGTTTGATGGGAAGATGTTTACCAGTGTCTCAAGTCCGACTTTAGAAGCGGGCGGCGTATAGGTCAGGCTGACGGTGGACAGCGTGGGAAAGGCACCCTTAAAAAGGCTGGCAATCACAAGGCCCACGGAGATGGCAATGGCCGTGGTAAAGAAATAGTAGACCAGGGTAGAGCCGCCAATTGCGCCGAGTTTCCTCAAGTCTTTCATTGAGACGATACCCGCCATAATTGAGAAAAGGACAATCGGGCCAACGATAAACTTGACCAGATTGAGGAAAATGGTGCCGAAAGGCTTTACGTAGCCTGTCGCCACATCCGGTGCTTTTTGTAACAGTAATCCTGCGATTACAGCCAGCACAAGAGCGATACAGATTTGAGTCGCCAGCGAAAGCTTCTTCTTAGTTGTCGTTGTTTCCATAGTTTAAGATTTTAGCATGGAAATTTTAAGCTTGCAAATATTTTTAGTACGGCCCGCTGGAAGGCCGCTCAATGCGTACTGCTGTACCGCTTTCACTTTTTTTCCTTTACGTTTTGTGTTTTTTTGAGTATCTTTGCAAGTAAAGAAAAAATCGTATGGTAACAAATGAGCGTATGCTCTATACTATGACGAACATTTTGAAGGTGGGATGAGTATGGCGAAGCGTGATTATTATGAAGTGCTCGGTGTTGACAAGGGCGCTTCCAAAGATGACATTAAAAAGGCATACCGCAAACTGGCGGTCAAGTATCATCCTGACCGTAATCCCGGAGATAAGGAAGCGGAAGACAAATTTAAGGAAGCTACAGAGGCTTACGAAATTCTTTCCGATGACCAGAAGCGTCCGATTTATGACCAGTATGGTTTTGCCGGTCTTGACGGCATGAGCGGCGCTGGAGCTGGCGGTGGTTACAGCCACGCTTTCCATGATTTTTCCGATCTTTTCGGTGGCATGGGCGGCGGTTTCGGCGACATTTTCGAGAATCTTTTTGGCGGTGGCGGCGGTCACAGAAGAAGCGCTACAGACCCGTCTGAGGGTGCAAGCCTTCGCTATGATTTAGACATTTCATTTAAAGATGCCGTGTATGGCACCAAAGTTGATATTTCTTTCCAGCATGCAGAAACCTGTTCTGCCTGTCACGGTTCCGGCGGTGCTTCGGGCAGCAAGCGTAAAACCTGTCCGACCTGTAACGGTATGGGCCAGGTTCGCAGAAGCGCCGGCTTCTTTGCCGTGCAGCAAACATGTCCGAAATGCGGCGGCAAAGGCACTATTATCGATAAGCCGTGCTCCACCTGCCACGGAAGCGGCGTAGAGCAGAAAAGCAAGCGCATGACGCTCAATATTCCGGCAGGTGTAGATGACGGTAAGCGCATTGTCATTCCCCGTCAGGGAGACGCCGGCGCTAACGGCGGTCCTGCAGGCGATTTAATCGTGCTGATTCATGTAAATCCGCATGAATACTACGAGCGTGATGGTCAGGATTTGTACTGCGCCATTCCTGTTACTTTTGTGCAGGCTGCTCTTGGCGAAAAACTCACGATTACAGCCCTTGACGGTAAGAAGATTGACTTTGAGTTACCGGCAGGAACCACGAACGGAAAGCTGTTCCGCATAAAGGGTGAGGGCGTTCCGATTACCGGTTCTACGAGAAAGGGTGACCTGTATGTAAAAGTAGTGGTTCAGACGCCACAGCACATGTCTGCAAAACAGAAAGAACTGCTTGAAGAATTTGCAAAGCTCGATAATGCGACCACTTCCCCGCTTTGCATTCCTCTTTCATCACTGCGGTAGGCGCGGCTTTTCTGAGTAATGGCTCCGAAATCGCTGCCTGCCGGGTTTGAAAACTACATTGCGCCGGACTGCGACCGCCTTACGTTTCTGCAGGACTACCTTGCAGAATGGGGCGTAGAATCCTCAGTGATTCCGCTGGCCGGTCGCAAGCATTTGTATGTCAATTTTCCTTCACAGTCTTATAATCCGCTTTTTAAGATAAAAACCGTCATAACGCATTATGACCGCGTGCCGGGAAGCCCCGGCGCAAACGATAACAGCGCGGCAAATCTGATGATTGCTGACTGGGCGGGGCGGCTTGCGTCCCGGGTACGGCTTGGAGGCGGGCTTGCAGCGCATAATGTGCGTATTTTCTTTACTGACGGCGAAGAGCTTGGGGAAAACGGCGTAAATGAGCAGGGCGCTTTTGCGCTTGCAGAGCTGTTCCGCAAGCTGGGTATTACGCGCGATGACGTGTATGTGTTTGACGCATGCGGCCGCGGCACTGTTCCGGTTCTTGCCCGCGCAGGGCTTGATGCGCTTAAAAAGACCGGCATGCAGTTTAAGAAGCAGTTTGTAAGCCTGTACAAGCGGACTGAAGAGCTGCTTCGCACGGCCTGCCCGGAAAACTGGCTTACGCTTCCTGTGCCTTATAGCGATAATGCGGGATTCCTTGCCTGCGGTATTCCTGCGGTGGCTGTTACCATGCTCCCTGCGGACGAGGCTTCTTCCTACATGCGCTGCCTTATGAACGACAAAAATCTGGAGCGCGAGGTGATGAATTCGCACACACACGCTTCGCAGTCTGCCCGGGAGCGTTTTCATTACGAGGAGATGATGCCGAAAACATGGCGGCTTTTTCACACTGAGTACGACAATCTCCTGAGCCTTTCCGAAGAAAGTTTTATCGTGATGGCGCGTATTCTTGATACGCTTGCTGATGCACGGGAAATGGCTTAGAATAACGTTGTCCATGATTGTTGAATTTTCCATTGCAAACACGTTTTCAATCAAAGAACCTCAGACGGTAAGTTTTGAAGCTGTAGAAAGCTGCCGGGATGAGCCTGATGTTCATTGCGTGCAGATTGGCGGAAAAAAGCTCTTAAAACTCGCCTGCATGTATGGCGCAAATGCTTCCGGTAAGACAAATATTCTTACCGCACTGCGTTTTTACGTGCGCTTTGCAATCGATTCCTTTACGTCGCTCAAGCCTTCCGAACAGACGCATTTTATTCCGTTTCGCTTTGATGACGAGGCTGCAGGAGACCCCGGTTTTTTTAATCTGGTGTTCTTTATGAAGAACAATGACGGCGCGTTTCAGCTGTACAACTACGAGCTTCTGTTGTGTGCAACGCATGTGGTCAAGGAAAAGCTTCTGTGCGGCAGGCGTCTTTTGTATGAGCGGTTTGGCGACGGTGACGTAAAATGGGGAAGCGGCATAGGCGGCGCAAAAAAGCTGATTGCAGCCATGACCCGCCCTAACTGCACGGTGCTTTCTACCGCAGCGCAGGCACAGCATCCGCTTTTTACGGCGATGTACGCATGGCTTTCTACGCGCTTTGGCGGACTTGAGCCGCAGAATCCGGCTTTTGCCGTTTCGGGAAGCCAGCTTTCGCCGGAGACGCTCCGCCGTATTGAAGATGACGCTTCCTACAAGCAGAAGGTCATCGGCATGTTTAACGCAAGCGATATAGCGCCCATCAGTGACATCCGCATAGAAACGCAGACGCTCAGCGACGACTTTATCGGAAAGCTTTCGCCTGCAGTTCAGGATGAGCTTGCCCGGAATCCAGACCGCGCAAAGAGCCGGCGAGCGCTGTTTGTTCATAAGTATGCCGACAGGGAATATGA
>JAILRG010000040.1 GCA_024698325.1 Treponema sp.
GGATTGCGCTCTATCTTGACCAGGCTGGCACTGTCAGCGCAGACTTTATCTCGCTTTTTACCGCCGACATCTATAAAAACGAGCCGAACGGGCTTCGAAAGGACCTTGCAGACATGCTCGAGGCGATGCACCCGGCCTTTATCCGCTTTCCCGGCGGCTGCATCGTTCACGGACACAAGCTTTCAGACCGGTATCAGTGGAAAAACACGATTGGCCCGGTAGAACAGCGCAAGGAAACGCCTAATTTCTGGGCCGGCAAGGTTCCGTATCAGCAGTCATACGGGCTGGGTTTTTACGAATACTTCCGCCTGTGCGAGGACCTTAAGGCAGAACCGATTCCGGTTTTAAGCGTCGGAATGAGCCATGACGGCGAAAGAAGCCCTGCCAGCGAATACAGCTGGTACGCACAGGATGCACTCGACATGATTGAATGGGCGACAGGTCCTGCTGACAGCACATGGGGACGCCTCCGCGCAGAAGCAGGCCACCCCGAGCCGTTTCCCCTGCACTACATCGGCATCGGAAATGAGGACTGCGGCCGCGAATATCTGGACCGCTTTGCCTACATCGCAGGGGAAATCAAGAAAAAGTACCCCGACATCAAGCTGATTATTTCATCAGGCTTTACCTACAACGACATAAACTTCCACAATACCTGGAAGCAGGTCCGCGCGTGGGAAAATTCTCCGGCGACCCGCAGCCTTGCAGCTCTGGTAGACGAGCATTATTACAATCCGTATTCCTGGTTTTTAACGAACGGCGCAAGATACGACAATCTGGAATTCTACCCGCGCGGCGAAGACAAGGCAAAAGTCTTTATCGGTGAGTACGCATCCTGGGTCGACGGCCGGCGCAACAACCTGTACGCCGCACTGACAGAAGCCGCCTACATGACCGGCATCGAGCGAAACGGCGACATCGTGGAAATCGCAAGCTATGCGCCGCTTTTTGCAAAGGAAGGCTTCGTGCAGTGGCAGCCGGACGCTATCTGGTTCACAAACAGCCAGGTGTACGGAACGCCCGACTACTACGTTCAGTCCATGTTTATGAACAACAAAAGCGACGCCACCGTTCCCGTGCAGGTCGTTCAGCCGGCAGTGCAGAACGAAACGAAAAAAGGCATTGGCGGAACAGTCGCCCTCGGCTCCTGGGCAACGACAGCCCAGTTCCGCAAGATTCAGGTAACCGATTGCGATACCGGAAAAATTTTGTACAGTTCAAAACAGACTGCAAGCAAAGCCGGCTCGTCTGACGCTGACGGCTTACAGGCCTTTAACTCCGTCACCAGAAAAGGTGACTGGCAGGCAAAAAAAGGCGTCTTCACACAATCGTCAAAAGCGACGCCCGCCTTTATGGCGCTGGATAACGAAAGCGCTGTGGCTGGCCTCCAGAACTACACGCTGGAGCTCGAAGCAAAAAAGACCGGCGGCGACGAAGGCTTTTTAATCAGCTTTGGCGTTACAGGAAAAAAACTGTACTGGTGGAACATCGGCGGCTGGGGAAACACGCAGAGCTGCATTGAAAAAGGAACGCTCGAAGGCCGGAGCACAATCGGCGACTCATGCAGAATGCAGCTTGCCACCGGAAAATGGTATAAAATCAGAATTGAAGTCCGCGGCGAAAGCTACAGCTGCTATCTGGACGGGAAGCTCATCCACGAGTACACCGATTCGCAGACGTTCGAGCCTCTGTACGCTCACGTCGGCCGCACCGAAACCGGCAAAATCATCATAAAGCTCGTAAACGTGACGGAACATGCCCATGACGTACAGATAAATCTGAAGGCAGCTCCAGAGATGAAAGAAACCTGCCGGGTACTGACGCTTTCGGGAAATGCTGAGGATGAAAACAGCTTCGCCCATCCGAAGCACATCATTCCTGTAGAATCAACATTTACAAAAGTGTCGCAGAATTTTACCTATCCGGTTTCTCCCTATTCATTTACGATTCTGGAGATAGACGAAAAATAGCGGCGTGCACATACAATCCGGAAAAAGGCGGCAAAACCTTTCTGGACTGTATCAATAAAACCCGTTATACTTCGAGTACACGATTACACCTGTTCGGAGACGGCTGTTTCTGAACAGGCTATTTTATACACGGCAGAGATACACAATGGAAAAAGCAGACACTACGCTGGTACTAAACCCGCTGGAAGACATTGAAAAATTAAAAGCACTGGCATCAAAACCGCGTCTGGACATTCTGGCGCTCATCAAAAATAAGGCGCTGAACATCAATGAAATTTCTGATGCCCTGCACTTACCGCAGTCAACCGTAGCAACGCACATTTCCATTCTTGAAGACGCAGAGCTTATCTACACAGAAAGCGTCAAGGCGCGTAAAGGCACGCAAAAGCTCTGCAAGCTTGCATTCCATGAGCTTCTGATTCAGTTCCCCGACGAGCAGACCGTAGAAAAAGACTTTACGGAGATAGAAATGCCGCTTGGAATCTTTACCGACTGCCAGGTGACGGCGCCCTGCGGCCTTTGCGCGAGCGACAAAATCATCGGGCTATTAGACATGCCGGAATCATTCCTGAATCCGGACCGCATAAAGGCTGGCCTGCTCTGGTGCAGCTCCGGCACGGTCGAATACAAATTTCCCAACAACACCATTTACGACAAGCGCACGCTCGCAAAACTGGAGATAAGCGCAGAGCTTTCCTCCGAGACGCCGGGAACCAACAGCAACTGGCCGAGCGACATCACCGTCTGGATAAACCAGGCAGAAATCGGCACCTGGACAAGCCCCGGAGACTTTGGCGACAAGCGCGGCACATACACGCCGGAATGGTGGAAGCTGGAGGGAAGTCAGTACGGCATCCTGAAACATTTTTCCGTTACCGACAGCGGAAGTTACATCGACGGCCAGAAAGTATCCGACGTCACGCTTAAAGATTTACGGATTGAAGACCATCACTCAATCCGCGTGCGCTTCGGCGTCAAAGAAAACGCCGAGCACATGGGCGGCATGAACATTTTTGGCAAAGGATTCGGAAACTACGACCAGGGAATCATCCTCCGCATGTATTACTAAAAAAGGGCACGGATTTCACCATGCCCTTTTATCAGCGCTTCACGCAGTTAGTTTGCTGCAAGTATGCCTTCGATGGCATTCAGCTCATCGTCAGTAAAATCAAGCTTCTGTATTATCCGTACGTTTACCGCAATCTGCTCGGCGCGGCTTGAGCCGGTCAGCACAGACGTCAGGCGGTTTTTACGCAGGTTCCAGCACAATGCCATTTCGGCAAGCGTCTGGCCGCGGTTCTTTGCAAGCTCATTCAACTTGGACACTTTCGTCTGCAGTTCAGGCGTAATCTGATCCGCATGCAGGAAGCGGCTCTTGGTTGCACGGCTGCCTTCCGGAATGCCGTTCAGGTAGCGGTCTGTAAGCAGGCCCTGTGCGAGCGGGCAGAATGCAATGCTTCCGGCGCCAACTTCTTCGAGCGCGTCAAAAAGCTTATCTTCTTCCGGGGCGCGGTTCAGCATATTGTAGCGGAACTGGTTTATCAGAAGCGGCGTGCCGTTGCGGGCAAGAATTTCTGCCGCGCGGCGGGTCTGCTCTGCATTGTAGTTTGAGATACCGACATACAGCGCCTTTCCCTGCTTTACGATGTCGCTTAACGCGCCCATTGTCTCCTCAAGCGGAGTCTCGGGGTCCGGGCGGTGATGATAGAAAATATCGACATAGTCCAGTCCCATGCGCTTGAGGCTCTGGTCAAGGCTTGCAATCAGATATTTGCGGCTGCCCCAGTTACCGTAGGGACCCGGCCACATGTCGTATCCGGCTTTTGTCGAAATAATCATCTCGTCGCGATAAGGCTTTAAATCACTCTGCATGATTCTGCCAAAGTTTTCTTCCGCACTGCCATACACAGGGCCGTAATTGTTGGCAAGGTCAAAATGAGTAATACCATTGTCGAAGGCTGTCGTAAGCAGCTTCCTCTGATTTTCAATCGGATCCACAGACCCGAAATTATGCCACAGTCCCAATGACACGCGCGGCAGCAGTAAGCCGCTGTTGCCACACCGCTGGAACTTCATCTCTGCATATCGTGTTTCTTTTGCGTTGTACATGCACCCAGTATATATTTTCTTGCGCCAGAATGCAAATAGGACTATAATGGTATAAGTTTTGTAAAAAAACGGAGGAAATTAATTTTATGAAACGTATTGCAGCTGTTTCAACAGCATGTATCGCAGCAGCACTGATGTTCTCATGTGCTTCAACAAATGGTGCCGGCGGAAAGGCCGGTAAAAATGCTCCCCTCGCAGAAGATGCACCGGACTATGTACCGGCACTGGCAACTCCATTGTACAAATTTGACCTTGGTGGAAACGGAGCCGCAGCAGGCTGGACTGCAGTAAGCGCAAAAGACGCATACAGCAAAGAAAAAGGCTATGGATTCAACACTCCTGACGGAGTACAGGACGTGGCTGCTCCCGGACAGAACGAACTGAGCGATGCCGTACAGTTCGTAAAGGATTCTAACGAGACGACTAACAGCGACAACACATTCAACGTAGACCTGCCGAACGGTCTGTACGAGATTGCAGTCTGGTCAGGCGACAGCTTCCGCCAGAGCGTCTGCGCAGAAGGCCACTTCCAGATTATGGATTTGACCGGCAAAGGCAACTGGGACGTATTCCAGATTCCGGTAACAGACGGTCAGCTGAACATTTTTGCTCGCGCTGGAAAACCCGGCACGAACTTCTCTTTGAGCGCAATCACCATCGCAAAGATTTCTGACGACACAACGTTGCCGCCGACAGTATGGTTCTGCGGTGACTCAACAGTCTGCCGCTACTACCCTGATTCAAACAGCCCGTTCGGCGTACAGTATGGCCGCCACGGCTGGGGACAGGACTTCAAGACATTCATCAAAGACAGCTGGGCAGTACGCGACATGGCAACAGGCGGACAGACTGCAGAAGGCTTCTTCACCAGCGGCCAGCATGAAACCGTAAAGACCTACATCAAGAAGGGTGACTACTACATCATCGGTATCGGTATCAATGATCAGGGACGCAAACTGCCGGATCAGAGCTACAAGATGTTCATCACTCAGATGGTAAAAGACGCAAAGGCTGTCGGAGCAATTCCGGTTCTCGTCGGTCAGCAGGGACGCAAAGGCGACCTGGGCAGAGGTCTTCCGGGCCGCTGGTACAATCACATCCTCGAGGCTGTCGCTAAAGAGCAGGGTGTCCAGTACATCAACCTCTTCAAGCTGTTCGATGATTACAAAGAATCACTGGCAAGAAAAGCAAACGGAGCAGATCTGGTTGCAGAACTGTATGCAAACGAAGACCTGCACATTTCACCGAAAGGTGCAAAGAAGTGTGCTCAGCTCATCGCTTCACAGCTTCCTGAACTTGCAAAATAATCAGCGTGTCTGATATTGCCCCCTGAGGATAATTCCGCAGGGGGTTTATTTTTACAACCATCAGCCTATAATCACATCAAAAAAAAATCACAGGATTACATCATGAACTGTATCACGTCTCAGACTGTTATCGAGTTTTTTATCCACACCGAGCAGGGAGGGACAGAGCCGCTTCCTGCCCCGGTTGCCCTTGCTGCAAAAGACGTCCGGCGGGATATCGCAAAGACCTGCACAAAGGAATGCACTGCAAAAACCACTCTCGGCATACGCCTGTACCGAAAAGCCCTGCTGTCAGAGCAATTTTCCGTAAAGCTTGAGGAAGGCGCTCTTTCAATATGCGCCAGCGACGACCTGGGCTTTATCTACGGACTGTATCACATAAGCCGGGAGCTTTTGGGCATACACGATTTCTGGTTCTGGAACGACCAGCACTTTGAGCCACGTGAAAAAATCCCGCTGCCGGAAGGCTACAGCTACGAAAGCCGCCCGAAGACTGTGCGGTACCGCGGCTGGTTTATCAATGACGAAATCCTGATTAACGCATGGCAGGTTGAAGGAAGCTCAGAACTTCCCTGGATTATGGCATTTGAGGCCCTGCTGCGAGCCGGCGGAAACATGGTCATTCCGGGAACCGACCACAATTCCAGACGTTACCGCGCGCTGGCAGCAAGCCGCGGCCTGTACATCACCCACCACCACGCAGAGCCGCTCGGAGCAGAAATGTTCATCCGCGCATACCCGGAGCTTGAGCCGTCCTATGCGCTGCACCCGGAGCTGTTCCACAATCTGTGGAAGCAGAGCATCCAGGAACAGGGCGGAATGCATGTCGTGTGGAACCTCGGCTTCCGCGGACAGGGAGACTATCCGTTCTGGCACAACGACCCGAGCTACGACACCGACGAAAAACGCGGCGCACTGGTAAGCAAGCTGATTAAAATGCAGTACGACATGGTAAAAGCAGCACATCCGGACGCTGACTGCTGCACGAATCTGTACGGCGAAGTCATGGAATTGTATCAGAAAGGCTGCCTTACGCTTCCGGATGACGTCATAAAAATCTGGGCTGACAACGGCTTTGGAAAGATGGTCTCCCGCCGACAGGGAAATCACAATCCGCGGGTACCTTCCATGCCGGATGCCACCGGAGCCGGCTGCAAGGGCATTTATTATCACGTCTCGTTCTTTGACCTGCAGGCCGCAAACCACATTACCATGCTTCCAAACAGCGCAGAATTTGTCTGCCGCGAGCTGAACGCAGTGCTCGAAAACGGCGGCAAAGATTACTGGATTATCAACTGCTCAAATATAAAGCCGCATGTGTATTTCCTTGATTTGGTCGCCTCGCTCTGGAACGGGCAGAATGCATGCGCAGATTCATCCGGGGACGGCGCGGTGGACTGCAGGTCGTCACGAACCATGGCTGCAGACAGCAGGCCGGGTGCCTCTCCAGAAGAGCTTTCGGAAGCACATCGCACTTCGTACGTCCGGCGCTACTACGGCGACAGCCAGACCGAAAAAATCAGTGCACTCTTTAAGGAATACGCAGAAGCCGCTGCCGCCTATGGGCCAAACGAGGATGACCACGCAGGCGAGCAGTTCAGCACCTATGTCGCGCGGACACTCCTCTGCCAGTACATAAAAAATCCGGCAGAACCGGCTTCCTCCCTTTTCTGGCTTACAGGAAACAAGAGCCTTAAAGAACAGGCAGCTTTCTACAAAACAATCTGCGACGAAAGCGTACTCCGCTACCAGGCTCTGGTGACGCACGCTGAAAAAACAGCCCTCATGCTGCAGGCAGAAAATACGCAGGCAGCAGCCACGGCAAAAACGCTGCTGGAAGACTCAATCCTGCTGCAGGCAAAACTGCACCTGCTGTGTTACACAGGCGCCGGACTGGCAACGGCCTCCTTACTCCGCGCGGCAGACGGCGAGACAGAACGGGCTTTTTTCCTTGCAGGAAAAGCGAAAGAAGCGTATGAAAAGGCAAACGGCGCTCTCCGCAACAGCGAACACGGCAAATGGGCAGGCTTTTATGCGAACGAATGCTTTGCCGACGTGAAGTTCAGCGCGCAGGTGCTTGCAGGCTTTATGGCACACCTCAGGATGATTGGCGACGGCCCCGATTTTTACCGCTGGCAGCGGGAATACACCTACAGCGCCGGCGACAAGAATGTCATGACCTTGCTGCTCTGGGAAAACCGGCTTACCGATGACGAAATGTACAAGGCGATGAAAGCCAGGCTGGATTCATAAAAAGGCATAAAAAAAGCGGGCCATGCG
>JAILRG010000018.1 GCA_024698325.1 Treponema sp.
GTTTATGGGGAGGGCTATTTTAGCATTGCAGTCTCAAGACCAGCTTGCGTACCATAACCCAGAATCGGATTATCATCTTTTATACCGATACCTACACTGTAATCGAGCGGAATAGAACCTGTTGCAAGAGGAATGGTCATAACTTCCCAAACACCGCTAAAATCATCACTCTCTCCTTGAACACCAGCAAGAGCTTCTTGAGATGCACTCTTGAGCAAAGCTCCATCTGTAATCCATGCAGTACGCACCGTATACTTTGTCTTATTGAATGCACTCATGTAGCTTGAAATATACGGAACATACACAGGGTTATCAGTTGTTCCAGTATTTTTAACGCTGATACTGATGTTCGTACCACTTGAAAGGTATGAATCTACCGTCATTACCTTTGCTTCATTCGGCTTTGTGTAATCCTGAAGATACGCATACTTCAAATCACCGGTTGAGGCAGCGTAGTAGGCAATATGAACACCATTTACACCATCAACAACAAGATCCACATACCAACCGACAAATTCAGACCCTTCATCAATAAGCTTAGCGTCTGACCAGCCGTTGTTTGTCTGGTACTTGTAATACAAAGCTTGCGCATCGGAAGCATACCATGCAACAACAGCCTTGCCCGCATTTGTAACTCCAAGAGCAACATATTCTCCTGCCAGAGTTGAATCTGCAATACTAACTGCTCCCTCAGCAGAATCCTGATTGCTTTCTCTCGGTGCTAAACCATCCAAAAATTCAGTCTCAGCAAAATACACTTTTCCATATTCTGAAAAATTGGTGTATTTATTATCTTTTGCATGTTCACTAGTTATCGTACCTTGTCTAAATACAACCTCATTTATCGCACTATCATAATAGGCAATATACACAGAGCTATTTAGATTAACATCACCATTAGATTTGGCAACAATCTTAGGATTTCGAATTCGCTGTGAATACACAACACCATCATGTTCGATATTTTCAAGAGCAGAGCTTCGACCTCCGGATGAATATGCTCCGCTATTCATGCTATAACGTCTACTATGAGCTACTGCAGATGTAAATGCATATAGCTTGAAATTTGTTTTATTTCTATACGAGTCCTCAGATGGATATGTTCCACTGCCACCTGTATCACCGTTCTGGGCAGCACCGTAAATCTGTCCTCGGTTATCTACAGCAACTGCAGTGTCATACCATTGAGTATATGACGTATCAACAAGGTAATCCTCAGCATCTCCTAGTTTCATTCGAACTTCGGCAGAACCAGAACCATACGCCCATCCTACAGTTCCATCGGCACCTACACGCATAGTCGGATAACGAACCCCTTTATCCTCAACAACTAACTGAATATTCCATACATACACATTGCAGTCATCATTCAAAGTTGAGTTATTGATGTTATTCGGCTGACGATTGTAGTAGTTCTTATATAAGGTATAGCCCGTTTCACCATCGGCGGTGAAGTCCCCTTTTGCGCCATTATAATTCAGGTTATTCAACGAAGAAACAGCCGCTGCATCATCACCGACGGTGACAATAACGCCACCGGACGTCATGCCGCTGCCAACGGTCACTGCTGCACCAACTGTTGCACTTCCACCGTTTACGCTTATCTTCGGCTCTGAACCAAAGTTAAAGCCTATAACGGTAAATTCTTCCTGCTTAGAAGCTATGTCATTACCCTCTGCATCACTGTAGTAATATACAGGGTACGCGCCGGTTGAAGAACGACCGAATACAGAAGATTTTGCCTCACCTTTAAGAGCAGTTCTTACTTCGTTCTTAATTCCTGTAATATACGGCACAACATCCATCCTGTAATGCGACGTAAGAGCGCCGGTTTTGGTTACAGTGCTGCTGGCAGTGGAGCCGGTGGGGTTTGTGTATGTAACGGCAAGACCAGTATCGTCGATGGCGGCTACACCGCGGTTGTAGGATTTTACATCGACTTTAACATCGGTCTTAGCTACACTTTCGAGCATAGCGGTGTTCAGGTAGAACTCCCATTCGACGACGTTGCCTTTTGCCTGGTCGTTCGTGTCGCTTACGAGCTTCCAGCCCCAGCCGTCGCTGTCGTTATAAGCATGCGTTGACCAGGCGCCATCGCTACCGCGCGTTGCAAACTCCAGTTCTTCGCCGCCAGCAAAGTCATCGATTGTTATGGAAAGCTTTTTGAGCATGACGTCATCCTGAGCCGCGCCCTTAAACTTGATGATACCAGACACTTTCGGGTCGGCGTCATACTCGCCAGTAGTGGGCTTTGGAGAAGACTTGGTATACGTTTCCGTCAGCTTCCAGTCTGCTTCCAATTCGATATGACCATTTGCAGAGCTGCCCTCAAAGAGCGAGTTATCTGTTGCGGATTTCCAGTAGAACGGTTCTACGTTAATCTCCGGCGTAGAGCTTGAAGTAATGGCAATCTTTGAGTACAGCGTAATCGTTGCGCAGGGGCTGGTGCTGCCAAAGGTTGTGCCTTCAGTCTTATCCCAGATTTTAAACTCTACCGGGTAGACTGTCGCAGAATTGTAAGAACTGTTGTTTACAAGGAACTCCAGCGTAGAAATGTCGATTGCAAGCAGCTCCCGGATATCGTCATCAGTATCGCCACTTGCGGTACCGCGGATTATTCCGGTCGCGTCTGTTCCTAGGCTTTCGCCCGAAGCATTCGTATACTCATGGAGCAGTTCGGTTGCAATAACGCCACTCTCTTTATACGGCTTTCCGTCAGCATCATATTTCAGAATCTTCTGCGCCGCTCCGCCGATTTTGTACGAATAGCCAAGGCCGCCGTTACCGCCTACAATTTCCGGAATAACCCTGGTGTTCCCCTTGATTGTAAGTCTCGCATTTTCGCTGCTGCCGATTGTAAGCGTGTCAACATTCTTCGTTGCGCTCTCCTTACCGTAGAATGTTCTGTCATTGCGAAGATCTTCATAAATATACAGGCCGGTATTTCCGGTCATTTCGTCAGCAGAGACGTCGCCAGAAGCATCGTTATCGGTGCCGTAGGTTAAACGAGCTATGCGCGGGGCATTATTCTTAACCGTACCGGAGTAAGACTTGCTCGTTATGTTTCCTGCCTTGTCGAATGCAACAAAGTGGATGGTAAGAGGGCCGTCCAGGATATTTGACGAATCAATAGAAGCTGTCCAGGTGAACTTTGCACCGCTGTGGGTAACACCTTCCAGCATCTGGTCGCCGTCATCCGTTAAATTATTGAATGAACTGCTCCAGGCGGCTGTCGTAAAGCCGGATTCTGTTACCTCGTGATCAATGACAAGCGCTGTCGCGAAGTAGATGTCGACGGCCTGCGTTGTAGAAGCCGGCGTTTTATCCAGCGTGACAGAAGAAGCGCTTACAGCAGAAAGCGTATAGATAACGTCATTTACCTTACACAAGCCGCCTTTTCGTGCGTTTGCCGGAGGCGTTACAGAAATCGTAGAACCAGTTACCGCGCCTGTTGTCGTCGCTTTTTTCCAGTACAGTCCGTCTGAACCATGTACAGCACCACCATCAAAGGCTGAAGCCTGCTCGCGGTTACTTGTTCCGGCAGTTCCCATGCTTACCATAGGATCTACGACATACGTTACGCCATCAAGATCTCGGGTAAAGTACATGGCAATCTTATCAAACCCAGACTGATTTGCCTCGTCAAACGTGCCGTCCAGCGTATACGTATAATTCTGCTGCACAATGTCATTTCCGGTCGCTTCAAGTTCAGCTTCAAATTCTGGCTTTTTGTTGTCGTAATGCAGAGTAATTGCTCTTTCTGAGTGAAGTCCAGAGGATGTATCCTCTACCGCATAAATTGAATAGCTTAATGAGCCGTATCCATCTGCCTCAGAGCTTCCCACAGGAATGCTGATTGAATATCCGCTTGTGAGTGTTGTTTCATCAGCATCCTTCTTGGTAAACGGCTTAATCATATCAGAATACGCCATTCCAAAATCAGAGGATGTTCCAGTTACGATGGATGAATTGACAACAAAGTGATCGGTCTTATCCCCCTTCTTAACGTCTACAGTCATGATTCCAGACGAATCTTCAATAGAGCCGACAAGGTACCAGAGACCGCTTATCCACATGTCGCTTTCATACTTTTTGCTGCGGACAATATTACCGGCGTTATCATACTGAACAAGGCGCAGCTCTTCCGAATCACCTATCAGCGGATTGTCAGGATCCATAGTAACGTGCACATCAACATAATCGCTTATCTTTCCGGTAGAACTGACAGCAAAGGCGCGTATAGCAACCGGCCAGTACTCGCCGCTACCTGCATTTATATTCTCAAGCTCACCCGACGCATTGACCGTCAGATTCCAGAATGAGGTATTGGAAGCCTTTATACCCGTTACCGTAGTATCAACACCGCCATTTGCACTACCGCTAATCGTCTCTGTCGTTATAGCGTAGCCTGTAATATTATTGTCCTCGATACGAGCCTGCATTTTTTCCTGCCAGCCGCTTTCGTTAAAGGCAGTTCCGTCATACTCTGGGTCAATCTGAATCCATACGGAATCAATTTCTTTTGCAGAAATCACGGTTGTACCTGTAATGCGGATAGTACCACCAAGCTTTTCGCCTGTAGCCGGGTACCCAACAGAAACAAGCGGCTTATCTGCCTGCGGATTAACGCTAAGGCTGCGGCTTACGGGGGTAGAAGCATTGCCAAATTCATCCGCTGCATAGTACCAGAAGTACACCGTTGTAAGCTCTGCATAGCTGTTATCCGCTACCCAGGCGGAAATGTATGCATTAAGCACCTGATCATGATAGATAACGGTGCCTTCCGTATTTTCCGCGCCGTCAAAATTGATTGTCCAGCGGGAAAGCACGTCCACTTCTTCGGAAATATCTTTCCATGCGGCATTGCCAGCTGCAGGCGCTGTAGCCGAGTCGGTTACAGCGTAATAGAAGTGCTGCACCGTGTGAGAATCGGTTGCCGTACCTGTCAGCGTAGTCGAAATACTGCCGAATACCGAAGCTCCATCTTTGGTATGCGATTCCAGATTGAGCGTTGGAGGGGTATTATCCAGATTAACCGTTACCGTTTCCGTCGTTCTTCCAGCTCCATCACTTGCAACAACATTAAGAGCTTTACCATCGTCACCGCTGGAGGTTTCGACCTTATACAAACCGATGTAATAGCCTGGTGTTGTATTTCCGCCAACCGTTACAGGCGCAACCTGCTTATAGCTAAGCGGCGTAAGTGTCGTAAGCGAAGAGGCAAAATTGTGCGTAAGGTACAGCTCTGCAATGCCACTCGGGTCACTTGCCTTTACCCAGACATAGAAGCAGCTGTCCGGGCCACCAAAGAATTCTGCAGAAATCTGCGGAAGCGACTTCCAGCCGGCTGTTTCAATTTGAGCCGACGTATAGGCATCCATCTCTGCAAGTTTTGCCGAATCAAAGCTTTCGACAGAAGCATCGCGCGTGTAATACTTGTAGTCGATTGACGGCGGAGCTACATCCACCTTTACATACAGCACGGTATCATACACATTCGTTGCCTGAGTGGCGCCGCTGCCAGTGCGATATCCGTACAGGTTAGACTTTGTATCCTTAAGCTTTGGAGCATCCAGGTCAATGACCGTGACGTTATTTTCGCTTTTTCCGGTGCTTGCAGTAAACGTTTTTCCGGCTGCATCCCCGTTGGTATCGGTCACCCTGAAGTACACATTCGGTTCACCCTCTGGAATGGCGAGCTGCCAGGAGCCATTTACATACACGTCCTGCTCAAATCCATCCGAATCGCTATACGTAGACTGCCAGTCCTCTCCGTCAAACGAGTATTCGAAAGAGTAAACGCCGTCATCATCCTTTACAGAGCCGTAGATTACAGAACTGCTGACGCCGGCTCTGGCTGTTGCTCTCATGGGAGACGCGGTAGTGGCGCCCTGTGCAATAACTGAAAGCGTAATGTTGTTGCAGGTGATTTCCGGCCGGTCCGTATCCTGAGAAACAGTAACTGTTACAGAATCAGAATAGCCTTCGTTACCGGCAGTATCTGTCGCCACTGCCCGCAGCTCATAGTCAGTTTCGTCATCAAGCTGGGTTGTATCAAAGCCCGTAATCGTGTAGGTACTGTTGCCAGAGAGCGTAATGCCGTCAGCTCTTGTCCAGACAGATTCGCCCTGTTTTCTGTATTCGAGCGCAGTAATCGCATTTTCCGGCAGGATGTTTGAGTCAAAAATTGTACCGGTCAGACTAATCGTACCGTTTACCTGAATGCCAGATGTTGATGAATCAGCATCAGTCGGCCGAGAAAGCGTTACGGTCGGCGCCGTTTTATCAATTTTTACGTTGCCAACAGGAACAGGCTGGTAATTACCGGTACCCGCCGCATCGGTAACTACAGCGGTAATGCTCTGGCTTCCGTCGGTGCTTGTATCCTTATCATCCGGGCCGCCGAATACAGCGGCACAGTTAATAACAACATTCCAGTCACGTTTCTTTTTGCCTTCTTCGACCCTTGAATCACCGACTGTAAGCGTACCGTATGTTGTGCTTTCCTCCGTGATTTCTTTTCCATTTGCTTTAATGACAACGCTCTTTACACCGGCAGCATCATCTACAGCAGTACCGCTGATGGTAATCGTCTGGAAAGCCTGAACAGTCTCACCGGCTTCGTCCAACTCCTCCCAGGAGCTTCCGTTCGTGTAGAAGGTTTCCGTTGCGTCTGTCGTCGTATCTGGAACCACGGTATCAACATTGATTGACGCATTGTAAAACACACGTTCAGTCGCGGACGTACCTGCATCTCCCACCACGACAGGATCAAGTCCTGCGTTTCCGACATTATCAACCGCTACCCAAATAAGATAGTTTATGCCTTCGTCAAAACCGGAAAGTGTAGAGGAATAGTTTGTGGTTACATTCGTATAGTACTGTACGTTTTTCTTGTCTTTCGTCGTAGAAGAAACCAATGGCTCTCCGTTAGACTCAAGGACTTCCGCAATCTTGCCGTTTTCGTCGACAACCTTCCGCTTTATTTTGCCGTCAGCATCCGTGTAGAAGATGCGGCGGGTTTCTTCTTTTTCTGCAGCAAGAGGCCCAAAATACCCGGTAGCGGAAGTCAGTTTTCCAGTCTGAATATTGTCGAGGAACGTTTCTGCTTTTAGTTTAAGATAGTCATAGCTTCTTTCCTCTGTTTCATGTATTACCGTATAATAAATCAGCTTGACACCACTGCCCGCTGCAGTGCCGATTTTCGGATCATCCATCCTGCCGCGGATTTTTAAGGTATTTGCATTTCCATAGGTGTCTTTTGAATACTTGCCGCCTACCAGTTCATCAAGAGAAGAGTTCCACGTCCTAACGAGCGTCCTGTCATTATTGTCATCGCCGAAACGGAAATACAAATCTTTGTACAAATCATCAAGTGCATGGACTCCCTGCGGCGCCTCTGAATCGAACAGCACCGTAATAACCAGCGGTTTCTTGGTATTGGTGTTGCCGGCAAGGTCTGTTACCACAAGAACGGCCGTAGCCTCGCCAACCCATTCCGTAAAATCAATTTCGCTGAATGTGTAATTTGCACCTGTGCTGCTGTCAGTATGAGTCTGAACATTGCCGTCTTCGTCTTTTCCGGTGATTTCAAGCTCTACTCTGCTGATGCCAAAGTTATCTGTCGCCGTACCGGTAAGCGTAAATGTGCCGTCGGTGTTGTTTATGTAGTATGTTTCCACATCCTTGTTCGGCTTGTACACGCTGTACGTCGTTGAAGTTCCCGTAAAGGACGGTGCCTTAAATTCAGGCTCTTCGCTGTCTTTCTGGATATTGAAGAATGTTACTGGCAGCGTATTTCCCGCATAATCTTCAACAGTTGCCTTTACGGTGTAGGTAACGTCTTTTG
>JAILRG010000070.1 GCA_024698325.1 Treponema sp.
AAAAGCTAATTTTCCTTGCGCACCTGTGTAAGCTCATAGTTCAGTGTTTTTACCATTTCTGCAAGCTCGCTGATGCTCAAAGTTCCACCGGCAACAAGGTCTTCTATGCCGGCCAGCTTGATGTTGTAATCTTCGTTTGCCTCTTCGTCGGCGTTCTGAAAGTTGTCGCTTGCACCATCAATATTGAAGGCGGCATCAAAAGCGCGTGGTGGAGTTGCAATTACCTTGTCGGCAATGCGGTAAACTGCCTGTCCCAGAACTGACTGCGGTTTGTAAACTACAAGAGGAAGCTGAGATGCAAGAGCTTTATCCTGCAGCATATCGCGATACATAAGGCCAAGATATTCAATTTCAAGTCCAAGATACTGATTGCAGGATTTTTTGATTCTCTGAGCCCGCTCAGCATCCTTTGGATCTTCAATCATGTTCATTACAAGGCGGGGACGGAACTGTTCCATGCGGGATTTAAAAAGAGCTGTTGCCGCTGGATCTTGTTTTTCAAGCTCTGCAACCAGCTGAGGAATGTAAAGCTTCTGCATGGATTTTGCATTTTTCTTAAGGCTGTCGATGTAGGCGCGGCCAGGAGTTCCGCGTTTGAAGGTTGTGTATAAAAGGCGGAAGGTGGCGTTTTTCAAAAAGAGGTAGCCGTTCAATGTGGCTGTAACGGCAGGCGCCGAAACGATAATTCCCTGTGGCGAAAGAAGGAACATATCAAGAATGAACTGATGGGTTCCTGCTCCAAGGTCAAGAATGACGTAATCTGTATTTATGTTTTTAAGATTTCGGATAAGCTTTACTTTTTGAACGTGTTTAAGGGAAGTCAAATCAGGAATCTGGCTGTCGCCTGCAATAAAGCTTACGTTGTCATAATCCGTAGGCTGGATGATGTCTTTAAAATCGATTTTATCAGTAAACCAGGAGCCAAGACTTGCTACACCCGGGTGCTGCCCGATGACAAGGTGAAGATTCGAAGCTCCCAAATCAAGATCAACTAAAACAACTTTTTTTCCCTGCTGACCCAGGGCAATTGCAAGGTTGGCAGAAAGAAGACTTTTTCCAACTCCTCCCTTTCCACTTGCTATTGGAATTATCTGTGCCATAGAAAAATTATATCACATAAATGGTAAGTTTTATATGGAAAATTTAGTCTTTCTGCCGTAAAATAGAAGTGTCATGAAAAAAAACTTTAAGAGTATTTACCGTGCCGCACTTTCATTTGTGCTTCTTACTTTTGCATCTCAGTGTTTTGCTCAGTCTTCCATAGAATCTGATTCCAAAATATCAAGCTTCCAATATATGAAAAAACTTAATTCAGTTTTTGACTTTGTTCAGATGAATTATGTTGATGATTTAGATCCTAAGCTGCTTTATGAAGGGGCTCTCAAGGGAATGCTGGAGGCAATTGGTGATCCATATACCCTTTACCTTGATTCGGATTATATGCGTGATCTTGGTGATACGACTAACGGAAGTTTTGGGGGCGTCGGTCTTACTATTTCCAAGCCGACTGAAAATAAAGCTGATAAGCCTGCTTACGTAGAAGTTTCCTCACCAATCGAAGATTCTCCGGGAGCAAAAGCCGGTATTCAGTCTGGTGATTTTATTGTTGCAATTGACGGAAAGCCCACTCCAGAAATGTCGATGAATGAAGTTTTAACTAATCTTCGCGGAGAGGTTGGAAGCCCTGTAAATGTTACGATTTTGCGCGGTGCCAACATGAAGTTTGAAATAAAGCTGGTTCGGGCCTTAATCGAAGTTCCAACCGTAAAGGACGGCATGATTGAAGGGACAAAAATCGGCTATATGCGCCTTATTCAGTTTACCCCGGAAACACCAAAACGTGTTCAGGAAGCAATCGATGGCTTTAAGGCTGCCGGTTACACAAGCCTGATTATTGATTTGAGGGATAATCCGGGAGGACTTATCACAAGTGCAGTTGAAGTTGGTGATAAATTTATTGATGCTGGTCCGATTGTATCTACAAAGAGCCGTTTGATTCTGGAAAATCATCAGTTTACAGCTTCAAAAGAAAAAACTGTAGTTTCAGGAATGCCGATTGTTGTACTGATTAATCACGGTTCGGCAAGTGCTTCTGAAATTCTTTCGGGAGCACTTAAGGACAATCATCTTGCTTATCTTGTGGGCGAACGTACTTACGGAAAGGGCTCTGTCCAGCAGGTTGTTCCTCTCCGTGAAGACAATGGAATCAAACTGACAATTGCACGATATTATACTCCAAGCGACACAAATATCGATAAAATCGGAATTCCGCCGGATCTTGAAATCTTGAATATTGAAAAATTTACAAAAGAGCAGGAAGAGCTTTATGTAAAGATGTTTGAAAGCGAAGCAATTACAAAAATAGTTGATGCAAATCCTAATATGAAGGAAGCAGATATTTCGGCCGCAGCAGAAAAACTTGCAAAGGATTATCCTTTTGATCTTCGTCTCCT
This sequence comes from Treponema sp., assembly GCA_024698325.1. Lineage (GTDB taxonomy): Bacteria > Spirochaetota > Spirochaetia > Treponematales > Treponemataceae > Treponema_D. Next base: position 2,454 of record JAILRG010000070.1, read on the forward strand.
CCGCCGCCTTGTACGAGTTCAGCTTCAGCGTCATCAGCCAAGTCCGCTTTATGATATGGATTACGATCTGCAGCTTAAGGAAGCAATTAAGATTCTCCAGAAGGGAGAATTTTCTGCTCTGTTGGAAAAAACAAAAACCTTAAAGCAGCTCCAGGACGAAGCTGAAACTAACGGCACTGTTGCCGTAAAGTAATTAATTCTTTACGGAATGCGAGATGCGGCAGTTTGTTGTAGAAAAACAGAATTTAAAAAATGGTCTCATTGAAGTAATCGGAAAGGATTTTCGCTATCTGCGTCAGGTTCTGCGCGTCAAAAAAGGCGATATGCTTAATGTTCGCTTTGATGACGGCAGTCTTCAGGGAACGACAGTTTCTTTTATTGATGACAGTGGAAAAAAAATCACCCTTCAGGTTTGCGAATCAAAGGAAAATACGATTACCCGCGGTGTTCAGGCTGATCAGCTGGGAGGATTTTTTTCTGAAAGAGATTTCGTTCTTTTTCAGTTTATTCCAAAGCCTCAGAAGTTTGAGCTTATTATCCGTCAGGCAACAGAGTGTGGCATTAGTCAGATTGTGCCGGTTATAGGCGAGTTTTGCGATAAAAATTGTCTTCACATGTTTGAGGGGGCAAAAAAAGAGCGTTTTGACCGGATTATCAGGGAAGCCCGCCAGCAAAGCGGGTCGCCGGTGGCAACGAAAATAACCCGGCCTATGAAAGTGGAAGAGGCCCTTGACTGGTGGAAGGAATTTTCCGGGGCGGGTACATCTTCTCTTTCGCTGGTACTCTGGGAGCGGACCGAAGGTGAAGTTCCTTTAAATCAGCTTGTTAATGAGCATAAAAATGCTTCAAAAATCTG
>JAILRG010000085.1 GCA_024698325.1 Treponema sp.
CCGGAAAGGTTTATGGCGCCGGTGAATGTTGCGGTGCAATCTGAAAAAAGCACGAGTCCTTCGCCGGAAAGCTCAAAAAGGGCAGCCGTCAAGGCGCCGGCCGTCTGGGAAAAAAGGCCGTCCTGAACCGAAACCGCATTCGCCACAGTAACCGTACCGCCAGACTGCAGATACTCACCTGTTGCAACGACAGAAATCGTGTCAAAACTCGCCTCGCCACCGGAAATGGAGAACAAGCTGAATCCGCTGAGCGAAAGCGTCGCGCTGGAAGCAGAAATCGCACCATCTGTCACGGTAAACTCGCCGTTTGTAAGTTCCAGCGAAGAACTGACCGTAAGGGTTCCGCCGCTTACCGAGCTTTCGCCGGCGCTTTCCTGCGTGAGCGACGTAAGCGTAGCCGAGCCGCTTGTCAGCCAGAACTCCGCATTGTCTTTCACGACCAGCGCCTTATTCTGTGCGTCGCTATCGGGTTCCGTAACGGTCAGCGAGCCGCCGTCGACATCGATAACTGCAGAATCAGAAAGCAAAAGGCACTCTGTTACTGTCAGCGAGCCGCCTTCCAGCGTAAGCGACGACTCGCCGGAAAGCGTGATTTCCGTATATACGACATCGTCTGCAGGGCCGTCGGTCGCAGTAATGACCGGATAATTAGGGCAGCCGTCAGGAATGCTCAATGAGCCAAAAGCCGGCATATAGCCGCAGTTCCAGTTACCGCCAGTGGTCCACGATGAGCTGACTTCTCCCGTCCAGACCGGCGTTCCGCCCTGTATGTACTCGATTACGCCAAGCTCGAATAAGCCATCCGGCGTGTAAATATGCAGGTAACCGCCTGCGCCCTCCGGGAGCGGCGAAGAACCAGCATAGGTAAGGATAAGCGTTGTCGTAGAAGCAGGGTCAAAGCTGACAGCCGTTTCGGCAAGGTTTTCTGCTGACGTTGCAGTGGAATCAAGCGCGGTGCCGCCCAGCGTAAAATCACTTATGACAGCGCCTCCCGTCGCCTTCACCCAGTAGAGGAATGGCGCCGAAACACTGCCAGTTCTTCCGACGATAAAGCTCACCTCAACGCCGCTTGCGTTTCCAAGTGCATTAACCTTGTAATACGTCGGCTCGCCAAACTTTTCCACTGTCAGCGTATCTGCAATCGAATACGATTTTTTTCCGTTCAGCTCATGAATCCAGGTACCGGAAGCAGGAAGCCGTAAAGTACCACTTCCTTTTACTAAAAGTCCAGTGTAATCAACACGGCTTGCACCGGCAAAAAAGTCCTCAACCTGAAGCGTCGTATCGGAATCAATGGTAAGCGTATGCTGATACGCATTGGGGAAGTCAAATTCCCAGGTCTTCACAATGCCGCCGCCAGTCAATGTAGCGTTCACGTTAAGGACGGAACCGCTTCCGGGCGTACTTGCCGTATTCAAGATGAATTTTGCACATTCTATCGTGTTTCCCTGCAAGTCAACCGTGCCTGTCTGAAGGATTTTGAGCGTTCCCGGAATGCCCATACTTCCGTTCAGCGTAAGCGTACAGCCGTCTGCTATCTGCACGGCCGGGAATGAAGAAAGCCCTGTGTATTCCGCAGTCCAGCTGGCATCTCCCGTAAAGACAACCGTGCCCTGGCTCGCATTAAATTTACCGGTGCCGCTTGTCGTAAAGGAACTTACTTCAAGCGTGCCGCCGCCGTCAGTTATCCAGACTTCAGCATTGGTCGCCACATACATTGAGGAAACAGAGAGCGTGCCGCCGTTTGCAAAGCCCCACCTGGCGCCCGACGCCACATATACAGAAGAAACGGTTACCTGTTGCGAAGAAGTCAGCAGGGGGTAGTTCGTACAGCCGGAAGGAATGATGACTTCGGAAGTAGCATCCGGAACCTCATTTCCGCTCCAGTTAGCGGCAGTTTCCCAGTCATCGCTGACTTCTCCCGTCCAGATTGCGCCGGGATACGTGTATTCTGCAAGCGGAAGCGAGCCGTCCGGCGTCATGATTTTGAGCGTTATGCTGTCAGTTTCGGAAAGCGCGGTGCTCGCCTTCAGATAGTACACAAAGGTCGATACGCCCGCCTCATACGAAATCGAAACCTCGCCAGTGTTTTCGCCGCTTTCAAGCACAGCATCACCAAACGTAAACGACGTATCTCCAGAGACTGTTGCCGTATACGAAAAGGGAATTGCGGCCTCGCCGCCAATTCGCTCTGTTTTGAACGTCAGCTTAAGGCCGGTATCGGAAATCGGCGACGTTCCCGAATCAATGATGACATCGTAGTACGTCGGGTCTTTATACGGGATTCTCGTCAGGGAGGAGTCATACCTGACGGCAGTCGGGCCCCATTCCACATTTGCACCGGAAGCAAGCACATGGAGCTTTCCCGCTCCAGTAAAATTCGTGTAGCCGGGGTCTCCTGTGTTCGCGTTTCCCCAGAACATATTGTTGTTTTCGCCGGTAATGTACATTTCCGTGCCGGACGCTATTTCCACAGTATTGATATGCCCGACCGTGCTGCCGCGGGCAGTGTTATTCGGAGCGTCCAGGCCTTCCGTCTTAAGCGTGCCGCCGCCACTTACCGTCAGCGTCGAGTCAAATAATGAATAATAAGAGTTATGAATAATGACAAATGCTGTAGAAAGCGTGTATCCGGCAGTATTCAGCACAATGTTCGATTCATTTGAGTACGAACCGAACTGCACGGTAAAAAGCGTTATGTCGCTTGTTAAGGTGACTGTCACCGTGCTGCCAGTCGGCGCCGGAATAAAGACAAAATCCGGTCGTGTGGTATCTGTCGCAGCAATGCCGGGGTACCCGCCGCACACCGGGTAATACACGGCACTTGCAGGCGGCTCTCCTGACTCAGGAATCCGGTCTTCGATTTCCTCATCAGAATAGTTCCAGGCAGTACTGTCGCTGTACAGCCAGTTTGCCGAGTCCGTCCAGTTACCGCTCGTCTTATCCTGCCGCCAAAAATACGTCGTTACGTCTTTCCAGACCGCATAGAGCGTCTGTGACGAACCTGGTGTAAAGCTTTCTCCGTCAGCATATAAGGCTTCGGTCGCCGTTTTCGACGACGCCCAGCCTACGAACGCCTTACCCGTTTCGCCCGCGCTAACCGCATACTGCAGGGAAAGGCTCTCAATTGCCGTAAGCGCTAGTTCGCTTCCCTGCGTGACAGACAGCGTAGAGCGCGACTGCGTGGTTCCGAACGTGCCGCCATTTGCATCCAGCGTCACATAATACGTTCCCGGATTATTACCATAGGTCACCGTTTCAGAATCAACACTGATTGTCGTTCCGGTACTTGCCGCAATCAACGTGCCGCTACCGTCGCCGGTAACCTCAATAGAGCCGCTGTTGCCGCCGATAAATGAATTCGTCGAAAGCACGGCTCCGTTTTCAAGCGAGATTGTCGAAGTTGAAGAGCTGTTGGTGTACCGCGCCGAGTTTGCGATGACCGTACCAGCGCCAGTTATGATGACATCAACAGTGTCGCTGTTGCCGCCGATATGTCCGAACGTCAGCATTCCCACAGTCAGCGTAACGCCCTCGCTCAAAACCAGCGTCACCGTTGTAGTATCAGAAGCTTCCAGATACAGATTCTGAACGGCAGCATCTTCGGTAATGTATACGATGATTGAAGTTCCAGCATCCTCAGTATTGATAAAAACAGATCCGACAAGTTCTTCAACTGAAGGACTTGTCGGATAGGAGCCGCTTGTATTCGTAACCCACTGCCAGCTGCTGTTCTGCATGTACCAGTTATCCGGATTATTCCAGCTGTCAGGGTCATTTCCGTTCCCGGAAGGCTCCTTCCAACAGAAGTTCGTGGCGCCGACAAAAGGTAGCGCACAAAAAAATACCGCCGCACAAACAAAAGCGCGAAACACGCTGCGCAGAGAAAAAACGCTATATGCGGAACGGGAGTGCATACGGACAGTATACAGCAAAAATCACCAGCTGTCAGTGAACAATATGGAAATAATCTTGCATTAAGGCGCATAAAAAAAGCTGCCGGCACACTACCGACAGCTTAGTACTATCTGCGGCTCAAGCACAGCTTGAGCCGAGACTCGCTAAAAACGCTTGCGCGTTTTTTAGACCACCTTCGGTGGTCTAACGCTCGCTACCTTTACCCACCAAGCACATGCGTCGCGCAAGCGCGCCGCGACAGCAAGGTAATTATTGACGTTTGCGCCTTCGGCGCAGGTTGTTCCACTCAGACTGCGCGCAGAGCAGCTTTCGGCTTTTAATTACCCTTGCCCACCAAGCACATCCACTCAGCCTGGGCGCAGAGTGTGTCGCCGACGTAGGCTTTGCCGGACTGGACGACCATGTTTTTGGTGCAGCGCTTGTTTACTACTTCCATGCGAACTTTGTCGCCGGGGCGCACCTGGTGCTTGAACTTGACATTGTTCACTGTAGCAAGAAAGAACAGGCTTCCTTCGTCAAATTTTTTCTGCAAGCTCAAAGCAGCACCGCCGCCCTGTGCCATCGTTTCAATTAAGATAACGCCGGGCACAACCGGGTACTCCGGGAAATGTCCCTTAAAGAAAAAATCCTCTTCCGTAAACGTGCGGTGACACACACAGCCATTCTCGTCATAGCTGTCGATAGAATCCACAAACAAAAACGGCTTTCTATGCGGCAACAAGCTTTCAATATCAGTAAACGCTTCCATGTAACTATCTCCTACAGGTCTGGCATCATAAGGATGCCGGCACCACGAAGGTGCTGAAAAATAAATGCGCCGGGAAGCGTAGGCGTATGAGGCCGAAAAACCGACCTGGGTCGCGAAGCGACACACGGAGGTTTTATCGGACTCATAGCCGAGAGCATTCCCGGCAGCAAATGTATGTTACTGTACCTTCTTGAATACCAGGCAGCCGTTATGGCCGCCAAATCCGAAGTTTGCGCTCATCGCAACGTTCACCGGCATATCAAGTCCCTTGTTCGGAGTGTAGTCCAAATCACAACCGCCTTCTACGTCAACCTCGTCCAGGTTGATGGTAGCCGGAATGTATGAATCCTGAATTGCCTTTACGCAGATCATAGCCTCGAGGCTGCCTGCGTTACCAAGACAGTGACCGGTCATTGATTTTGTTGAAGAAATGTGCAGTCCCTTTGCAGCGTCGCCGAATGCAATGTGGAGCATCTTTGTCTCGCCAGAGTCATTCAGCTTGGTTGAAGTGCCGTGTGCATTGTAGTAGGTCACTTCTTCCGGCTTAACACCAGCGTCTTTCATGGCGACAGTCATACATTTTGCGCCGCATACGCCGTCCGGATTCGGAGCGGTCAGGTGATAGCCGTCGCTTGAAGCGCCGTAGCCGGCAACTTCTGCATAAATCTTTGCGCCGCGAGCCTTTGCGTGCTCATACTCTTCAAGCACGAGGATTGTTGAGCCTTCGCCCATTACAAAGCCGTCGCGCTTTTTATCGAACGGGCGGCTTGATTTTGTCGGATCGTCAGCATAACCGGCTGAAAGTGCGTGCAGCATGTTGAAGCCCAGGTTTGCGTAGCCGCACTGTGTGCTTTCTGCACCACCGGCGAGCACTACGTCGTAGCGGCCGCTTCTGACGCTGTCAAATGCGTTACCGATTGCGTCTGTGCCGGAAGCACATGCTGTCGCGACAGTATGTGTCGCACCGTGCAGTCCGAACGCCATGCTGATGTTGCCGGCGCCTTCATTCGGAATCAGCATCGGGATTGTCATCGGAGACATGCGAGTCTGGTTTGACTCAAAGTATGCTTTCATCGTGTTTTCGGTCACTTCAAGACCGCCGATTCCGACACCGAGATAGACAGATGCGTCTTCAAGCACATCAGCCTTTCCCATAAGGCCAGAATCATCGAGAGCCTGTTTTGCAGCAGCGACAGCATACTGTGTATACAGAGCCATCTTGCGTGCCGCACTTGAATCCATATAGTCCGCAGCCTTAAAGTTCTTTACTTCAGCCGCATACTTTACTTTGAAGTTCGTATTGTCGTAATGCGTAATCGTGGCAATGCCGCTTTTTCCGGCCTTAATGCCTGCCCATGTTTCTTCAACGCTGTTTCCCAACGGTGAAATGCACCCCAAACCGGTAACTACTACTCTTCTCATAGTTTACGCTCCTTATCGCTAGGTCAGTTTTACTTTGACAAATTAACATTTTTTGTCATTTAGAGCAAGAGGGGCAATATGATTTCTGCGACAGGATTTTTCCAAAAAAACAGCTCCCGATTTTTGCCTTGGCGGATTGATTTATATGCCGTTCAAGCTGCACGCAGTCCCCCTCAACCTAAAAAAAATCGGAATGACAAATGCCTTTTTTAAGCATCCATCATTCCGAATTCCGCAATTTTAATCTCGCAGCATAAGGTTCGACTCGGACGTCGTCCCCCGCGCCACGGACGGCGCTTACAGTATTTGCTCGCCGAGTTTGAAAGCTATGCTTTCAAACTCGCAGCGTAAGAAATTACATGGATGTAATTTCTTACGCCCCCATCCCGCCGTCTACGCCGAGTACCTGACCGGTGATGTAGGTGCTCAGGTCGCTTGCAAGGAAGAGAGCAGCGTTTGCAATGTCTTCGGGCTTTCCGGCGCGTTTAAGCGGCAGGCCTTCGACCCACTGCGCTTTCATATCGTCTTTAAGCACGGCAGTCATGTCAGTCTCGATAAAGCCCGGAGCGATTGCATTTACGCGAACGCCGCGGCTTCCGACTTCTTTAGCAAGCGCTTTGCTGTAGGCGATGATGCCGCCCTTGCTTGCCGCATAGTTTACTTGTCCCCCTTGACCGTGCAGGCCGACGATGCTTGCCATGTTGATGATTGAGCAGCTCTTGTCCTTTGCGCGGATCATGTTGCCAGACACAATCTGGCTGATCAAGAAGACACTTGTAAGGTTTACGCGGAGTACGTCTTCCCAGTCTTCTTTCTTCATGCGGAAAGAAAGGCCGTCGCGGGTAATACCAGCGTTGTTTACCAGCACGTCAAAGGTGCCGGCTTCTGAAAGAGCGGCTTTGACAACTTCTGTCACCTGCTCTGCATTACCAACGTCAGCGTAAATCTCATGGAAGGCAACGCCGTTATCCGCAGCGAGCTTTTCAAGATCTGCTTTTGCGGCGCTCGGCTTAGAGCACAGGCCCCACACTTCTGCACCGTTTTTCAAAAATGTTTCTACGATTGCGCGGCCAATACCGCGGCTGCTTCCTGTCACCAGGGCTTTTTT
>JAILRG010000117.1 GCA_024698325.1 Treponema sp.
CCTGATGCTGAGCTACACCGACCCGGTAACCGGCGAGGTAAGCAAGGGCATCTGGAGTGTTCTCGGTAAGCCGGGCTTCAGCGTGTTTTCTAACTACGCAAGCTTTGACTTTTCTGGCTTTGTGTTCAACCTGGTATTCTGCGCGACGACAGCGACTATCGTTTCTGGCGCAATGGCTGAGCGCACTAAGTTTTCAACCTACTGTATCTATTCTGCGATTATCAGCGGTATTATCTACCCGATTGAAGCGCACTGGACATGGGGCGCCGGTTTCCTTGCAGAATGGGGCTTCCACGACTATGCCGGCAGTGCCTGTATCCACATGGTTGGCGGTATCTGTGCATTGATTGGTGCTGCGATTCTTGGCCCTCGTCTTGGTAAATTCAGCCGCGACAAGAGCGGAAAGATTATCGGCGTACACGGCTTCCCGGGACACAACATCGCTATGGGCGCTCTGGGTGTGTTCATCCTGTGGTTGGGTTGGTACGGATTCAACGGTGCGGCTGCAACTGACCTACCGACACTCGGCTCAATCTTCCTTACAACTACGGTAGCTCCGGCTGTTGCTACAGTCGTTGCCATGCTCTTTACCTGGATTAAGTACGGTAAGCCTGATGTTTCTATGTGTTTGAACGCTTCACTGGCCGGTCTGGTTGCTATTACCGCTCCCTGTGACGTTACCGATTGTGCTGGCGCCGCTGTTATCGGCGTGGTTGCGGGCCTGCTCGTAATCTTTGGCGTGTGGCTTTTGGACTATAAGCTGCACATTGATGACCCGGTTGGTGCTGTAGCAGTTCATATGATGAACGGTATCTGGGGTACCATTGCTGTCGGTCTGTTTGCGACAAAAACTGCTCCGGGCTTTGAGCTTGCTGGAATCGGTGAAGGCGTTTTCTACGGCGGCGGATTCGGTCAGCTTGCAAAGCAGTTTGGCGGTATGGGCATTATCATCCTGTGGACAGTCGTTACGATTACGATTGCCTTCCTGGTGCTTAAAAAGACAATCGGTCTTCGCGTAACTGCGGAAGAAGAAATCCTTGGTCTGGACAAGCTGGAGCACGGTCTGGCTTCAAGCTATGCTGGCTTTACGATTCCCTATACTCAGGAAGAGGTTGAGGAAGCTGCTGTTGCTGGCGTTGAACTGCCGCCTGAGGCTGCCATCCCGGTCATTAAGTCCAGCAGCATGGGTAACAAGCTGTCTGAAGTGGTTATCATCACCCGCCAGAACAAGTTTGATGCCCTTAAAAAGGCGCTGAACGGCGTGGGCATTACCGGCATGACGGTAAGCAATGTAATGGGCTGCGGCTACCAGAAGGGCGAGAGTGAGTTCTACCGCGGAACTCCTGTTGAGCTGCACCTGCTGCCGAAAATCAAGGTGGAAGTCTTTGTGGCAAAGGTGCCGGTAGAGCATGTGATTGATGCAGCCCGCAAGGCGCTGTACACGGGCCACATCGGTGACGGTAAGATTTTCGTGCTGGGCGTAGAGGATGCCGTAAAGGTTCGCACTGGCGAATCAGGCTACGATGCCCTGCAGGACAAGGCGTAGCGAATAAGAATGGGTCGCCCGCACAAGCGAGTGACGAATAATAGTTGGGCGAGTTTGCACTGCGCGGTAGCGGAGTGCAAACTCGTTGAGGTCGCAAAGCGACCTCGAGGCGCTTATGCTTGAGATGATTACAAACATTAACAACGCCGTGAACGGGATTGTCTGGGGAACGGTTGGGATTACGCTGCTTTTGGCGGCGGGAATTATTCTGACAGCAGTAAACAAGGGTTTTCAGTTTGCGCATGCCGCTCACTGGATTAAAAAGACAATCGGTGCGATTTTCACCGACCGGCACATCACTGCGCATACGGCAAAAGAGAACAAGGCGATTTCGCAGTTCCAGAGCCTGTGCACGGCCATGGCTGCAACCATCGGCACGGGAAACATCGTCGGCGTTGCGACGGCAATCATCTTAGGCGGCCCCGGCGCAATCTTCTGGATGTGGGTGATGGCACTGTTTGGCATGATGACCAATTATTCCGAGAACGTGCTGGGCATCTACTTCCGCCGCAAGAGCGCCTCTGGCGAATGGCGGGGCGGCGCAATGTATTACTTAAAGGACGGCCTGGGCGGCTACAAGGGCTGCAAAAAGCTGGGTACCGTGCTTGCCGTGCTCTTCAGCGCCTTCTGCCTGCTTGCAAGCTTTGGCATCGGCAACATGAGCCAGGTAAACTCGATTGCGGGCAACATGGAAAGCGCCTTTTCCATTCCGCCCTTTGTCACCGGTATTGCGCTGGTAATCATCGGCTCGGTCGTGATTCTGGGCGGATTAAAGCGCGTGGCGGCGGTGGCAGAAAAACTGGTGCCCTTTATGGCGATTTTATACATCGTCGGCGCGCTGGTTGTGATTGCCTTCCACATCGGCGCGGTGCCTGCCGTCTTCGTCTCTATCTGCAAGGGCGCGTTTGCGGCAAAGGCTGCCGGCGGCGGCGCGGTCGGCTACGGTATTCAGAAAGCGATTACCTGGGGCTTTAAGCGCGGTGCTTTCAGTAACGAAGCGGGCTTAGGCTCTTCGGTCATGGTGCACTCAAGCTCCAATGTGACCGAGCCGGTGCAGCAGGGCATGTGGGGCATCTTTGAAGTCTTCTGCGACACGATTATCGTCTGTACATTGACCGCCGTCGCAGTGCTTTCAAGCGGAGCCGTTGACTTGCAGACTGGTGCCATGGTTTCGCAGAACGCAGGCTCTGGCCTGGTCGGCGAGGCGTTCAGCACCGTCTTTGGCGGGGCAGGCAGCAAGTTCATTGCAATCGCAATCCTCTTGTTCGCCTTCTCTACGACGCTGGGCTGGAGCCACTACGGCGCAACCGCCTGGCAGTACCTGTTTGGCGAAAAGACCAGCGTGATTTACAAGGTTGCCTTTGTCGTGATGATTTTCTTCGGCTGCACGATGAGCTTGTCTCTTGCCTGGGATTTAAGCGACACCTTCAACGGACTTATGATGATTCCGAACCTGATTGGCGTGCTGAGCTTAAGCCCGCTGGTGGCACGGATTACAAAGAACTACGTTGACCGCGTGATTCGCGGCAAAGACAAAGAAGCCATGCTGTCCGCAGCAGCGTAAGGGTGGAATAAGGAGGCGCGGTTATGAAAGCGTCACTGAAAAACCTCATCGGAAGCGCGCCGCTCATAAACGAGCAGCTCGCGCGCTATGGCGTGAAATTCGGCATCTACAAGGACGGCGTTTTCAACGAGCGGCTCTTCCCGTTCGACCCGATTCCGCGCGTCATTCCCGCGGCGTCCTGGGACGTGCTCTCGCGCGGGCTTCGTCAGCGCGTCACCGCGCTCAACCGGTTCCTCGCCGACATCTACTCCGACAAGCGCATCATCGCCGACGGCGTGGTGCCGGAGGACTTCGTGTTCTCCTCAAGCGGCTACCTTGCCGAGTGCGAGGGAATCGTGCCGCCGCACGGCGTGTACAGCCACATCTCCGGCATAGACCTCGTGCAGGCGAAGGACGGCGCGTGGTACGTGCTTGAGGACAACCTGCGAATCCCGTCGGGCGCGTCGTACCCGCTCATCGCGCGGGGGCTGTGCCGCAAGTGCAGCCCTCAGGCATTCAGCGGGAACGCGGTGGCGGACAACCGCGGCTACGGCTCGCTCCTCCGCGCCGTGATGGACGGCATGAACCGGGGCGGAATCAACGTCATCTACACGCCGGGCAGGTTCAACGCGGCGTACTTCGAGCACGCCTACCTTGCCGAGCAGACGGGCGCGGTGCTCGCGCAGCCCGGCGACATCTTCGTGGAGAACGACGTCGCCTACTGCAAGACGCTCGGCGGGCGCGAGCGCGTGGGCGCCCTCTACCGCCGCATAAGCGACGAGTACCTTGACCCGTTCACGTTCCGCTCGGAGTCGCTCATCGGCATCCCCGGCATCATGGACGCATACCGCGCGGGGAACGTCGCGCTCGTGAACGCGCCGGGTAACGGCGTCGCCGACGACAAGGGCATCTACTACTTCGTGCCCAAAATGGTGCGCTACTACCTCGGCGAGGAGCCGATACTGCAGAACGCGCCGACGTACCTCCCGTTCTACGAGGACGACCGCCGCTACGTTCTTGAGAACCTTGAGCGGCTCGTCATAAAGGACGTGGCGGAGGCGGGCGGCTACGGCGTGCTCTTCGGGCGCGACATGACGGAAGAAAAGCGTTCCGAGATGCGTGCGCTCATCAAGGACGAGCCGCGCCGGTGGATAGCGCAGGAGGTCATCGACTTCAAAGACCTTCCGGTCATGGACGAGGACGGAGAAACGCAGGTGGAGCGCAAGGCGGATTTGCGCGCGTTCGTGCTCACCGGAAAGACGGTCGAGGTCTGGAAGAGCGGGCTTACCCGCTTCTCACGCAACCCCGCGAGCTTCATCGTGAACTCATCGCAAGGAGGAGGATTTAAGGACACATGGATTTTAGCGAAGTAAAAACGCCGCTCACCTTAAAGCAGGTTGACTCGCTCTACTGGCTGGGACGGTACAGTGAGCGCGTGCTTTCAAGCCTGCGCGTGCTCATGCACGTCTACGACTCCGAGCTTGACACCACGTTCGACTACGCGGACTACTGCGAAAAGCTCGGCATCTACAACGCCTTCTCGTCGCTCGCGGACTTCTGCCGCCGCTATGCGTTCGACCGCTCCTACCAAAGCTCTCTTCTGTGCGGCGCGGAGGCGGCGAACGGGAACGCGATGATGCTCCGCGACATCATCGGAAGCGACTGCCTCTCCTACGTGGAGCTTTCGCTCGGTGCGATGCGGGAGGCGGCGGCAAGCGAGGCGCCCGTGCTGCTCTTCCAGCGCGCCGTTGACTGCATCATGGCGTTCAGGGGCGCGGTTGCGGACACAGTGCAGGACAGGAACGCGCTCAACATCATCCGCACGGGCTTCGGCGTGGAGCGGCTGGACTTCTACCTGCGCCTTGCGATTCACGAGCGGACGGTGCTCTTTGAGAGCCGCCGCCTTACCGAGGCAATCAGCTGCACCGACGTCGCCTGCGACAGCCTCCAGCTCGCCAAAATCACGGGCAGCCTCTGCGAGCTTGACGACTTTGCCGACCGCGCCGACAAGATGATTCTCTTGCAGCTCATCGACAGCCTCTTCTCAGGCTCGTGAGGGTGCGTGACCTGCGGTGGTTGAGCCTGTCGAAACCACTTGCTCTTCTTTCGGGCATTTCGGCAGGCTCAATGCCCGCTTGCAACCATGAAGACGCTTTCCGTTGACTACAAGATGCACCTCGCCTTCTCCGGCGCGGTGAGCGACCATTTCTTTATCCTGCGCTGCGTCCCGGTCTCGCGCGGATGCCAGACGGTGACGAGCCGCTCGCTCTCGCTCACGCCCGACGTGCCGCTCTCCGCCTCGCGCGACACGTTCGGGAACTCCGTCTACCGCGGGCAGTATTACGCGCCGCACACGGAGTTCGCGTTCCACGTGCGGGCGACCGTGCTCGTCCACAGCGCGGACGGAAGCCGCGAGCCGTGCCCTCCGTTCTACCGCTACCCCACGCGACTCACCGCCTGCACCGACGGAATGCGCTCGTTTCTGCGCGGGGCGGTGCGCGGAACGGATTTTGAGCGTGCGGTCGCGGAGCGGAAATTCGCCCAGACGGAAATCCACGCCTTTTCCGACCTCCTCTGCCGCGCCGTGAACGGGCGGATTTGCTACACGAGCGGAGAAACCACCGTGAAGACGACGGCGGCGGAGGCGTTCTGTCTCCAGAAGGGCGTGTGCCAGGATTACGCGCACCTGTTCGTGTCGCTTGCGCGCGAGGCGGGGATAGCGGCGCGCTACGTGTGCGGCATGAGCGCGGGCGAGGGCGCGACGCACGCCTGGGCGGAATACTTCGTCCCCGACGACGACGGCTCCGGCGGCGACGGGCGGAGCGTGCAGGGCGCCTGGTTCGGAACCGACCCGACGCGCGCGAGGCGTGTCGATGACGACTACGTGATTCTTGCCGTGGGGCGTGACTTTTCCGACAGCCAGATTGACCGCGGCGTGTTCTGCGGCGCCGTGAGCCAGACGCAGACCGTGCTCGTAAAGACGCGGGAGCTGCCCGCGCAGGGCGGCATCGGCGAGTACAGCGGGCACAGTGTTTCCGGCACGGCGGACATGGCGGGGCAGCAGTGAGGGGTGCATCCTGCCCGCGGCGTGCACCGGCGGAAGCGGCTACGATGCGCTGCAAGATAGAGAATGAAACTGACCTCCTGTCAATTTCATTCTCAGCCGGAAGCCTTTGGCTTCCGGTCGTGCATGTTTTTTAGTGCCGTCCATGGTGGCAAGGAATTGCGCAAGGGATTGTAGCACCTTTAGTCCCGCGAAAGCGGGATGAGCCGCGTAAGACGGCGAAGTGCGGAAAGCCCGGCCCGGCGGGAATGGTGAGCGCAGGCGAACCTTTCCCGCCGGGTGCGCCCAAAATCAAAAAAAAGGCTTCATGGATTTCCTGAGACGGCTACAGGCTTTCCGGTAAGCAGAATCCGCAAGGAAAGTTTTAACCAGGCGCAGATTTCCCGGGAGTAGCTGTTGAGTACGTGCAGGAGCGGGGTGTGGCTTCCCAGGCCCGAAATGCGGGTAAAGCCCATGCGGCGGGCAAGGAATTGGGCGCGCGCAAGGTGAAAATAGCTTGTTACTACAAGGATTTCGCTGTGGATGATTTCTTCCACAGGGCAGTGCCGGTACGACGCAAGCACGGCGGCGCTGTTGGAGAAGTTCTGTATGGTGTCGAGGGCGTTTTGTTCGACTAAAATGCGGTCGGGCGAAACGCCTTTTTTTATGAGGAGGGCTTTGATGGCGGGCGCTTCTTCTGGCAGATTGTATAAGGAACCGCCTGTTACTACGATGACGGCCTCTGGCTTTTGGAGGAGGTAGGCGGCAGCGGTTTCGGCCCGGGCCTGCACGCTTTTGGGGAGCGTTCCGTCTTTGTAGATGCCGCCGCCAAGAAGGATGACGGTATCGGCCTGAGGGGAGTCTGATACGACGGGACGCGCTATGCAAATCAGGTTTACAAGAGCGATGATGAGCGCCGTTGTGAACATGGCGAGGCCCGCTTTTTTCTGCCAGGGCTTTAGCGACCACCAGAAACTGCGGTTATGGCGGCGGCGCCAGGTGGCGGCAAAAAAGAAAAATGCGGCGAAAACCAGCCAGACGTTGCTGAACGAGGTGAGTTCACTTAAGAGGGTGCCGATGTTTTCGGCGTGGAGTGCGACTGAGTACAGGAAAAAAAGCGCACTGGCGCAGTATTCGGTGCGGTAGATGTGTGTCGATTTCATATGCTGATAGTACTGCGTTTCTGCCGGATGGAAAAGCGCCTTGGCGGTATAGCTAAAAGCTATGACAAAACGTGTGAAAATAGTATTTTCCAGATAAAGGCATATTCTGCTAGACTTCCGGCGAAGTGCCGCAGTGGTTTCGGCATGCATCAAAATCAGACAGCAGATGGAAGGGAGACAGTATGAACGCACTGACAGCGGTGACCGGTTTTCCGCGAATCGGTAAAAAGCGCGAGCTTAAATTTGCAACGGAAAAATACTTTAAGGGCGAGATCGCACAGGATGAGCTTGAAAAAACGGCGCGCGAAATCCGCGCATACGGGTGGAAAAAACAGCAGGAGGCGGGAATCAGCTTTATCCCCTCTAACGACTTTTCTTTTTATGACAATATGCTCGACACGGCATTTCTTTTGGGTGCGGTTCCGGCGCGCTACACAAGCCTTGGCCTGTCGCCGCTAGACACCTACTTTGCGGCTAGCCACGGCTATCAGGGGGAAAAGGGCGACGTAAAGGCGCTTGCGATGAAGAAATGGTTTAACACGAACTATCACTACCTGGTGCCGGAGCTTTCTGATGATACGCACATTGCGCTTTCTGATGAGGTGCAGGCGCTTTCTCACTTTGCCGAAGCTAAAGCGCTTGGCATTCAGACGGTGCCATCTTTTATCGGCGCGTACACGTTCCTGCACCTTGCAACCTATACGGGGAAAAAGTCCGCGGAAGATTTTGCGGACGCTATTGCAGGCGCATTTGTGTCGCTTGCAGAAAAGCTTGAGGCGGCGGGCGCTGAGTATATCAGTTTTTCGGAGCCTGCGCTTGTCCTTGATGTGTCTGAATCTGAGGCGGCGTTTTTCTCTTCGCTGTATGGCAGGCTGCTTGCGGGCATTCATGCGGCGACCGGGTTAAAGGTCATCCTCAATACATACTTCGGCGATGTGCGTGATGTGTATCAGAAAATCTGCGTGCTCGGTTTTGACGCCATTGCGCTTGATTTTATTGAAGGAAAAGAATCGCTTGCGCTTGTGGAGTCTGGTTTTCCGCAAAATACGCTGCTGTTTGCAGGCGTCATCAACGGTAAAAACATCTGGCGGAGCGATTATGAGAAAAAGAATGCGCTGCTTTCGAAAATAGCCGGAGCTGTCGCCAGGGAACGCGTCGTGATTTCGACAGCCTGTCCGCTGCTGCATGTTCCGTATACGACTGCTTTGGAGGAAAAGCTTACTGACAGCATAAAAAGCTATTTCGCCTTTGCCGAGGAGAAGCTGTGCGAGATGCGCGACCTTGCTTCCGGGGATGAAAGCGCGGCGGCTTCTAACAGGGCGCTTTTTGAGAGGGAGCGTGTGTTCAGGACGCAGTCGGTGCAGCAGTCGCTTTTGAAGCTTTGCGAAACTGATTTTGTGCGCAAACCGGATTTTGCCGAGCGCGAGCGTATTCAGAAAAAAGTATTCAGTCTGCCGCCTTTTCCAACGACGACAATCGGCTCTTTTCCGCAGACGCAGGATGTGCGTGCAAACCGCGCGGCTTTCAGAAAGGGCGAAATCACAAAGGAGCAGTACATCGACTTTAACAAAAAGAAAATCCGCGAGTGTATTGCCCTGCAGGAAAAAATTGGGCTTGACGTGCTGGTTCACGGAGAGTACGAGCGAAACGACATGGTTGAATACTTTGGAAGCCAGATGTACGGCTACATTTTTACGGAACACGCATGGGTTCAGTCGTATGGCACCCGCTGTGTTAAGCCGCCGGTTATCTGGAGTGACGTTGCGCGACGGGAGCCGATGACTGTTGCATGGTCGGTGTATGCGCAGAGCTGCACAAAAAAGCCGGTCAAAGGCATGCTGACAGGCCCGGTTACGATTCTGAACTGGTCGTTTCCGCGGGAGGATATTCCGCTGAAGGAGCAGGCCGAGCAGATTGCGCTTGCCATCCGCGACGAAGTTCTGGATCTTGAAAGAAACGGCATAAAAATCATCCAGATAGACGAGGCGGCTCTGCGCGAAAAACTTCCGATGCGCCGTTCTGACTGGCACCGGGAGTATCTTGACTGGGCGATTCCTGCGTTCAGGCTGGTACATGCGAAAGTAAAACCGGAAACGCAGATTCACACGCATATGTGCTACAGCGAGTTTAACGACATTATCCGCGAAATTGACGCGATGGATGCGGATGTCATCACGTTTGAGGCAAGCCGTTCCGACCTCAAGATTCTGGATGCGCTGAAGGCTTGTGATTTTAAGACGGAAGTCGGCCCCGGGGTGTACGACATTCATTCGCCGCGGGTTCCGTCGGTGGAAGAGATTACCGGCGGGCTGTACAAAATGCTTGAGAAGGTAAAGCGCGAAAAACTGTGGGTAAATCCTGACTGCGGCCTTAAAACGCGCGGCGAGGCTGAGACCGAAGCGAGCCTTCGGAATCTGGTGGCAGCGGCCGGCGAGCTTCGTAAGGCGGTGTAATTTCTGGTGACAGCGGCGGGGACGCCGGCGTGCTTCCCGGCGCTAACAGCAGCGCGCGGCTGTTAGGCTGAAATCGGTGCCGCTTCCGCAATGGCTTCCGGTGCGCTTGTCTATTTGCAGAGAGGCACCAGCGTTCAGGTGTGCAATGCTGTTGCCATTGCACTGAAAAGCCTGCTGGGACTTGTCTGCGACCCTGTTGCCGGCTTAGTCGAAGTGCCGTGCATAAAGCGAAATGTAATCGGCGCGGTAAATGCTGTTACTGCAGCTGACATGGCGCTTGCCGGCATCCAAAGCCGTATTCCGGTCGACGAAGTGATAGATGCAATGAAGGCCGTCGGGCGCTCGCTCCCCGAAGCTCTGCGGGAAACGGCACTCGGCGGCCTTGCAGCTACTCCTACAGCACGCGCGTTTGCCGCGCGGCTCTAGCTTTCTATCAGATAGTCGTCAATTTCCTGTGCGCATTCCCGGCCTTCGGCGATTGCCCAGACAACGAGCGACTGGCCGCGGTGCATGTCGCCTGCGCTGAAGACTTTGTCGTGCGCAGTCTTGTAGCCTGTTTCGGAGCTGAACGAAGAAGACTTTCTCTCGCCGGTTAAAACGGTGACGACTGTTCCGCGCGGGCCAAGCTCTGCGCCGAAAGCGTTTGCCGTGTATTCTTCGCAGCCGGTAAATCCTGCCGCAACGAGCAGAAGGTCGCACGGAAGTTCCTTTTCGGTTCCGGCGCGCTCGCAGAGTGTCCGCTTTCCGTCAACGGTCTTGAACTCAACTTCCACGGTTTTTACCGCTCTTATCTTTCCGCCTTCGCTCATCACTTCCTTTACGGTCGTTTCGTACACGCGCGGGTCTTTACCGAACTTTGCGATTGATTCCTGTGCGCCGTAATCGGTTTTGAGGACGCGCGGCCACTGCGGCCAGGGATTGTTTTTAGCGCGATCGACCGGCGGGCAGGGCATCATTTCAATCTGAGTGACACTGGCAGCTCCCAGTCTGATTGCGCTTCCGCAGCAGTCATTTCCGGTGTCGCCGCCGCCAACGATAACGACGTGCTTTCCCTCAACCGTAACTCCGTAGCGCTCCTCGAGTACCTGCGCAATCTGCTTGTTTGCGGGAGCTATGCGCATTGCTTCCAGCGCGTCGCTTGTGGCGACAACGCATTTTGTCACGGCTTTAAGGAAGTCTACGGCAAACATCATGCCGCCGTCGGCTCCGCTGTGACCGGTGGCAAGGCGGTCTATGCCGGCTGCATTGAGTGCGCGGGCTTTTTTTGCGCCGCAGCAGAGTGCAACCGCGTCGAACTGCTGCACGATGTGGTCGGCAGAAATGCCGCGTCCGACGTCGGCGTTAAAGACGAACTCAACGCCTTCTTCTTTCATGAGCGCTATGCGGCGCTCAACGATTTTTTTGTCGAGCTTCATGTTGGGAATGCCGTACATCAAAAGGCCGCCCGCTTTGTCTTCGCGCTCGTACACGGTTACGCTGTGGCCGCGGCGGTTAAGCCAGTCTGCACAGGCAAGCCCTGCAGGACCCGCTCCAATGACCGCGACTTTTTTTCCGCTTCGGACGTCCGGGGTGCGGCTCTTCATGTAGCCGGATTCAAAGGCTTTTTCGATTATGTACAGCTCGTTTTCGTGAATGGTGACGGCGCCGTTTGAAGAGCCGTCCGCTTCTGAACCGCCACAGTGCGGAGAGCCTAAATTGCAGGCTTTTTCGCAGAGGGCAGGGCACACGCGGCCGGTAAACTCAGGAAAGCTCGACGTCTTTAGAAGCCGCCAGGCGGCCATGTCGTACTGCCCCTTGTAGAGCGCGTCGTTCCATTCGGGAATGCAGTTGTGAAGCGGGCAGCCGGTGACCATGCCGCCGAGCTTTATTGCGCTCTGGCACATGGGTACGCCGCAGTTCATGCAGCGGGCTGCCTGCTCCCGGCGGCGCACATCGGCCATGACGGGATGAAATTCCTTGAAGTTTTCTATTCGCTTGAGCGGCTCAAAGCTTCCGTTTTCAATGCGGGCGCATTCCATAAATCCAGTAGGTTTTGCCATAGTTCGTTCTCCTCGTATCGTCTCGCTTTCTACGCCGTGCATTTCTTGAATGCCGCAAGTACGGCATCGTCGTGAGCGGCGCCGGCTTCTTCCTGGGAGTGGATTTCCGTCATCACTTTTAAGTAATCATTCGGAATGATTTTCTTAAAGCATGTCTTGTAATGCTCCCATGCGTCCAGAATGGCGCGTGCCTTTTCAGAACCGGTCTCTGCGGCGTGTTGCTCGATAAGTGAGCGCAGGTTTTCTTCGTCCGTTGTGGTGCGCAGGGTCGTCGTTTCGTCTTCCAGGTCGTACATCTTTACCAGTTCGTGGTTCAGGCGCTTGTACAGGTCGTGGTGTTCGTCAAGAACATAGGCGATGCCGCCGCTCATTCCGGCAGCAAGGTTGCGTCCGGTCTTTCCGAGGATGACCGCTTCGCCGCCGGTCATGTATTCAAGGCCGTGGTCGCCGCAGCCTTCTACGACTGCAGTCGCACCGGAGTTTCGGACGCAGAAGCGCTCGCCCGCCACGCCGTTTATGAACGCCTTTCCGCTGGTGGCGCCAAACAAGGCGACGTTTCCGATGATGATGTTCTCGTCTGCGTTTCCGGCAAAGCCCGCTGCCTTTTTAATGACAAGCTTTCCGCCGCTCAGGCCTTTTCCGAAGTAGTCGTTTGCTTCGCCCTCAAGGCTCAGTGTCAGGCCTTTCGGCACAAAGGCGCCGAAGCTCTGGCCCGCGCCGCCGTTAACGTGAACAACGTAGGCGTCTTCCTCGAGATTTCCGCCGAAGCGCTTCTGCAGCTCGCTTCCGAAAATCGTGCCGAAGGTGCGGTCGGTAGACTGAATGGCAATCGGCGCGTTCTGCGCTCGGCCCGCTTTTTCCAGCGTGGGAAGCAGCGTCGTTACGTCGATTTTCTTTTCAAGCTCGAAATTGTAGGTGTCGCGCGTCTTTTTCCAGTCGTCGGCTGCTTCCGGAGTGGCGCTTGCAAGCACGCGGCTTAAATCCAAAAGACCTGCGCGCTTAAAGCCCTGCTTTTCTTTCAGCTTAAGCAGGTCGGTTCTGCCGCACATCTCGTCGATGCTCTTTACGCCAAGGCGCGCCATGTATTCCCGCAGTTCCTGTGCGATAAACTTCATGAAGTTTTCGACATATTCTGGCTTTCCAGGGAAGCGCGCGCGCAGTTTTTCGTTCTGCGTGGCAACTCCAAAGGGGCAGGTGTCGAGGTTACAGACGCGCATCATGGCGCATCCCATCGTGACAAGCGGGGCCGTTGCAAAGCCGAACTCTTCGGCACCGAGTAAGCATGCTATGGCAACGTCGCGGCCGCTCATAAGCTTTCCGTCCGTTTCGATGATGACCCGACCGCGGAGTCCATTCTGCATCAAAGTCTGGTGAGCTTCGCTCAATCCAAGTTCCCACGGTAAGCCCGCGTGGTGAATCGAGCTGATGGGAGCCGCGCCCGTGCCGCCGTCGTGGCCGCTGATCAAAATGACCTGCGCGCCCGCTTTTGCAACACCCGCCGCAATCGTTCCGACGCCCGCTTCGCTTACGAGCTTTACGCTGATGCGCGCCGCGCGGTTTGCGTTTTTAAGGTCGTAGATAAGCTGAGCCAAATCTTCTATCGAGTAGATGTCGTGGTGCGGCGGCGGCGAAATAAGGGAAACGCCGGGAGTGGCAAGGCGCGTCTGTGCAATCCACGGATACACTTTCTTGCCGGGAAGGTGTCCGCCTTCACCCGGCTTTGCGCCCTGCGCCATCTTGATTTGAATCTCGCGCGCGCTCAAAAGATATTCTTCGGTAACGCCAAAGCGTCCGCTTGCAACCTGCTTAATGGCGCTGTTGTATTCGGTTCCCAACCGCTCCGGCTTTTCGCCGCCTTCGCCTGAGTTTGACTTTCCGTGCAGATGGTTCATGGCGGCGGCCATGCATTTGTGCGCTTCTTCGCTTATGGAGCCGTATGACATGGCGCCCGTCTTAAAGCGCTGCACAATCGACTCGACGCTTTCAACCTCGTCAACGGGAATGCCGCCGTTTTCCGCAAAGTTGAAGTCGAGCATGGCGCGCAGCGTATGCGGGTGCGCGTTGTCGTCAACAAGGGCTGTGTATTCCTTAAAGCGCGCGTAGTCGCCGTTCCGCGTAGATTCCTGCAGCGCGATGATGGTCTCGGGATTGTACAGATGGTCTTCCGCATTGGGGCCGCGGCGGAGTTTATGCAGACCCACCGAGTCTAGGTGCGTGTTCACGGTAAGACCGAACGCGCCCCATGCCTGTTCGTGGTGGTAGACGATGTCTTCCTCGATTTCCTTGAGCGTAATGCCGCCGACGCGGCTTACGGTGTTCGTAAAGTATTTATCCACGACTTCGGGAGCAATGCCGACTGCCTCAAAAATCTGAGCTGACTGGTACGACTGAACGGTGCTGATGCCCATTTTTGCCGCGATTTTTACAATGCCGTTTAAGAGCGCCTTGTTGTAGTCGTCGATGGCCGTGTGATAGTCCTTGTCCAAAAGCTTCTGGTCAATCAGCTCTGCGATTGACTCGTGGGCAAGATACGGGTTTACGGCACGGGCGCCGTAGCCCAAACACATTGCCGCCTGATGAACGTCGCGCACTTCCGCGCTTTCAAGGATAATCGAAATCTTTGTGCGCTTTCTTTCGCGGATCAGGAACTGTTCCACGGCGCTTACGGCTAAAAGCGACGGAATTGCCGCATGTTTTTCGTCAACGCCGCGGTCGCTTAAAATGATGATGTTGTAGCCGTCGTTGTACGCCGCATCGATTTCGGCAGAGAGCTTATCAAGCGCGGCTTCCAGCTTCACGTTGTCTGCATCAAGCAGAAGCGAAACTTTTTTTGCTCGCAGTCCCGGCTGGTTCAAGGCAGAAATTTTCAGTAAATCAGTCCCGGTTAAAATGGGATTTCGTATTTCGAGTACATGACAGCCTTTTCCTTCCGGCTTAAGCATGTTGCCGTCGCTTCCGATGTACACGGTCGTGTCGGTAACAATTTTTTCGCGGAGAGAATCAATCGGCGGATTCGTTACCTGGGCGAACAGCTGCTTAAAGTACGAGTACAGGCTCGGGTGCTTGTCGCTCATGCAGGCAAGCGGCGTGTCGACGCCCATCGCGCCGGTCGGTTCGCTTCCGGTCTGAGCCATCGGAAGTACCATTTCGTTCAAGTCTTCGTAATTCCAGCCGAACGCGCGGTACAGGCGGTTCCGTTCGTCCTGGCCTGAAACCGGAATCTTCTTGTTGGGAATCTTCAGGTCAGCAAGGTGAATAAGGTTCTGGTCAATCCATTCGCCGTAGGGGTACTGGCGGCTGTAGTATTCCTTGCATTCACTGTCAGAAATAATCTTTTTCTGTTTTGTGTCTACCAGTAGGATTCGGCCGGGCATCAGGCGGCTTTTTTGTTCAATAGCGCTTTCGTCAATGTCGAGTACGCCGACTTCGCTCGAAAGAATGAGCATGCCGTCTTTTGTGGTGTAGTAGCGGCTGGGGCGCAGGCCGTTTCTGTCGAGGACGGCGCCGACCACATCGCCGTCGCTAAAGATGATTGCCGCAGGTCCGTCCCAGCTTTCCATCATCGTAGCCCAGTAGTGATAGAAGTCCTGCTTGCTCTGGTCCATGGTTGTGTCATTTCTCCACGGCTCGGGAATACAGACCATTACTGCAAGCGGCAGCGGCATGCCGTTCATCACCAGGAATTCCAGTGTGTTGTCCAGCATGGCGGAATCGCTGCCAGAGGTGTTGATTGCCGGGAAGATTTTGCGGATGTCGTCGCCTGCAATCGTGGGAGAAGAAAGCGTTTCTTCGCGCGCGAGCATACGGTCAGCATTTCCGCGGATTGTGTTGATTTCGCCATTATGCGCGATAAAGCGGTTGGGATGGGCGCGCTCCCAGCTGGGCTGCGTGTTCGTAGAAAAACGTGAATGCACGATTGCCAGAGCGGAGACATACTCCGGCGCCTGCAGGTCACAGTAAAACGAACGCAGCTGCCCAACTAAGAACATACCCTTATACACGATAGTTCGGGAAGAAAAAGAGGGGATGTAGGTTTTTAAGTTTGAATGCTCAAACTGCCGGCGCAGAATATACAGTTTGCGGTCAAAATCGACTCCCTGCGGAACTGTTTCCGGCCGAGCGATAAAACACTGCTGAATGATAGGCATGGTTTCGCGTGCCTTTGGACTTAACACGCCTTCGTTTACCGGAACGTCGCGCCAGCCTAAAAGCGGCAGGCCCTCTTCTTTGCACAGGGATGCAATCTTCTCTTTTGCCGCTGCGCGAAGGCCCTCATCGGTCGGAAAGAAGAACATGCCGATGCCATAGTCGCGCTCTGCACCGAGTGCAATACCTGCTTCCGCTGCCGCCTTTACAAAAAAGCCATGTGGAATCTGCGTTAAAATGCCAACGCCGTCACCGATTTCGCCTGTAGCGTCCTTGCCGGCGCGATGCTCCAGCTTTTCTACAATGCTGAGTGCGTTGTCTACAATCTTGCGCGACTGCGTTCCGTCGATATTCACAACCAGGCCGATGCCACAGCTGTCGTGTTCGAATGACTGTTCATACAGTGTTTGTGCTGCCATACTGTCCCCTTACTCGTTCTTCAAGACAAAAAAAACGCCCATCTACACACAGCGTGTGCAGATGGGCTTCATTGCCTTTAGCGGTACTATAGCGAATATGCGCAGATTTATGCAAGCCCTTTTTTTTTACGTCGGAAAAAACGGCTTTTTGGGCATTTCTCTTCATCTTTTTCCCTTGCATTGACCAAAGAATCGGTCAGGTATATACTGCCCTCCCGATAGAACAAAGGCGTTCATCCAGGATTACGGGAAAACTGTTTCCGTAAGACGGGATGAGCGCCTTTTACTATAAGGAGACCTCTATGGGGATGAGCGAACAGCAGGAATCAGCGTGCGCGTATCTGATTCTTGCCGACGGCACCGTGTTTGAAGGTCGGGCAATGGGCGCCCGGGGAACCACTATTGGCGAAACAGTCTTTACCACAGGAATGACTGGTTACGTTGAAACGCTGACCGACCCAAGTTATTACGGTCAGATTGTTACACAAACCTTTCCGCTTATCGGAAATTACGGCGTTATGAAAGCCGATTTTGAAAGCAAAAAGAGTTTTGTTCGCGGCTACATTGTTCGTGAGCTGTGCGAAAAACCAAGTAATTTCCGTTGCGAAGCAGATCTTTCCAGCATACTTGAACAGCAGGGCATTGTGGGTATTTCGGGTATAGACACCCGTGCGCTAACCAAGCGCCTGCGCGAATCCGGCGTTATGAACGGCATGATTGCAAGCGGAAGCGATGCAGCTTCTCTTTCCGATGTTCTTTCCCAGCCTGAAAAAAAAGAAGCGCTCCTTAAAAAAATCCGGGCATACACGATTACCGATGCGGTAAAAAGCGTGCAGGATGCTTCCGTTTTGGGAAACCAGGGGTCTGGGGATTCTGCTGGTGACGGAAGTGCTGCCGGAAAAGCAAAACGGGTTGTGCTGTATGATTTTGGCGCAAAAGCAAATATTCAGCGGGAGCTTGAAAAGCGCGGCTGCGCGGTTACAGTCGTTCCCTATGACACGACGGCAGAACGCGTTATAGCGATGGCTCCTGACGGCGTTATGCTTTCGAACGGGCCGGGCGACCCTGCGGAAAATACCGGCGTTATTGCTGAAATTAAAAAACTGTGCGAGTACAAAAAGATTCCTGTTTTTGGCATTTGTCTAGGACACCAGATGCTTGCTCTTTCACGCGGAGCGGCAACGAGTAAGCTTAAATACGGACACCGCGGTGGAAATCACCCGGTAAAAGACCTCGAGACTGGCCGCGTATATATCACGAGCCAGAATCACGGCTATGCGGTGGAAAGCGAGTCGCTTCCGCCGTTTGCAAAGATGAGTTTTGTAAACGTAAATGACGGCACATGCGAGGGTGTTACTTATACCGACATGCCGGCCTTTAGCGTGCAGTTCCACCCGGAAGCATGCGGCGGTCCGCACGACACTAATTTTCTTTTTGACCGTTTTATCGCACTGATGGAGACCTGAATGCGGACGCGTCAAGGTACGATACGCTTAAAACCTTGACGCATTCGTTTGCCAATTTTTCTAGGAGGATAAAATCGTCATGCCCTTAAATAAAAACATACACAAAGTTCTGATTATCGGAAGCGGCCCCATTGTTATCGGACAGGCTGCTGAATTTGACTATGCGGGAAATCAGGCCTGCAAGGCGTTAAAGTCGCTCGGACTTGAAGTCTGCCTGGTAAACTCAAACCCCGCCACGCTGATGACCGACCGCTCCATGGCGGACGAAATCTATCTTGAGCCGCTTACGCTTACCACGCTTGAGCGCATTATCGAAAAGGAAAAGCCCGACAGCCTGCTTTCTACGCTCGGCGGGCAGACCGGCCTTACCTTAAGCATGGAGCTTGCAAAATCTGGCTTCCTCGAAAAGCATGGCGTGCAGCTTTTGGGCGCCCGGCCCGAAACAATCGACAAGGCGGAAGACCGCCAGCTCTTTAAGGACACGATGGAAGCTATCGGCGAGCCGTGCATTCCGTCTAAAGTTGTTACTACATACGAAGATGCAGCGGATTTTGTACATTCGGAGATTGGCTTTCCGGCAATCATCCGGCCTGCGTTTACGCTTGGCGGTACTGGCGGCGGCATTGTGTCTAACGAGCGCGAACTGGACGAAATTGCGCATAACGGCCTGCACCGAAGCCCCATTCATCAGATTCTGGTGGAAAAATGCATTTCCGGCTGGAAGGAAGTTGAGTTCGAGGTTATCCGCGACAGCACGGGAAACGTGATTACCGTCTGCTCCATGGAAAACTTTGACCCTGTCGGCGTGCATACTGGCGACAGCATCGTTATTGCGCCTACCGTTACGCTTGCAGACAAGGAGTACCAGATGCTCCGGAGTGCCGCGCTCAATATCATCAGCGCGCTTAAAATCGAAGGCGGCTGTAACTGCCAGTTTGCCCTGAATCCCGACAGCTTTGAATACGCCGTCATTGAAGTGAACCCGCGCGTTTCCCGCTCATCGGCGCTTGCCAGTAAGGCAACCGGCTATCCGATTGCAAAGGTCGCCGCGCTGATTGCCGTCGGTTTTACGCTGGACGAGATTCCGAACTTTGTTACCAAAAAGACAAAGGCCTGCTTTGAGCCGGTCTTAGACTATGTGGTCGTAAAAATGCCGAAGTTCCCGTTCGACAAATTTGTGTACGCCGCGCGTAAGCTCGGTACACAGATGAAGGCGACCGGCGAGGTCATGGCAATCGGGCAGAGCTTTGAGGAAGCCATCCTGAAAGCTGCCCGCGGACTTGAAGTGGGCGTAAAGGATTTGAACCTGCCGGCTTTCGTAAAAGAAGGCGACGAAAAAATCCGCGAGCGCGTAAGCCAATGCACCGACCAGCGCATTTTTGCGATTTACCAGGCGTTAAAGCGCCATCTGCTTACAGTCGAAGAAATCCATGAGATTACAAAGATTGATGAATGGTTCTTGTGGAAGCTGGAGCATGTGGCAGAACTGGAGTGTGGGGGCGTTACGGGGGCGCCAGCCCCCGTAGAGAGGGTAGCGACCAACGAAGTGGGCGCGCAGGGGGAGACTTCCCCCTCTCGTTCTGATTCCGGCGCCTTGTATGCTCCGCGTTCGTTTAAGATGGTTGACACCTGCGCCGGCGAGTTTGAGGCGGAGACGCCGTATTTTTATTCGACTACCGGCGGCGAAAACGAAGCTGAGCAGTATCTGGCTGAGCTGCACGAAGGCGGTACGTCGTCAAAAGGTACGATTGTCGTTCTGGGAAGCGGCCCCATCCGCATCGGGCAGGGCATTGAGTTTGACTATGCGTCGGTTCAGTGCGTGCAGTCGCTTAAAAAGCTGGGCTACGAAGTTGCCATCATCAACAATAACCCGGAGACTGTCAGCACGGACTTTGACACTGCCGACCGCCTGTACTTTGAGCCGCTTACGCCTGAAGACGTCATGAACGTGCTGGCAGTGGAAAAGCCGCTTGGCGTGGTCGTTGCATTCGGTGGCGGCACGGCAATCAAGCTTGCGAAATTCCTGGACGAGCAGGGCGTGCGTATTTTAGGCACCAGCGCTGACGCGATTGACCTTGCAGAAGACCGCGAGCGTTTTGAAGAGCTGTGCGACCGGCTGGGCATAAAGAGGCCTAAAGGCCTTACGGTGTTTACCGAAAGCGAAGCGCTTGAAGCTGCCGCGCGGATTGGCTTCCCGGTGCTGATGCGCCCCAGCTATGTCCTCGGCGGCCAGAACATGATTGTGGCGCGGAACAACGCCGATGTAAAGGAATACATGGCAATCATCCTGCGGCAGAAAATCGAAAATCCGGTGCTTATCGACAAATATATGGAAGGCCGCGAGCTGGAAGTGGACTGCATTTCCGACGGCACCGACGTGCTTATGCCTGGCATTATGGAGCATGTGGAGCGCACCGGCATTCATTCCGGAGATTCCATCGCCGTGTATCCGGGGGCATTCAGCGCGGCGCTTGAAGAGAAAATTGTAAAGCAGTCTGTGGATTTGACGCTTGCACTCGGCACAAAGGGGCTGGTCAACATTCAGTACCTGATTTACAAAGATGATGACGGAAACGAAGACCTGTATATTATCGAGGCAAATCCGCGTTCAAGCCGCACGGTGCCGTATCTTTCCAAAGTGTCGGGCGTGCCGATGATAGAGCTTGCGACGCGCGCGATGCTCGGAGAGCCGGTCGCTGCGATGGGCTGGGGTACCGGCCTGTACAAGAAGCCTGCGTATGTTGCAGTAAAGGTGCCGGTGTTCAGTTTTGAAAAGCTTATGGACGTTGACACGCACTTAGGGCCGGAAATGAAAAGCACCGGTGAAGTGCTGGGCATTGCATCGACGCGCGAGGAAGCTGTGTTTAAGGGCATGGCGGCTGCCGGCTGGAAAATGCTGGGCGGCAAGGGAACCGGCGTGCTGTTTTCGGTGCGGGCAACTGACTTACCGGAGCTGCCAGCTCTTGCGCGCAAATTTGCGGATTTGGGCTTTACGCTGTATGCCACAAGCGGAAACGCTGCGACGATTTCCCGAAGCGGCATGGACGTAACGCATGTTGCCAAGGTTCACGAAAACTACAGCGACAATGTTATGACGCTGCTTGAAAGCGGTAAGGTTTCCTATGTGGTGTCTACTTCGGCAAAGGGACGCGACCCGCTTGCGGAAAGCGTTAAGCTGCGCCGCCTTGCCGTAGAGCGCGACATAGACTGTCTTACCGCCATGGACACGGCACATGCTCTGGCAGACTCGCTTGCAAGCGGCTATTCGCTTACAAACGCAAGCCTGGTAGACATCTGCGCACTGTAGCTGGCGGTTGCCGGGTGGCGCATGTCGCGCTGCCTGTAGCGGTTGCATGTAGCGCTGCCAGTCCATGCATGTGCCGCTAGTGCTGTCGGTGGCGCATGTCACGCTGCCGCATGACGTGCTGCCGTTGCATGGCGCGCAGGCTGTAGACGGCTTTGTAAGCGTTTTTGGTGGCCTTGGCTTACCCCGTGTTCTGCTTAAAAAGATTTGACAAACTGTGCACTTGATTTAAAATAGCTGTATATGGACTTTCAAGCATTTGTCGATAGCGTCGGCATGGGCGCCGTTGTCATGTCGGTAGAAAAAACACCCGATGGACACGCCGGTGAGATTCGTTTTGTGTGTGCCAATGCCCGGTATAGGGTGTCTGCGCCACCAGGATACCGGGACGGCATACTTTACACCGACATCATCGCAAAAGAGCCGAACTTCGAGGATTTCTGTTTTCGCTGTGCGGTAAAAAAGCAGTATCTGCATGCGTACGTAGAATCAAAGGATATGAATCTGTGGACGGATTCTACGTACATCCCGATTGATACGCCGGAAAATGATGACCACCTGTACTATTTCCTTTTCTGCCTGGAAGTCACTCAGGAGCTTGATTCCAGAAGACGCGCTAAGGTTTCTATGGAGAATGCCAGCTTTGTCATTCAGACTTGCCTGAACCTGCGTGGCTCAAATAATTTTGTGGAAAGCATGCAAAAAGTCGTTACCGATATACGCGACTATACGGACGCATTCAGCTGCTGTGTCTTCCTCGTCGATTCTGACAGAAAAAAAGCCGCGCCGCTGTGCGCAAAATACAGAAATGACGCTGCCCGCATAGAAGACTTCGCGAAATTCCTTACGTATGATGTTGTCTCTTCCTGGATAGACACTGTTAAGGGACACGACGAAATCATCCTGAAAGACGAACATGATTTTAACGAGCTTGCAAAACGTAATCCCGTCTGGGTGGAAAGTCTGCACGGCGCCGGCGTTAAAAGCCTGATTTTTGTGCCGCTCCTGCAGGGCGAAAATGTCATCGGCTTTCTTTTCATAACGAATTTTAATACCGACAAGCTTGTTGAAATCAAGGAATTCATCGAGCTTACGACGTTCTTCATTTCTTCCGAAGTTGCAAACAATAACATGGTCGAGCAGCTTGCTTATATGAGCACTGTTGATTCTTTGACAGGCGTCAATAACCGCAATGCCATGAATACCCGCATTGATTATCATATAAACGGAAAGCAGGTCATCAAGGCGCCGTTTGGTGTTATCTTTACTGATTTGAACGGCCTTAAGCGCTGCAATGATCTTGAGGGGCACGAATCCGGCGACAGGCTTTTGCAGAATGCGGCGGCATGTTTGCAGGCGGTGTTCTCTGACAACGAGATTTACCGCGCGGGCGGAGACGAGTTTGTCGTGTTGCTGCAGAATTGTCCGCAGGACGAGTTTGAAGCAAAGCTTTCCCGTATAAAGCAGAACTGCGGCTATGGCTCTCCGGTTTGTTTTGCTGTCGGCGCGCAATGGTCTGACGGCAGACTGAACCTCAGGCAGTGCATGCATAATGCCGACGAAGCGATGTATGAGAACAAGCAGGCTTTCTACAAAGCCCACCCGGATTTTCAGCACAAGTAGGAATGCTATTCCGACGTACAGTAAAAACACACGCTGCGCAGGAGGCGCCAAGGTTCTGTTTCCGCATACGGCATCTGCGTTCCCGTTGTCTAGCACCCGCATGTATTTTCTGATATAATCGCAACATGCTCAAAAAGACGGACTATGATTTTATTGTAATCGGAGCCGGGGCTGCCGGGCTTACCGCAGCACAATACGGCGCACGCTCAGGCCTTACAACGCTGGTTATTGACCTTTCTGATGCTGGCGGCCAGGCACTCAATATTTTTACACTGGAAAATTATCCTGGTCTGTTTCCGGCTGTTTCTGGAAAAGACTTTATCAAACACATGGAAAAGCAGGCGAAAAGTTTTGGCGCAAAGATTGTACATGCAAAAGTTTCGTCCATCGACAAAATAGGCAGTCAGTTTATTATCAAGACGGAAGAGACGACGCTTACCGCATACGCCGTGCTTATTGCAACGGGCGCGCAGCACCGCAAGCTTGATGTGCGTGGCGAGAAAAAATTTGCCGGAAGCGGTGTGTCATACTGCGCTACCTGCGACGGCCCGTTCTTTAAGAATAAGCGTATTCTGGTGGTCGGTGGCGGCGACAGTGCCTGCGAGGAAGCTTTCTACCTTGCCTCCCTTTCCGATAAAGTCATGCTGGTGCACCGGCGCGGCCAGCTGCGCGCGCAAAAGGCTGTGCAGGACAAAGTGCTTTCTACTCCGCAGATTACCGTGCGCTACAACTCTGTCGTAAAGGAAATCCGCGGAAGCGACCATGTAGAGTCCGTGTTGCTCGAAAACACGGAAACTGGCGAGACGGTGGAGCTTCCCATGGATGCTGTCTTTGTCTTTGTAGGCATGATTCCGCGCACCGACCTGGTTTCTATGCTGCCGTGTGACGAAAGCGGCTATCTGATTACCAACTACCGCATGGAAACGCTGGTGCCCGGCATGTACGCCGCCGGAGACGTGCGCGCAAAACCGTTCCGGCAGATTGTAACTGCAACTGGCGACGGCGCCACCGCAGCGCATTCCGCCCACGAATACGTGCAGACGCTGAAGGCTCAGTCCGCCGCAAATGGAGAATCAAAATGAAGTGCATGTTTCACATAATACGCACAGGCATAGATTTGCTTCTTACAAAAGCCCATGCTACCGGAAGAGCCTCCCGCACAAGGCGGTTCGGGCTGTCGAACCTGCCTCCCGCATGTGCTTTTGCACTTTGCGGTCTGCTGTGTGCATTACCAGCAGTGGCGGCTCCTTCTGCTTCTGGCACGACCGAAATCCCGGAGACAGCGGATTTCTGGAGCGATTATCCCGCGGAGCCGCTTGCGGATTTTCTTACCGCACATCTTTCTGACGAAGAGCTTTTGGCGCAGATGTTTATGTTCGGCTGGAAGTGGCAGGAAGAAGGCAGGAGCGGAGACGCAGAGCCGACGCCGCTTTTGAATCAGTGGGTTACGCAGCGCGGGCTTGGCAGCGTAAAAGTGTTCGGCTGGAACACCGATGACACAGCGCAGGTAGCGCGCGCTGTCGCATATCTGCAGCAGGAATCGCAGAGCCGCAGGTACAAAATCCCGCTTTTTGTTGCAACAGACCAGGAAGGCGGCTGGATCCGCCATGTGCGCGGCGACACGACTACGACGCCGGGTAATATGGCAATCGGTGCGTCCGCATACCCGATGGATGCCTACTACAGCGCCTACTACATCAGCCGCGAAATTGCGGCGCTCGGCATCAACATGAACTTCGCACCGACCGTCGATTTGTACACCGACCGCCAGTCAAGCGTTATCGGCCCGCGCTCATTCGGCGAAGACCCGCAGTTTGTGGGCGAGCTGGGAGCGTCTTTTGTGGCAGGCTCCCTTGCCGCCGGCGTTATACCGACAGCAAAGCATTTCCCCGGCCACGGGGATACAAGCGCCGACAGCCACGGAAAAGCAATCGAAATCCGCATTGACCGCCAGACGCTCGAAAACCGCGAGCTTGTGCCGTTCAAATACCTGATTGCAGAGCACGTTCCTGCCATTATGAGCGCTCACCTGCGCTTTCCGCTGATTACCGGAAATGAGCCGGCGTCTCTTTCAAAGACATTCCTTACTGACATTTTGCGAAACGAGCTGCACTATGAAGGCCTTATCATCACCGACGACATGCAGATGAACGGCGCCACAAGCTATGCGATGGTTTCCGACGCATGTACGCTTGCCATTCAGGCTGGAAACGACATCATCCTGTCGTCAGAAACCGCCGGCTGGAACGAACGCCTGTGGACAAAAAACCTGGATTTGATGCGCACGAATACGGCATTCCGCAATACGGTAAAAAAAGCCGCCCGTCGCGTTATCCTGTATAAGCTTAACTATTTCCGCAGTAAGACAGCCGCGCCGCTATACCCGGATTTGAATGCTCTGCCGTCGCGCATTCCCGACCGCGAGGGGCAGGCGTTCTTCCTGTCGCAGGCCTGCCGCTCGATTACCGCATACAAGCGCGGCACGGCGCTCCCGTTTAAGCCTGCCGAAGGCGAGCGCATTTTGATTGCCGGTCATCAGGAGCATCCTGAGTTCTTTGCTGAAGCCGAAAAGCGGTTTGGAAAAGTAGCGCATTTTCCGTACAAGGCGGACATGGGCCCGTACCACGGCCTGTGGGTTCACGACAACCTTATTCCGCTTGCCCGCAGCTACGACACGATTATCGTCTGCGTTGACTGCCAGAATAATGTAGACGCCCTGCGCGAGCTGCAGTACACCGGTAAGCGCATTATCGTTATGTCAATACAGTCGCCGGTGCCAGCCATGAGCATGACCTGGGCAGATACGGTGCTTTTCGGCTACAGCTACTCGCCGTACACGTTTAAGGCGCTGTTTGCGGCCTTGTGCGGTGATTTTGACCCTGCTGGCGCACTCCCGTTGAACTGACAGTAGCTTTTATTTCTGCCGAAAAACGCACTTTACAGTGCTCCGACGCAAAATTTGTCAGAAATTTCTACTCAATTCTTCTCAAATCATATTGACCGACGGTAATGTATGTTGTAATGTCCTAACATCTTTGAAATAAAGGGAGTTTAGTATGAAAAAGGTGATTGCAATTGCAGCAGCAGCTGTTCTGGCATCAGGAGCTTTTGCCGAAGGCTTTAAGCTCAGTGGTTTTGTTCGCGCTGGTTGGTCTAACACAATCGACGCCCTGGATACTAATGCTGACGAAGACGGAGACACCGCAGAAGCAAGCACAGCTACATGGCTTGCAGGCGACTACTTCGGCGGAAGCACTCGCAGCCGCATTAATCTGGAATGGACTAACAGCGAAGAGACTGCTGGTGCATACTTCCGCTTGCAGTACACTGGCGCTGCAGAGAAATGGGCTGTTGGTGATGTAAAATATGCTAATGCCTGGCTCAAGGCATTTGACGGAAAGGCTGTATTCGCAGCTGGCAAAGTAAAGGACGATTACATCGGTTCTGACGGCTACGAAGGATTCAGCTTCCTTGACGGTAACTCAGGCTTCTTTGCAGGCGTTTCTCCTGTTGAAGGTCTGACCATCGGTGGTGGTGCTGTTGTTGACTACCTTGAATCAGTAGAAACAACTACTTACAAAAAAGAAGAAGGTTCTATTACAAAAGACGACGGTACTGAAGATGCTGTTACTTTAGTTACAAAGACAACCACCAGCAAGCACCGCGCAAGCAAGCGTGCAGCATATGCTGGTGCTAAATATGCAAATGACCAGTTCAGCGTAGCTGGCGGTTACGAGTTCGCAGGCGCTCTTTACGGCAACGTAAACATCACAGCTGTTAAAGACCTGACTATCGCTCTCGAAGGTGCATGGGCAAGCAAAGACGCTCTTGATAACCTTGCAGACGGTGACGACGGATTCCTGTATGATTCAAAACTGACTTTCGTAGAGCAGGTTGAATACACTGGCATTGAAAACCTGACACTTGCACTTGCGAGCTACCAGTGGGTAAATGACCGCGACGTTCACGAGTCAGAAGACAACTTCTCAGCAACAATTACACCTGCAGTTCGCTACGACATTAACGACCAGTTTGCTGTATCAGCTGAAAGCACAATCACTCTGAACAAGTGGGACGAGGACAAAGTCGGAGAGAAGCCCGGAAAAACATACGCAACAATCGTACCGGCTTTCTACATCAAGGCAGGCAGCGGTGCTGAGCTTAACGTCTGGGGAAAAATCTCAACAGACAAAGATCAGGACAAGAATGCTGTCGGCGTAGGCGGAATCTTTAAGTTCTAATCGTCAAAAATTACGAGTTAAAAATACCAGGGCGGAAAAGAGTTTTTCTTTTCCGCCTTTTTTTATGGACAGGCAGCTGTCAGTAGCAAGGGTTGCTGTTGCCGGGCGCCGCGG
Source organism: Treponema sp. (assembly GCA_024698325.1). GTDB lineage: Bacteria > Spirochaetota > Spirochaetia > Treponematales > Treponemataceae > Treponema_D. The sequence goes on from JAILRG010000117.1 coordinate 27,101, forward strand.
GGAGTGTGGCTGCGGGGAGTGCGGCCGTTAAAAATCCGGCACTTCCTTCGTTTTTGTGTACTTCCAGTCGTGATGATGCGTGTTGGGAAGCAGTCCTGCAATGCGGTCATTTTCTTTTTGCAGCTGGAATTTAATCATCTCTTTGAATGCTGTCATCAATCCTTCGACATTAACGCTGCTTTCGACAAGCGAGGCTGCCTGCAGCTCTTTTACCAGATAGTAGCAGCTTTCGATTGTGGAAATGTATTCCGGACGCGGCTCCCGCTTGAATGTAAAAATTGACCGGTAATTTCCGCTGAAAGACAGCTTTGGCAGCGCCATGATGTTCGTGCTGTACTGAATCATCTTGTGGGAACAGAACCAGGTGGAATCTATGACGATGACAAGCAGTTTTTTATTGCCGATGATTTGGGAAAAACCGCTCTTTCCGGCAGTCCATGCGTCATCTCCCGGATACAGCAGCATGGGAAAATACTGCTCGTCTCTAAGCAGCTGGCACAGGCGCGTGTTCTTGGTAAAATCAATTCCCACGATGATTTCTGAGTCGATTAAGCCTGCGTGTGCAATTCTTCCGGTGCCGGTGCGCTGGTGTTTAGCTTCTTTTGGATGCATTAAAAAAACGAATTTAACGCCAGTGTCTGCGGGGGTTAGAAAACGGCAGAAACAGTTGCTCTTTGGCCGCAGGCAGGTATAACAGAGTTCTCTCATGCCGAGAGTGTAGCAGAAACCGGAAGATAAAAAAAGCGGGCTGCCTTTTAAAACAGCCCGCCTAAAGTCAGTATGGAACCGACCGCTTATTTTGATTTTTTGCCGCGGACGACGTAGTTGTAGTCAGCGCCGACATTTGCCGGAGCTTTATCACTCAGTTTAAACAGGTCGCCCAGGTCAAATTCACCCTTGGCATTGCGTGGAATGCGGTTGTAGCTGCCGTCTTCGTTCAGGCCGATGGTGTATTTTTCAAAATCGGCATTTACAAACACGGAAGCGTCGAGCTTTGCACCGCTCTTGTTCATGCTCTGTGCGCCGTTAAAGAAGTAGTTTGTGTCTGCTTCGAGGCGGCCGCGGAGGCCAGGATCCTTTGATTCATCAAACTTATCCATGCCGGAGCCGTTAATAGAAAGCGTGCTGTAGACTTCAATAGTGCGCGGGTAAGCAGATGCGTCACCCTTGCCATACAGGTTGATGTTAGCTTCCTTGTTTGCAAAAGAAGTACAGTGGTCAACAATCAGACCCGGGTTTGAGTTTGTGGTGATGCCGTTCAGGTCGTTGTTGAACGCGATGCTGTTTACCAGACGGTGATGCACTTCGATGCCGTCACCGCCGAGCTTAAAGCCGTTTCCGTCGCCGCTTCCCGTATTGTCGATTTTGCGTCCGTTTGAGTATGCGATGCAGTTTTCAAGCAGAACTGCGCCGATTGGGCCTGTCTCGATTTTTGCATACAAATCCCAGCCGTCGTCAACGTTGTGATGAGCCACGCAGTTCCGGAAGATATTGCCTTCGCCGCTGGTAAGCTTCGCTGCAAAGCCGTCAGCATTGTTTTGTGCCGGGTCGCAGTTTCCGAATGATTCGCAGCCTTCTACAAGGTTGTGGTGCGGCCATTTTGACGGCGGCTCGCTTGAGCGGCCTGCAATCTGAATGCCGGTGTCTCCGTTTTCGTATGCGTCAACACCGCGGACAACATTGTATGCGCCGGAAATCAGCAGGGCTTTTGTGTCGTCCTGGCTCTTTGTAAGATCGATGTTCTCGATAATCCAGTGATTTCCGAAAAGCTGGAATGCGCCTACGCTTGATTTGAACGTGCTGAGCGTAAGGACGACGCGTTTACCGGGTTCGCTTGTAAGCATTTTCGGCTTTTTGGCGGTTCCGTCGTTTCCGCGCTCGATGATAATCGGCTTACTCGGGTAGTAGTTTCCTTCGAGCAGGACGATTTTCTGTCCCGGCTGCACGTATTTGATGGCAGAATCCAGGTCGATGGGGTCATCGCGTGTTGCCTTACCGAAGATGTTGCCTCTTGTAGAAACGTACAGCTCTTTGCCCTTGTATGTCATAACACTGATGCTTAGCGTCGTGGTGACAGGATTGTAATTTTCTTCCTCTGCAAGCTTTTCTGCATTGTACTGGCTGATTGCATAGCGCTTCTTTGCGACATTGCCGAGGTTTACAGAAGCCTGTTTTCCTGCTGCCGGTTCATAGCCGTCTTCGGGATCGAAGGTTACGAGCAAATCGTTGATGTTGCTTGCAAGGTTCAGCGTTTTCTTATAGTCAACACCGGCTTTTACCTTTTCGCCGTTGATGAGGACTTTGTCGTCATTTGTTTTTACCGTAATGGCGCCGTTTGCATTTGCCGTAAACACGAACGGATATTTTTTGTTATACCAGGTCGTCGGGCTCTGGATTGCCGTGTTCAGCGGAACAAGGATGGGCGGTTCCGGCTGTGCAGGAGCGTCTGTTTTCGGGTCGGTAACGTTAAGAACGACGTCGCTGAATGTTGCATTACAGCCGCGGGCCACCGCAAAGCCGAGGTATACATGGTCTTTGTCCAGTACGCGCAGCTTCTGATTTTCTGTGTCGTACATGATGTACTCTTCTACAGTATCTTCAGATGCGATGGCGCGCTTGTAAATTGCGTGGTAACCGGTGTTGTCTTTTTTAAGCGTTACGCGGTATTTGTCGCCGGTTTTTACAGCGTCCGAGCTCTGGTCATAGCTGAAAGCATAGCCGTTGCTTGTGCTGTACTGAGAAAGTGCGCTGTCGCCCATTGCGAGGATTTCCGGAGTGATGTCGTAGACAAAGCGTGCGCCGATACCGTCCTTGATTTCTTTCTTTACGCCGTTTACATGCGTCGTAAATTTGCGGGAGATAATGCCTGCGCTGTTTGAGTATGCGATGACCATTGCTTCTCCGTCAGTGCCCAGCTGATCCAATGCCAGCACGCCGAATCCTTCCTGACCGTCTGCCATCGGGTTGATGTAGTCGACGGTGACTGTCGCTGTCAGCTCGAAATTCTCTTTTTCCGGGTCGATGACCGTGTAGTAAAAAGAAATGCCGTCGAAGAATGTCTCGAATTTGCCGCCTTTGTCGGTGATTTTGCCGGTTTCGGGATTGTATTTGCAGGAATACAGGCGGACGCTCAAATCGTTCGGGTCGAGCATTTCCATGCGGTTGAACTCAGGTTTTGTGGAGGTACCGAATTCCGTAAAAGTCCAAATGCGCTCTGCATCTCTGCGGACGAGCTTGTGGAACGTGTCGGAGGAAAGACGCTCGGTTCCGCGGACTGCCGCAATAGTAATGTCGCTGTAGTCGCCTGCTTTCAGTCCGGTGATGACGCTTTCAAGCGCTGTCGTCTTGGGCATGTCGATTTTTTTGCCACTGCTGTCGGTGTAGGTAAGCACGTAGCCTTCCGCTTCCTTGACGGGCGTCCATTTGACTTCGACCTTGCTGTCGCCGATGTTCATGACTGACAGCGTTGTCTTTGTCAGCGGGAGGACAAAATCAAAGCTTTTTGATGCGGATGCTTTCTTTTCTTTTTCGGAAGAGCGCTCGCCGTACACGGTGAACGTGTATGTGCCGCTGGACGTCGGGGTAAATTCAACTTTCTTTGCTTCGCGGCGGGTTTTTCCTACCGGCTTGGTTGCAGAAGACGGTCCTTCCATTTTGACAGAGCCTTTGTCTGCCCCGTCGTTACTGGTAAGCAGATTGAATTCAACTACGATATCGTTGGGATTTTCTGCCGAAAGTGAAATCTTTGTGATTTCGGGTGCCTGAACTTCTGCCCAGGGCTTTTTCTGGGCACTGACCGTTGCAACTGCGGCACAGGTAAAGAGTGCGCTCAGCGCCAGTTTGACGAATGCCTTTTTCATCTTTTGTTACGCCTCCTTGTAGGGTCGTATGTTTATACAAAAAACGCGGATTCCCTGTGAATCCGCGCCGAAGGTATGCATTAAAACAGAGTGTTTACGCTTTTATTTGGTAATCTTAACCTGGTAAATGTAAATGGTGTTCTTTTTTGAAGCGAGCAGGTATGTGCCGTCTGCGGGAACAGTAAATGTCTCTACAGATGCTTTTGTAACGTCGTAGGCATTTACAGGAATTTCACCGACAGACTTTTTGTCTGCATTGTAGAATACAGCAACGCGGGCTTCTGTCTTTGATGAGCTTAAGCCCCAGACTGTTACTTTTTCGCCGGCTTTTGCCTCGAATCTGATGCCTGTAAGCTTGCTTGAGCCGAACTTAAAGCGCTGTGTAAAGGTGTCCTCACCTACAGTAACAGTGTCACAAGGCTGGCATTCCAGGACTTTTTCATCAGTTCCGCGGAGTACAAATCCGTCTTCCTGTGCTGCTTCTGAAGTGAACGTCTGCTTTTCGATATCGTTTGCACAGATATAGCCTTCTGCAAAAGAAAGCGTGCAGAACAGCAAAGCTGTGGAAAGAATAGCAATAATCTTTTTCATAATAATTCCTCCGATGATTATTTACTATTCCAAGTATAACGGCTTTTACTGTAAAAAAAAAGAACTGTTTTTTTAAACTTGCGATATTTTCAGATACCGCAAGAGCCTTTCAAAGCCACCATTTCGGGTGACTTTGAAAAAGCGTGAGCTTACAGGCCCAGAGCTGCCAGCAGGCCTTCTTTAGGCTGTCCGCCTACAGCCTGTGCCGCAACCTTTCCGTCCTTGAACAGGATAAAGGCGGGAATGCTCATGATGCTGTACTTTTGTGCGAGGTCAGCTTCATCATCAACATTTACCTTGCCGACTTTGATATCTGTACGCTCGTTTGAAATCTCTTCAACAACTGGTCCCATCATTTTGCAGGGGCCGCACCAGCTTGCCCAAAAATCTACCAGAACAGGTTTATCTGAATCCAGAACCTCTGCCTGAAAATTCGCTTCTGTAAGTGCTACTGTAGCCATAAGTGCCTCCGTGTGTTTATGTTGTATCAAATATAATTCATTATCAAAAAAAAGGCAAATAAAAAAAGCAAAATTTTGTATTTTTTTCTAAAAAATGTGACAATCTTGATTATATCTTTATAGAATTTGCGGTATTGTTTGTTTTATGATAAAATAAAAACAGTTTTTCAGTAATGTGAAAAAGCTGCTGAGGAGCGGGGATGAGAACATGTCGAATCTGTTTTCTGACCATAACTAGCATTGTGATGGTATTTTTACTGGGAGGTTGCGAAGCTGCCTGCGAGTGGTTTCTGGCGTCTGAATATCCTGCCAGTACCCGGACGTATTTTGACTATTCAAGAAAAGGCTGGTCAACCGGGTACATTTCCAGTGACAACGGGTATGTCGGGTGTTGTTTTACACCCCCGAGCAGTGGCTTTTACACGGTATATTGTGATGATTCTGACTCTGCTACAGGTAAGTATCAGTCAGATATTTTCGTATATGCTTATATGGAAAATGCCTCAAACGGGATTAAGAATCTGCTGGAAGCAGACGATGTCGGTTTTTTTGGTAAAAGTTTTTATTGCCAGCAGGGACAGACTGTGTTCCTGTACTTTTTCCCATATATCGGGAGGTCTGGTGCTTTTGCGGCAAAGGTGACACGGGGTGTTTCGCTTATGCCGCTGGAAGTATTGGAGTTGAAATAGCTGTACTTGCAGGGAGCTGGGTATGAGAAAATTGATGCTTGGTTTTGCGCTGTTTTCGCTGTTTGCGGGCAGTGCAGTGGCGCAGATTTTCGAAATGGATCTTGATTATTACTATGTCGCCCAGGAAAATCTGGAATTAAAGGACAGCTTTGATGCTGTCGCAGAATTCAGCCGGTCTTCTATCCCTCTTGGATTTGAAATCAATTTTGACATTCCGTTTTCTGATCCTGAAAAGTCGTTTGTGGCAGGCTTGAATGTAGAAACCGGCTTTGATATCGGTGGTTTTGGCGCAAACGAAAAGGTAAAGCTTGGAAAGGTGGAATACACGGAAGACATCTTTACGTTCGGCTATTTTGTTTCTGCCGGTGCGCTTCTCCGGTTAAACCTTGGAAGCTGGAACAGCATTTCTTTCCGCCCGGGCATACAGGTTGGGATGTCGTACTGTTCGGTAACTCCTGATTCTGGAGTAAATGATGCTTCCTCGACGGAAATTACGTCACTGTACAGCGCACTTTCTTTGAATGCCGGCTACAAGCTCTGGTTCAGTCCTAATCCCAGAAACCGCGGCGGATTATCGGTCGGCGTTGATTATGACATTCCGCTGTACGGCTCCAGTACCATCACTTACAGTTCCATTCATACTGAAAATTCTGATTTTGACATTACCGGAAAATCATCCCTGCGCGTTTACGTCGGTGTTAGTTTTGCCATAGGAGAGGCAACCAGCACTCAGGTTACGGCAAATCCGACCCCGTCAGCGGGAAAAAGCGCTGGAGCTGGCTCCGGAAACAGCGCCGGCTCAGTAAGCGGTTCTGACCCAGGCTCTGCCGCATCGTCAGGGCGGAAGCGCAGTCCTTCTGCTGACAGAAGCGAACAGCCCTCTTCCTCTGGCACCGAAAAAGCTACGGTCGACATTTCTGCAGATTCAGGCGTGCTTTCCGCTTCACCAGCCGGATCAGCATCCGCCGCGACAGGCCGTGCTGTAACTGGCTCCATAGATACAGGTTCTCTTAGTAAAGAACAGCTCAAAAAGGTATACAATCTGAAACTGAATGATAGAATTGCAGGTCCGTACTCTATTGCAACGATTGCACTGATGGCAAAAACCGGGTTAATCACCTCGGAAACGCCTGTCAGAAGCAAGGCTGTTGGCGGGTGGGTAAAAATCGGAGTTCTCAGTGAGTTCAGCCCCCTGTTTAAGTAACGGGGGAGAGAGGGTAGTATGCGAAGATTGATGACAGTATTGTGCGCGGTTTGCCTGCCGTTCTTGTTTGCGTCCTGCGTAAGCACCAATGTGTACGTAAAAGAATCAGCACAGTTTTACGAAAATGACGTGCTGAAGGAAGAAACCAGTTCCGTTAAGCGGGATGGAAAGGTCCTGCAGAAAACGGAAACGGTGTATGACGTTACGACGTCGGATTCAATGCAGGTGTATTCCCGTATAGAGGCGGTGAACGGCGGCGCAGGCACAATGACCATTCAGCTGTTTGACGGCGATGCCTTATATGCCGAAAAAGAACTTACCGTAAAGAGCGGTTCCGCTTCTGCTTTTGGCATCGGGGAAAAATCAGAAAAAATCAACCGGGCGGCAAAAACTGTCCTTGATGAGCGCGCCAAAAAGTCAGCGGATGAATCAACAGCATCCCAGACCCGCATGATTGTGACTGAGGATCAGATTCAGGTAGACAGCTCTCCGAATGGAAAGTACATTGCTTACACGATATTCGGTAAGCCTTTCGTCATGCTTGGCGCTACATCCCTCAGCCTGCTTAAGTGTACGGGCTATGCGCTGATTAACTTTGCCGGCGGGTACAGCACGATTGTGCATGGCAACTTTTTCTGGAAGATGCCCGATGTGAAAAAATCACGCGAAAAGGCTGCTGCTGCGCGGGAAGCAAACCGCATAACCGTATTTCCCGAATATCATAAGCCGTTTACGAATAATCATATTACGCTTACATCTACAACGACCGAAAACGCAAATATAATGAATCAGGAAGAAAACTCTGTTAAGGTTCTTGCGAGGGATGTGTACGAATACGATAATACGTTGTCTGTGGAACGTTCTGCTGCGGCAGATGCAAACTCCACGGCCGCAACGATTGGGCTTGTCGGCACCATCATCACGGTTCCGGTGTCTGTTATCACCTGGATTTGTGGCGCTGCTGTCGGCGTTTATTACGAACTGCAAGATTAGCACTGGAGGAAAAATTTTGAAAAAAACTATTGTACTGATTGCTGTCGCTGTCGTTACGCTGCTGGCAGCGGGCTGTGGTTCTGTTAAGAATGTGAGTGCGAGCGCGAGCGCGGCTCCAGATTGGGTTCTGGACGGGGTAAAGCGCTCTGATGCGCAGAACTGGTATGCGGTTGGCGAAGCGAAAATGCCTACAGAGCAGAATTCGCTTAAAATGGCGCGTATGCAGGCCCGCGCGGAGTTAGCCCGCATGATAAAATCGCAGGTAAACGAGCTTGTCACTTCAAAGGAGACTGTAACGAACAGCGGCGTGCAGTCACAGGAGCTGACCACATCCCTGCAGGTTTCTACAGACGCGCTGCTGCAAGGTTCCGAGCAGATTGGCCGGTTTACAAAGCCGGACGGAACTGTCTGCGTGCTTATGTGCCTGCCTAAAGCCCCTGCCCTGCAAAAGCTGAACGAGACCTCCACGGCTGTCACGGGCAAGGCATTGTTCTCTGCAGACGACTTGAAATAGCGGCATTTTCTGCCGCTTGTTTCTTAATGGCTGATGCTTGCCTTTCGGGCTTGTATACGCTAAGATTGATTAAGGATTAAAATCTTCGTGATAAAGGAGTTTTTTATGAAGAAATTATTGGTTCTGGCAGCTTCTGCTGCGTTACTGCTCGCATCTTGTGCATCTACAGATGTAAAGAGCTCAAAATTTAAGGCTGACGACCCGAAAGTTAATACTGGTAAAACAGAATTAATGGAATGGCAGGGAAGTGAGCTTGGCGGCGCAGTTCCCCAGTGGGTTATTGAGCTTGCTAACGGCAACTTTGGTGAAAAAGCACTTGCTCGCGTAATGCCGGACATCGAAGGCAAGAAGACATTTGTAACTATCGGTTATGGTGATAATCTTGAGTTCGTTCGTCAGTGGACTGATTTGGTCGATGTAGAAACAGAAGTTGCTTCAACACTGTCTCGTGTTGCTGCAAAAGCAGTAGAAGCAAGCATGAACGGTGCTGCTGCAAAAGAAGGCGCAAAGCAGGCTAATGCTACTAAAGTTGAGCAGAGCATGAATATGTACCGCACATCACTTTCAAGCGTGCGTTTCAGCGGTCTTGAAAAGACAGCTCAGTTCTGGACTCTGAGCCACAAGGTAAAGGGAAAGGAAGAGGTTGAGGCTCCGAAATATGCATACTATGCAGTATGGACAATCGACCAGAAGCTTTTTGACCAGCAGCTTGCTGCAGCTATGAAGAATGTCAACGAGACTTCAACTGAAGAGAAGGCTCTGAAAGACATGGTTCGCCAGAAGCTGGCTTCTCAGCTTTCTGTCGCATCTAACGATACTTCAACAACAGCTACTGCGGATGACTTCGTAGTATTTGCTGAGTAGGTTTTAGCAAATCGTGAAAAAGGGTGGCATTCAGGCTGCCCTTTTTTTATGTCTGAAACGGATTGGAAAAGACTTATGTTGAAAAAAGTTCTTCTTGTACTGTGCGTCGTCTTTTGTTTCGGTGATGCGTTTGCGGATATTGTTGATCATCAGGGCAGGGAGCTGGGGGTGAGCATTCCTCAGTGGGTGCTGGATGTAAAAAACTTCGATGTGCATGATATCAGAAAGCACATGGGAATTGGCGCAAAGTATAAGCTTTGGGTTGTTTCAGCTTCTGGCGATGAGCTGGATGCGACCGTGCAGTGCATAAACAGCTGCGACGCAGATGTGCTCGCCTGCGCTGCTGAAAAAGATGAATCACTGGATTTGCTGCAGGTGACGCCGTTTCTGACGGCAGCCGAAAGAGAGCTGTTTTCTAAGAAGCTGGCAGCGGCTTTTTCCGTCGTGTCTGTCACCGGGCTCGAAAAAACGGCGATGTACTGGTATCTTTCCCGGGATGCCGGCAGGGAAACGTATCACTGTTTGAGCGTTTATTGCATGCCGAATTCCCTCTGGAAGAAGCAGATTCAACCCGTTCTGAAAAAAATCAGGAAGATGAATGCAAAATCACGCCGCGAGCTGGAGACGATTCTGTATGAGCCGTGCGTCATCGAAATCAAATAGCTGACAGTACTGGCTGTAGCACGGCTTCAGCAGGTTTAAAAAGACTGTGCCGTTGTAGCGGATGCTCATTTCTGCTATAGTCTAGGCATGGTAATCGCTTCAATCGACTTAAAGGACGGACATGTAGTCCAGTTAAAAAACGGTAAGGACCTGGTTTTGCAGCGCGACGATGCGGACGCGCTTATTGCGGACTTCAACAAATACGGTGAGGTTGCAATCATTGATCTTGATCAGGCACTGCGTAACACAGACGCAAAGGGCAACACGGCAAATACTGCACTTTTAAAGCATTTACTGCGTCATGGAAACGTGCGTGTTGGCGGCGGTATCCGTGACGTAAAGAAGGCCCGTGAGCTTATTTCTCTTGGTGCAGAAAAAGTTATTGTTGGAAGTGCTGCCTGGAATCCCGCTCCAAAAGCCGGTGAATCAATCTTAAATACTGAATTTCTTGAACAGCTGGTAAGCGCCATTGGAAAACAGCGCATCATCATCAGTGTGGATGCCATTAACGGTAAGATTGCCGTAAAGGGCTGGACGGAAACTGTTGATATTCCGCTGATTGACGGCGCAAAAGAAGCAGAAAAGTACTGTTCCGAGCTGCTGTTTACCTGCGTGGAAAAAGAAGGCTGCATGCAGGGGACCGACATGGAAGCCGTGCGTGCGCTGCGTTCTGCCGTAAAGTGCCGCGTTGTTGCTGCCGGCGGCGTCAATTCACTTGAGCAGATTTGCGAGCTTGAAAAACTCGGCTGCGACGTGCAGCTTGGTATGGCGCTCTATACCGGCGCTGTAAGCCTGAAAGATGCATTTATCGGCTGCCTGAACTGGGAAAAATGCGGCGAACTTATTCCGGTTATCGCGCAGTCTCCGGCGGGCGAAGTGCTTATGCTGGGATACGCAAACAAAGAAGCGTTCAATAAGACCTTTGACAGCGGAAAACTTACTTTCTACAGCCGCACGCGTAATACGCTCTGGACAAAAGGCGAGACAAGCGGCCATTTCCTTGAGGTGGTTAAGCTGCGTGTTGACTGCGACCGTGATACCGTGCTTGCGACAGTCATTCCGCACGGCGGCGTGTGCCATACCGGAAGCTTTACCTGTTTCGGTAGCGAGCCTGACGAAAAAAGCAGCCTTGAGCGCCTGTACGGCACAATCAGCGAGCGTTTTGCAAACCCGCGGCCCGGAAGCTACACGGCTACGCTCGACGCAAAGCGCGTTCGCGAAAAGGTCATGGAAGAAGCCGAAGAATTGTGTGACGACGCAGAAAGCCGCGATGAGGTTATCTGGGAAGCTGCGGATTTGCTGTACTTTGTAAGCGTTCTTATGTACAAAGAAGGCGTAAACTGGAAAGACGTGTACGACGAGCTTGACAGACGGCATAAAGAAAAATAAGCCGCGAGATGGAGTAACCTATGATTAAAATCCTGCGTGCAGACGAAATAGAAGACATTTTTTTTGACGGGCGCGATTTTGGCGCGTCTATCGACATTGTAAAGGACGTGCTTGCAGATGTGCGTGCACGGGGCGATGCGGCGCTCGCAGAGTACGGCGCAAAATTTGACGTTTCAGCGCCTGCCTCGCTTGAGATTCCGCTTGCGGAACTTAAGGCGGCGGCAGAAAAAATGCAGCGTGAAAATCCTGCGCTGTACAAAGCTATTACCTACAGCCACGACCTTGCGCTGCGTTTTGCACGCCGCCAGCGCGAATCATTTGATGATTTTGAAGAAGAGCTGGAGCCGGGCGTGTTTACCGGTCAGAAAACAATTCCGGTCGAGCGCGCCGGCGTGTACGTGCCTGCCGGGCGCTTCCCGCTTGTTTCTACGGTGATTATGACGGTGACTCCGGCTGTGGCTGCAGGCGTACAGGACATCGTGCTTTGTACACCGCCGCGTGTTCATCCGGACGACAGGGCTGCGGCAGAAAAAGCTGGCAGTGGCATTCCGGGAAAGCCGTTTACCGGCGGCAAGCCCTATGCAGACGAAGGCATTATGGCGGCGGCGTATATCTGTGGCGCAAAGCACGTGTATGCGACGGGTGGGGCGCAGGCAATCGGCGCGATGGCGTTTGGGACGCAAACCGTTCCCCGCGCAGATGTGATTGTCGGTCCCGGAAATAAATTTGTAGCAGAAGCAAAACGGCTTGTGTACGGAACGGTCGGCATCGATATGGTTGCCGGCCCGACCGAAGTGTTTGTCATAGCGGATAAAAGTGCGCATCCTGCGTGGGTCGCTGCCGATTTGCTTGCACAGGCAGAGCACGATGTGGTGGCTCAGCCGGTCATGGCGACAGACAGCGAGGAGCTTGCCCGTGCTGTTGCTGCAGAAATCGAAAAACAGCTTGGCTCGCTTGCGACCCGTGCAGTTGCCGAGCAGAGCATCGAAAACTGCGGCAGAATCATCGTATGTAAGAATCTGGAAGAGGCGGCGGAAATTGCAAACCGCAAGGCGCCGGAGCATCTGGAACTTGCGATGGACGAAGGCGAGCTGCGCGACAGAATTGCATCACTTGTGCATAATTACGGCTCGCTTTTTATCGGCCACTCAAGCGCGGAAGTCTTTGGCGATTATGCCGCAGGATTGAATCACACGCTCCCGACAAGCGGCAGCGCGCGTTTTACCGGTGGCCTAAGCGTTCGCGTTTTCTTAAAGACAGTCACCACGCTGCGCACGGTGGACGGTTCTGCTGGTGCTGTAGCCTCGGCAGAGGCTTCGGGAGTGCTGGGCGATGCGGAAGGGCTTGCCGGACACGCGCGAGCTGCCAGAATCCGGCTTGGCAAATAAGAATCAGGAGAATGGAAGATGGTAATGAAGATTTATAAGCTTGGAGAAGAGGTGCTCCGGAAAAAAGCTGTGCCAGTAGAGCCTGCAGAGATTACTGATGAAATGCGCAGTCTGTTTGAGGACATGTTTGAGACGATGGCAGAAGCTGACGGTGTGGGGCTTGCGGCTCCTCAGGTTGGCATTTCAAAGCGCTTTTTCGTTGTCATGGCTGATGATGAAGTTAAGCGCGTGTTTATAAATCCGCAGATTATCGGAACAAGCGCCGAACTGACTGATTACGAAGAGGGCTGTCTTTCGCTTCCCGGCGTATCTGAAAACATTAAGCGTCCTGAGAAAGTGACGGTGCAGGCTCTGAATGAACATGGAAAGCCTTTTACGCTTGATGCGGACGGCTTGCTTGCCCGCATTATTCAGCATGAATACGATCATCTGGATGGCATCGTGTATATCGACCGCGGAGATCCTGAGTTTGCCGCAAAAACTGCTGCCCAGTTTCAGAAGCGCCTTGAGCGCGCCGCAAAAAAAGAAGCAGAAAAAGCCCGCAAAGCTGCCAGCCTCGCAGCAAAGCTTGCGGCAAAAGAGGCTCGGAAAGAAAAAACTCATTCATGATGGTATTCTTTCCGGCTTTCCGGCGGTTTTGTCTGAGCCAAAGCTTGCCATGTTGTGTTTGAAGCGCCGGTAATGGCGCTGTGCATAAGGAGCGTATCGTGAGAAAACTTCGTATTCTGTATGCAGGAAGTCCGCTTGCCTCGAGCCTGGTGTTAAAAAAATTGCTTGCGCTGTCAGCGGAGCATGGCTACGAAATCTGCGGCGTGCTTACAAATCCGCCGAGCACGCGCGGGCGCCATAAAGAGCTTATTCCGACAGAGGTTGCCCGGGCTGCTGTAGAGGCGGGGCTTCCGGTGCTTGCGTTTGATCATGTAAAACAGGAGGCGCGCGATGCCGCCGTCCCGCTTTCCTGCGACCTGCTAGTTACGTTTGACTACGGCCGCATTTTTGGCCCGAAGTTTCTCGCACTGTTTCCGCTCGGCGGCATCAACCTTCATCCGTCGGCACTTCCGCGCTATCGCGGCTGTACGCCGGTGCCGGCAGCCCTGCTTGCCGGAGACAGCTCTCTTGGTGTTGCGGTGCAGAAAATCGCCCTTAAAACCGACGAGGGCGACATTCTGGCTTCTGACGAAATTCCGCTTACAGGCGTCGAGACTACGCTGAGCCTTATGGACGGAGACGGCATGCAAAGCCCGGTGACTGACCGTGGCTCTGCCCTTCTTGACAGTGTGCTCTGTCGGATTGTGCAGGCAGCGGAACAGGATGCTACATCTGGCGGTGCGGGTGCTTTTGCACGCCCTGCAGGTACTCCGCAGACAGGAGAGGCAAGCTATACGCCGTTCATCAACAAAGAAGATGGCCGCATTGACTGGACGCGGCCGGCTGCAGAAATCGACCGCAAGATTCGTGCGTATACGCCGTGGCCGCTCTGTTTTACCACATCGAACGGTGTTCAGCTGATTATTGTAAAGGCAAAGGTTGGCGAAGACTGTACTTCAGAGGCTCCTGGAACGGTGCTTCCGTATCGCAAGGCAGTCGGTATTGAGATTGCATGCGGCGACGGGCGCATTATTGTGGCTTCAGAACTTCAGTGGCAGTCAAAAAAGGCCATGGATTACAAATCTTTTATGAATGGCGCGCGGAATTTTATAGGCTCTTCTCTGGCATAAACCTTGGGAACTTGTTACACTATGGCGCTATTATTGGGCAAAAGTGTACAATCGGAAAAGGAATGTCATGTTAGATAAGCTAAAACAGTTTGATATAAAGAAACTCCGGCTTGATATTACAAAAGCCGCAGAAAGCTTACAGTCTTCAGGTAAGGCGCTTGTAATTACCGTTGTTGCTGCAATCATTTTTATGCTGCTTGTCTGTCTGGCAGTCTTTTTTGCGGCGGTAAAAGGTGAAGAGCAGGTGCTTGTTCCCGATATCGTCGGAAAGCAGCTGACTGCCGCCATGCTTGAAATGCAGGCAAAAGAGCTGTACCCAAAATTGCAGCTTCGTTACACCGACAGCCCTGATGATAAAGACAAGGTGCTTTTTCAAAGTCCCGATGCGGGGGCAATCGTAAAGGCTGGCAGCCGGATGACGCTTACGGTAAGCCGTGGCGTTATCATTGATCACGTTGAAAACTATGTGGGCGAAAAGCTTGATGATGTAAAAATCAAGCTGCAGGCCATGTTTACTGGCAGCACGCGTCCCCTTATCGTGCTGGCAGATCCGGTATATAAAGCCGATAAAAGCGACGCTGGGGTGATTCTGGAGCAGGATCCGCCTGAAGGCACGCCAATTGCCTCTCCGGTAACCGTACATCTGGTTGTGAGCCGTGGTCCTGCTTATGATTACACGGCCGTGCCGAATCTGGTGGGGCTTACGGTAAATGAGCTGCTTTCCCGCATGGGACAGAGCAAGCTTGTGTATGATTTTACCGCGCATACAGTGGAAGGTGATGAAAAGCCGGGTTCTGTAACAGGCCAGCAGTCATTTAACCGCGAGTATGTGAACAACTACAGCCGCATGAGCGTGGAACTTGCGTTACCGACAAAGGCAGAAAATGGTTTGCTTTACGGAATTTTCAGTACGCTGGTAACCGATTACCCCTATCCAGTCGAGATGAAACTGGATGCAATTCCCGATACAGGTGAACGCTACACAATCGTTACCTTTATGCACATAGGTGGCAGTGTAACAATCCCGTATGCGGTACCTAAAAACACGGAATTGATTTTCTCCATCGAAGGCCGCGATGTAAAACGAATGGTCATAGATTAAGACGCATACTTTTTTGAGGTACTTATGCTACGCTACATTATTAAGCGGCTGATTACGGCGGTTATAACGGCGTATCTTGTCGCAACACTGACATTTTTTATCATGAATCTGGTGCCGGGAGGACCGTTCCTTTCAGAAAAGGCCGTTACACCGCAGGCACAGGCTGCCATGGAGGCAAAGTACGGCCTGGATAAGCCGCTGGGTGTACAGTATGTTACGTATCTGGGAGGACTTACCCGCGGGGATTTGGGACTGTCGCTCAAAAAGCGCGGCCGCACGGTAAGCCAGATTATTGCGACAAAGTTCCCGGTGAGCGCACGTCTTGGCGGATTTGCCATGCTTGTCGCTGTGTTCTGTGGCGTTCCGCTCGGTGCTGTTGCTGCCTTTAAGCGCGGAAAGCTGATAGATAACCTGCTTGTCGTGCTTTCTACAGCGGGAATTGCGATTCCGAGCTTTTTGTCCTCAACGCTCCTGATGTACATTTTTTCGACCAAGCTGCGTCTGCTTCCTTCTCTTGGACTGAATACGGCGGCAAGTTATATCATGCCGGTTGTAGCACTTGCACTGTACCCGACATTCTACATTGCGCGCCTTATGCGTTCTTCAATGCTTGATGTTATGGGACAGGATTACATGCGCACCGCACGCGCGAAAGGCGTCAGCAACGTAAAGGCGATTTTTAAGCATGCGCTCCGTAACGCAATTCTTCCGGTCGTCACATATCTCGGCCCGCTTCTTGCGTCTCTTATGACCGGCAGCTTTATCATCGAAAAAATCTTTAACATTCCGGGCCTTGGCTCAGAATTCGTCGGCGCAATCACCAGCCGCGACTATCCTATGATTATGGGAACGACAATCTTCCTTGCCGTGTTCGTCATCTTTATGAACGTCATTGTAGACGTTGCATATGCGATTGTTGACCCGCGTATCAAGTTAAAGTAAGGCAGGCAGAGTAATGGCTAACGTATCTGAAGCAAAGAAAAATCCTTTGAGTTTGCAGCTGAACGTGGACGATTTTGTGCCCGCGTCGGCAGAAGAAAAAGAATCACTCGTGATTATGCGTGAGTCGGTGAGTTTCTGGAAAGATGGTATCCGCCGGTTCCGCAGAAATAAAATTGCAATGACCGCGCTTTCAATCGTACTGCTGATTGTCGTGCTGTGTTTTATCGTTCCGGGCTTTTATCCCTATCAGTATGAAGAGCAGATGAAGGGAAACGAGCGTCTGGGGCCAATGCAGTATTCTGCACAGGAAATTGCACGCATTGAAGCTGGCGAGCATGTGTTCCCGCACATTCTGGGCACTGACGCTAACGGTCGTGACTATGCCATTCGCGTTATGGTTGGCGGCCGTGTCTCGCTCATGGTCGGTATCGTTGCATCTATCCTAATTTTGTGCATCGGCTCTGTGTATGGTGCCATCGCCGGTTATTTTGGCGGCATGATAGATTTGATTATGATGCGCATAGTCGACATCATCTACACGGTGCCGGATGTGCTTATTATCATTCTGCTGGCACAGACGCTTAAATTTCCGCTGCGTACGCTTGGTATGGTTCCGGGCTTTGGCTGGATTCAGCGGCTTGGTCCGAATATGGTCAGCATGTTTATCGTGTTTGCGCTTCTGTACTGGGTCGGTATGGCGCGTATCGTGCGCAGCCAGATTATGATTCTTAAACAGAATGAGTATGTTACGGCTGCAAAAGCGCTTGGTGCCAGAAAACGCCGCATCATCGGAAAGCACCTGATCACAAACTGTATCGGAACGCTGATTGTTACGACCACCCTGCAAATTCCGTCTTCAATTTTTACTGAGTCGTTTCTGTCATTCCTGGGGTTGGGTGTGCAGGCTCCGATGCCGTCGCTGGGTTCTCTTGCAAGTGCAGCGCTTAACGGCTTCCAGACCTTCCCGGAAAAGCTGTTTGCTCCGGCCGCGCTCATTTTCATCATCATCCTGAGCTTTAACCTGCTCGGCGACGGTCTTCGCGACGCGTTTGATCCGAAGCTTAAGTCATAGGCTCAAGGAGGACGAGGCAGCAGGAAATCTGCTTGTCAGAGGCAGCTGTTCGGGCTGCCATTTTGTCCCGGCCAAGGTCGGGGCGTTTTGTAGAGGTACACATGGCAGAGAACAATTATTTAGTAGACATACAGCATGAAAAGCTTTCGTTCTTCACTCCGGCGGGTGAAGTGCGCGCACTTAACGATGTAACGCTTCACATGCAGGAAGGCGAAGTCCTCGGCATCGTCGGCGAATCTGGCAGCGGCAAATCGGTCACTGCCTATTCGATTATGGGACTGACAGCGGAAAACGGTAAAATTACCGGCGGCAGCGTTACGTTTAACGGTCACCGCATTGACCAGATGAGCGAAAAAGAACTGCGCCACATTCGCGGAAAAGAAGTCAGCATTATCTTCCAAGACCCGATGACGAGCTTAAATCCGGTCTGGACTATTGGAAATCAGATTGAAGAGGCGGTAAGGCTGCATACAAATAAAAAAGGCGCGGAGGCAACCGCCCGTGCGCGCGAACTGTTGACGCTGGTTGGCATTAACGAGCCGGATAAGCGCTTAAAGCAGTACCCCCACGAGCTTTCTGGCGGTATGCGCCAGCGCGTGATGATTGCAATTGCGCTTGCCTGCGAACCTAAGCTTTTGATTGCAGACGAACCGACTACCGCGCTCGACGTAACGATTCAGGCGCAGATTCTGGAGCTGATGCAGGAGCTAAAAAAGAAGCTCGGCATGGGAATCATCATGATTACTCACGATTTGGGCGTCGTTGCAAGCATGTGCGACCACATTGCCGTCATGTATGCGGGCGAAATCATCGAATATGGCACGACAGACGACATTTTCTACAATCCGCAGCACGAATATACGCGCGGACTTTTGCGCTCAATTCCGAAATTTCACGAGAAGGATTATTCCCGGCTCGTTCCGATTGAAGGTCAGCCAGTCGATTTGCTGAACCGTCCGAAAGGCTGCTGTTTTGCGCCGCGCTGCTCTAGCTGTATGAAAATCTGCCTTGAAAAGCCGCCGGTACGCAATGAGTACGAGACGCTTGGCGGAGCTGCCGTAGGCGAAAACGTGCACTACGGTCGCTGCTGGCTTGAGCAGAAAGCTCAGGTGTGCGGCAGCGCAGATGCAAAAGTAGAACCGAAAGGAGACAAGGCATGAGCGGCAACAACGAAAACTTACTTGAAATCAGTCACTTAAAGCAGTACTTTCCGGTTGCGGGAAGCAAAAAGATAGTGCACGCCGTTGACGACGTAAGCTTTTTCATCAAAAAAGGTGAGACATTCGGTCTGGTCGGCGAGTCCGGCTGTGGCAAAACAACGACTGGCCGCTCAATTCTGCGGCTGACCGAGCCGACATCTGGCAAAATCGTGTATGACGGCGAAGTGATTTTTGACAGCGAGACCGGCGTAAAAGCCGACATGCGCCCGTACCGCAGAAAAATGCAGATTGTCTTCCAGGATCCGTATGCGTCGCTTGACCCGCGCATGACTGTCGGCGACATTGTCGGCGAAGCGCTCGACATCCACAAGCTGTATGAGAACCGGGAGGAGCGCCGCCGCAAGATTATTGCGCTTCTTTCTGTTGTCGGCTTAAACAGCGAGCATGCCAACCGCTACCCCCACGAGTTTTCTGGCGGTCAGCGCCAGCGTATCGGCATTGCCCGTGCTCTGGCAGTAAAGCCCCAGTTCATCGTCTGTGACGAGCCGGTTTCCGCTCTGGACGTGTCCATTCAGGCCCAGGTTGTCAACATGTTTGAAGATTTGCAGCAGGCTATGGGGCTTACCTACCTCTTTATCGCCCACGACCTGTCTGTCGTCAATCATATCTCAAGCAGAATCGGCGTTATGTATCTGGGGCACATGGTCGAGATGGCAGAAAGCGACGAAATCATCTTCCACTCGATGCATCCGTACACGCGCTCGCTTATCAGTGCGGTTCCGATTGCGGATCCAAAGACGGCGCGCGCAAATAAGCGCATCATCCTTGAAGGTGACGTGCCTTCCCCGGTAAATCCGCCGTCCGGCTGTCCCTTCCGCACGCGCTGTCCGTATACCGACAGTCAGTGCGCCGAACAGAAGCCTGAGTTTAAGGAAGTGACCAGCGGCCACTGGTGCGCCTGTCATCACCTGGACAAGCTGAACTAGAGGCAGCGTGAGTTTGCTTGAGGGGCGAAAAGCGTCTTCTGCAAGCTCGGTGAGAGGGCCGCTTGCGACCCATTTTGTCCTGATTAAGGGCGGGGCTTGTGGGATTACAAAAGCAATTTTTTTTGGCTGTCCGCAAAAACGGCGGCAAAGGAGAATAAAAGTATGAAAAAGCTGGCATTGCTGGTAGTTTCAGTAGTAGCAGTGGCAGGCCTTCTGGTTTCCTGCGGTGATAAATCCGCAAAGAAAGCTGGAAAAGGCTCTGTCCTTCACGTACAGGTGGGCCCTTCACCTGAGACAATCGACCCGGCGCTGAATAGTGCTGTTGACGGCGGCAACATGATTTTGCACGCCTTTGAAGGTCTTTTGAAGTTTGACCGCAACAACAACGTTATCGGTGGTTGTGCAGAGTCATGGGAACAGTCACCGGATGGTTTGACCTGGACGTTCCATTTGCGAGATGGCCTTAAGTGGTCTGACGGCACTGATCTGACAGCAGAAGATTTTGTGTATTCATGGAAACGCGTCGCTTCTCCTGAGACGGCGGCTCCCTACGGCTATGATCTTCTGAACATGGTCCGCGGTTTTGACGAAGCAAGCGCCGGCGACTTGGACAAACTCGCTGTTTCAGCTCCGAGCGCACAGACGTTTGTTGTAGAACTTGTTTCTCCGTGCATTTACTTTGATAAAATTGTTTCTTTTGCAACGCTGGTTCCGGTTCAGAAAGCTGCTATCGAAGCTGCAGGCGATTCTTGGGCAACAGCTCCGGAAAGCTATGTAACAAGCGGCCCGTACTACATGACTGAGTTCACCGATGGTGCGCAGATTGTGTTTACCAAGAACCCCTACTACTGGGATGCAGAGAACATCACATTTGACCAGATTGTGTGGCATTTGATTGAAGATGCAAACACCTCATACACTGCATACAATCAGGGCGTAATTCAGCTGATTAAGGATGTCCCGACTGAGGAAATCCCGTCACTGCGAGATAACAGTGAATTCTATGTAGAGCCGATTATGGGTACCTACTACGTGTGTTTCAACACACAGCGCGCCCCGTTCAACGATAATCGCGTTCGCGAAGCTCTGTCTCTCGCTATTGACCGCGCATACGTTGCAAACACTGTTATGGGCGGCACCTACAGCCCGGCAAAGAATTTTGTCGGCCCCGGTGTTTCCGATGCAGCAGCAGCTTCTTCTTTTGAGGAAGTAACTACCGCTACCTATGGCGACCACTTTGACATTAAAAACTATCAGGCAGACCTTGCCCGTGCAAAGAAGCTTCTTGCAGATGCCGGCTATCCGGAAGGAAAAGGTTTCCCGGTATTCGAGTATCTGACAAACGATGCTGGTTATCATAAATCTGTCGCTGAATACCTGCAGTCAGCATGGGCTCAGCTGGGACTGACCATGAACGTAAACATTCAGGAATGGAAGACTGTTTCTGCTGACCGCCGCTCCGGTAACTTTGACGTTGCACGCAATGGCTGGGTATATGACTGGGATGACCCGTCTAACATGATTAACTTGCTTGAGACAGGCAACGGCAACAACGACGGTAAGTATTCTTCAGCTGAATTTGACAAGCTGGTTAGAGCTGCCCGTGACACAACTGACGTAAAAGAGCATTACGACCTTCTGCACAAGGCTGAACAGGTTATGCTTAAAGACGCTGCAGTTGCTCCTGTTGCATACTACAACGAGTTCTGGCTGCAGAAGTCAAACCTTAAGGGAACATGGCATTCACCGTACGGCTACTGGTACCTGATGTACGGTAAGCTTGACTAAATAAGCATAAAAATAGGCCGCTGAACGCGGCCTATTTTTTTGTGACGGCAGTACGAGCTGCCGTCGCGTGCATGTGCGGACCACTGGCGCGAGGCGCCTCGTGGTAGAGCAGGCCGCTGAACGCGGCCTATTTTTTTGTGCTATGCTTAGCGGATAAGCTTATCGAGCCGCGTGTCTTTCTGGCGCCAGTTTTTATCAACTTTTACCTGTAGATCCAAATCAACGCGGTACGGGAAAATCTTTCGCATCGCCTTAATGCTTTCGATGCGGATTGTCTTAATCAGACTGGCGCCTTTCCCGATGACAATGCCCTTCTGGCTTTCGCGCTCAACGCAGATAAAAGCGCGCACCCACATAAGGTTGTCTTTTTTCATTTCCATGTCGGCAATCTGAACATACAGAGCATGGGGGATTTCCTGCTGCAGGCGGTTAATGGCCTGTTCGCGGATAATTTCTGCCATGCGGAAATCAACTTCCTGATCCGTGTAGTACTCTTCGGGGTACAGGTGCGGGGCTTCCGGCGCAAGGTCGTACAGTGCGCGCAGAATATCATTAATGCCCGTATCTTCTTTTGCGGAAATTGCGAAGATTTTTTCATCAGAGAGGGAAGGCAGCTCAGTTTTGACGAAGGCTCTTGCTTCCTGCACCCTTGAACGGCTGTCGTCGGTTTTGTTCAGCGCGACAACAAGCTTTTCCTGATGAGTGCGGAGCAGGTTTGTGATAAGCCGTTCCTCGTCTCCGCAGGGGCGCGTGCTGTCAATGACGTACAAAATTGCGTCTGCGTTTTCCAGCTGTTCTGCTGTCAGCGCGCGCAGTTTTACGTTCATCTTTTTTTCTGATTCGTGGTAACCGGGGGTGTCGACAAATACCAGCTGTCCTAGAGAGGTGTTTACGATTCCCTTGATTGCGTTGCGCGTGGTCTGCGGAAGCGGCGAAACAATGGAAACCGGCTCTCCGCTGGCAGTGTTCAGGAAGGTGGATTTTCCGGCAGACGGGCGGCCGATAATCGTTACGAGGGCTGTTTTGGGTCCTGCAGGCTCAATCGTGTATTCATCTGCAGACGATTCTGTTGGTTCTGTCATATCAATCATGAAAGAGAGTATAGCATATTTTGAAGGCGCTGTGTGACGTTTTTCGTGCATTTTGCTATACTATGGCCCATGACGACGAAGGAATCTGTACTTTCTGCTTTGCTTGCTGCCGGCGAAAACAAAGACAGCTTTATCTCGGGTGAGAAACTTTCTGCCGGATGCGGCGTCTCCCGAACATCAGTCTGGAAGGCGATACAATCGCTTGAACGGGACGGCTACACAATTGAGGCAGTGACAAACCGCGGGTATCGTCTGCTGGCAGTTCCGGATGTAATCGATGCTGACAGAATCAGCTCTGAAATTGCTGCGCTTGGCGTGCAGCCGGGCGCTGTACATGCGTTTTCCTGTGTTGATTCGACACTGAGCGAGTCAAAGCGCGCAGAATCTTCAATCGTGTCATTCCGAAATGCAGACGGCTCGCTGACAGAAAGCGGAAAAAAGCTGCATCGTTCACTTATTGTTGCCGGTCAGCAGACTGCCGGTCGCGGGCGCATGGGGCGCACCTTTGTGTCTCCTGCAAACAGCGGTGTGTATATGACGCTCGTGTTTGCTCCAAAGTCTGGCGTAACAAATCCAGCGCTGCTGACAGCGGCCGCTGCTGTCGCTGTAGCCAGAGCTATCGACGCCTTGTATGGTACGAGCGCTCAGATTAAATGGGTGAATGACGTGTACATTGGCGGAAAAAAAGTTTGCGGCATACTGACAGAGGGCTTTGTCAATTTTGAGACGGGCCGGGTCGAGGCAGCGAATGTCGGCATAGGCATAAATGTCCGGCCGATGGGCTTTTCCGGAAACCTTGCACATACTGCAGCCTCCATCTGCGACATGGTGCCAGGCGAGGCGGCGCCTTTAATCAGCAGGAATACGCTTGCAGCCCACGTTGCGGCAAACCTGCTTGCGCTGTATGACAGCTGGGACTCTGCAGGAAGCATGACAGGCGGTAACAGCGCAACTGGAGGTACGATTGCCGGGTACTCACAGCTTGCCGGGGGAACGGCCGCCATGCAAGCTGGCATGTCCGGGCAGGCCGTTCAGGATGTGATGGCAGAGTACCGCTCGCGTTCGCTTCTGCAGGGAAAAACAGTGCAGATTAATCCTGTCGCCGGCATGCCGGGGGAAACGTACTGCGCGCTTGTGCTTGGAGTCACCGATGAGGCAGCTCTTGAAGTTATGCTTGAAAACGGGGAGAAGAAGGTGCTCCAGAGCGGCGAGGTAAGTTTACATGGTAATGACTTTGCGCTTTAAGAATAACGTGTTATACTGAATATATGAGCGATTCAGAATTAGACCCTACAATAGCGGCATTATTGGCAGAGGCTTCATCAGAACCAGGTGACTATTACGATTCCAGTGATACAGATATTTCAGATGTTCCGCTGGATGAATTTGCTGGAGATTCAGATTTTTCCTTTGATGAAAAACCGGCAGAGCGTCCTGCTTCGGTTGCCCAGGTCGACTTAAGCGTTACAAAGTTTCAGCCGATAACAAAGTTTTTTGATGACGTTCCCAACAATTATTTTGACGACAAGGCATATTATAAGACGGCATTAACCGGCGAGGGTGATGCTTCTCAGCGTGTGCATCAGGTGCTTTCCCGGTATTTGAACTGTCAGGACCCGAAAGACCGAACAGTCTACCGCCAGCAGATGGTTACGGCTTACTGGGAGCTGCTCCGGTCGCTGGCACCGAAAATGGCTGATTACGGACTTCCCATGCCGAAGCGCATGCTGGTTCGTTTTGGAGTTTTGCTTCCGTCGTTGTTTACGGCTGAGCAGAAGGAGACTTTTTCAAAGTCAATCCTTGAAAACAACACGAATGAGCCGGTGTATTATCTGGATGAATGGTTCCGGGATATCGCCAGCGGCCGTCTGACGCTGTCGGCGACAGATGAAACCCGTCCTACAAGAAAAGCTGGCGGCGGTGCTGAACAGCAGCAGCTGTTAATGCTCAAAAGCAAGAATGACGGCAAGCTCCAGAGCGCGGAAAGCCTCTTAAATGCGAAAGAAAGCGAACGGAGTATGATTGAACACGAACTGCTGAATCGCATTGAATCACTGTTTGTGCATAATCCGCTGGTTGGCATGGCGCCGCACAAGGAAGCCTATACAGAAACTCAGAAACACACGTTCATTGAAATTTCCGAAAAACTGCGTACCCTGCAGAAAAACGACAAGGAAATTGCTGCTTACATCCATGAGCTTGAAGAAGCCCGTGCTGTCGGTATTTCACTTGAACAGAAGCTGAAGAGTGGCCCCGCAAATGTGGAAGTTGACCACGGCGATATTATGACCGAGATGAACACCGTGCGCCAGATGGCAAAAATGACCATCGGCCGTCAGGGAAACCAGTTTCCTGTGTTTACGCGCGAGTTCTTCCACTGTATCCCGCAGGGCACTGGTTTTCGCGAAAACGTGCTGAACACGATGGCATGGATTGAATCACTTGATCCGGGCGCTTTCTGCCGTGTTCATAAAAATACGCCGAACCGCATTGTCCCGTATGTGCTTTTAGTGCCGACGTACGGCGATTTCGGCTTCTGCTGGGAGCCGTTTGACCGATACAACCGCGTCACCAGTCGCGGCCGTATCGTCATTCCGATGTATCCCCGCGACTTAAAGATTGCACTTTTGATGGCTGTTGCCGATTTGCGCTGGCAGGTCGCCAAGGAAAAGGCGAGCTACTACTGGATGGAAGAAGGCTTAACCGGTCAGTACTATCAGTGGGTAGAAAGCCAGAAGCTTAAAGGTGACCTCAAATCGTTCTTTATCGCAGATTATGTCCTCTGGATGACAAAGGAAGCGAATGGCACTCAGATTATGGACAAAAAGCTTCGTGCAATTTTCTGGCGCTACATTCCGTACCCGCAGGAAAAGAAAGACGAGCTTAAAAAGCGCAGTATGGTGTATGCGGAGCTTTGTCAGCGCGATGCAAACCGTGCGATGAGCGACGGATATTGATATTTTTCGCAGATTGCGCAGATTTTCGCAGATTTGTATACTTACAGTATCTGCAAAAGCTGCGGATAAAATATTTTTTTAGAGGTTTTTTATGGATTTTGTTTCAGAACTCCGTGCTAAGGCAAAAGCTGCCGGCAAAACAATCGTTCTTTGCGAAGGCGAAGACAAGCGCGTTGTAGAAGCCGCTTCCCGCATTGTAAAAGAAGGCATCGCAAAAATCACTCTGCTCGGCAACAAGGCAGACATCGAAAAATTCGGCTTTGATATGAGCGGCGTGAACATCGTTGATCCGACAACCGATGCAAACGCAGACAAGTACGCAGAAATCCTGTACAAAGCCCGCGAAGGCAAAATCAACAAGAAGACCGGTCTTCCTGAATATGCAGATGTTGCAGCAGCAAAAGCAGCTGCGCTCAAAGACTACACCATGTACGGCGCTCTGATTCTGAAAGCAGGCGACGCAGACGGCTTTGTTTCTGGCGCCTGCCACTCAACAGCAAATACCCTGCGCCCGGGCCTGCAGGTCATCAAGACCGCCCCCGGCTGCAGCACCGTTTCTTCATGCTTCATCATGGTAGCTCCGGAAGGCTCAAACAAATACCTGCCGAACGGCATCGCTGTTTTCGGTGACTGTGCAATCAACATCAACCCGACTGAAGAGCAGCTGGCAGACATCGCAATTGCTTCTGCTGGTACTGCAAAGGCAATCGCTGGCATCGAGCCGAAAGTTGCTATGCTTTCATTCTCTACCAAGGGAAGCGGTGCAGACCCGAAAGATGGCGACACTGTTGGTAAGGTTGTGCGCGCAACTGCTATCGCAAAAGAAAAGGCTCCGGAGCTGGCTCTGGACGGCGAGTTCCAGTTTGACGCTGCCATTGCACCGGAAGTTGGTGAGCTTAAAGCTCCGGGAAGCGCAGTTGCAGGTCATGCAAACACATTCATCTTCCCGAACATCAACGCAGGCAACATCGGCTACAAGATTGCAGCACGCATGGGCGGCTGGAAAGCAATCGGCCCGGTCTGTCAGGGCTTTGCAAAGCCGCTGAACGATTTGAGCCGCGGCTGCAACGTTGACGAAATCGTTGACACCGTAGCAGTTACAGCACTGCAGGCATAGGAATAAAAAATCCGCCTTCCATGGCGGATTTTTTTATAAGTGTCTTAGATTATTTGAGTCGTCCTGGATGTAGCGCTTAACGGCTTTTTCGTCCAGCTTGTCTTCCAAGTGGAAGGTCTTTACCGCCCAGGAAATGCATTTGACGGAAAGAATCATCGCGATAAAAAGCCCTGCAAGCAGGAAAAAGGGAAGTACAGTGCGCGAAGGAACGCTGTCAGCTATGCTCGGGATTTTGGGGAGAACGTAAAGCAAGAGCAGTACGATCGTCAGCTCTATTGCAAGCCCCAGCACGACATTAAACAGCATGACGCAGATATTGAAAAGCAGCGTGCGCTCGGTTTTTGTCATATGCCGGTTCCTGCGTTTTTTTCGTTTTTAACAGAGATGATAAAAGAGACAATCAGCAGGATTCCGCAGACAACGACGGCGGCGTCGGCAACGTTGAATGTCGGCCAGCGCTCCATTCCGAGAATCCCATAGAATTTTACGTCAATAAAATCGATAACGCCTTCTTTTCTAAAGAACCTGTCAATAAGATTTCCAAAGCCGCCGCCTGCAATGCCAGCGATAGCCCAGCGCTGCAGCTGCGTAAAAGTGTCATTCCTGATATACACGGCAAGCACAAGGATGATGACAATCAGCGGAATGATGCGGAACAAAACGCTGCGCACTGCGACTGACCATCCCTGACCGATGCTGAATGCGATGCCAGGATTACATACATGCGTCAACTGAATGATATCACCGACGACAGAAACGATGTGCGGCGGAAATGCAAGCGGAATTGTTTTGGTAATGATAATTTTTGTTATCTGATCTGCCAGAATGACGGCTATCATCAGTATAAGGGGAATGATTTTTTTAGCTTTAGGGTGAGTCGGTTTAAACTCAACCGCTATTGTATTCGAATCTATCATAGGAACCAATTATATTCAGAAAGGCTCATGCCGTCTATACCGGCTTATAAACCGGTCGGTATGTCTATAAAACAGGTCTCAATACCGCATTCTGCTTCCAGCTTGCGTCTTACCAGGTTTACGCCGACAGTTTCGGTCTGATAATGCCCGCC